>CANPXP010000088.1 GCA_947586255.1 uncultured Lachnospiraceae bacterium | reverse complement strand
GTGGACACCGACTGCTATTCCCTGTGGGGCGGTTCGGCGGGCGCACGGATGGCGGCGGATGTGGGTTCTTACGGTACCGCCTACTTCGGCGGCGACGATCTGCCGCAGGCAGGCTGCATCGTCATGCAGTATACGGGACACAGCGAATGGCAGAAAAACGACCCGCCCACCTATGTCTGCGTCGGAACAAGTGACGGCATTGCGAACTGGCGCACGATGCAGAGGAGACTTGATGCGATGTCCGCTGCGGGCATACCGACAGAGTTTCACGCCTATGAGGGCCTTCCCCACGGCTTCGGGCTGGGGACGGGAACGGTAGCCGAGGGTTGGATAAACGACGCTGTGGCGTTTTGGGAACAGCAGATGTAAAACAGTTGTAACCTCTGGTATGAACTGGTGAACGGATAGACACTTCCATACCGTTTTCGATTCCATTATAATGAACATAATCATAAAAAGAACAAGAAACAGTTTGAAAGGGGTATACGACATGAAGAAAATAGTCGCGTTGCTGTTAAGTTTTATCCTGCCGCTTTCCCTCGCTGCCTGCGGAAACAGTAGCTTTGGTACGGTGGGAAATGCTGAAACGGACCGGACGAGCCACAATGTTGCGGAATCTCTCTCTGATTCCGGGCAGAGCGAGAGCGCAGACGGTGAGAGCGAAAGCGGTGAGAGTTCTCAAATACCGGACGATAGCGCAGAAACCAATGTTTCTGCTAGCGGCACAGAAACCGACGTTCCCGCTGACGGCACAGACGCCAACGTTTCTGTGGTTTATATGACGACGGACATTTCCCCGGAAGGGCTGATGAAAGTCTATGAGGCGCTGGGCGTAGAGCTGACCGGCGACAATATCGCGGTGAAACTCTCCACTGGCGAACCGCCCGCCAGCAATTACTTAGACCCCGATCTGATTCGGGATCTGGTGGAGCAGGTGGACGGCACCATCGTGGAGTGCAACACAGCCTACGGCGGTTCCCGCTCCGAGACGGCTATGCACTATCAGGTGGCGGAGGATCACGGTTTTACCGATCTCGGCAAAGGCTTTCTCATTATGGACGAGGACGGTGAATCCATGATTCTTCCTGTAGAGGGCGGCCAGCAGCTTTCGGAGAATTATGTGGGCGCACACTTTGGCGATTTTGACGGCTTTTTGGTACTGTCCCATTTCAAAGGTCACGCTATGGCGGGCTTCGGCGGAGCAATCAAAAATATCTCTATCGGCATCGGCTCTCAGGAAGGAAAATGCCTGATTCATACCGCCGGAAACAGTCACACCAGTCCCTGGGGCGGCGATCAGGACGCTTTTCTGGAATCCATGGCGGACGCCGGAAAATCGGTGGTGGATGCGCTGGACGGCAATATCCTCTTTATCAACGTGATGAACCGTCTCTCAATCGACTGTGACTGCGACGGCAACCCGTCCGAACCGGATATTCACGATATCGGTATTCTTGCTTCCGCCGATCCGGTAGCGCTGGATCAGGCCTGTGTCGATCTGATCTATCAGGCAGAGGGCAACGAGAGTTTTGTCCGCCGGATGGAAGGGCAGCACGCGGAACACGTTCTGGAAGCCGGTGAAGCCATCGGTCTTGGCAGCCGAACCTACCGGTTGGAAAACGTGGACGAGTAAAACAGCGCCATACAATCAGTGGTTGTTAGCTCATTTATATAGTATCGTAAAGTGGCGACGCATGGTCTGGGAATCTGGAGAAAGGAAAGGGGTGATCGGCTTTGGGACAGATCGGGGAAGTACTGCGGCGTGAATTTGTCTATGTAGGGTATTACTTTACCGTGCAGCTTCGGCAAATTGCTCTCTATTACGCCCTTGGCATTGTCCTGGGCTCGGTCATCTCCGTGTTTGTCAAAGACCGTATCCACGGACTGTTCCGCAGTCTGGGAGATAAAAAGCTGGGCATCCTGGGCGTGATCCCCGCAAGCATTCTGGGTATAGCGTCTCCCCTGTGCATGTATGGCACGATTCCGCTGGCGGCGTCTTTCTCCAGAAGCGGCATCCGGGATGACTGGCTTGCGGCATTTATGATGAGTTCAATCCTCTTAAATCCCCAGTTGATCATATACAGCACGGCGCTTGGAAGTGTCGCCTTAACGGTGCGGATCGTTTCCTGCTTTGTCTGTGGCTGCATGGCGGGTATCCTCCTGCGGGTGTTTTATAAGAACAAACCGTTTTTCAACTTTACAGGCTTTGACGGGCCTCATAATCACGATACCGACCCGAACCTTTTCCTGCGGCTTGTCAAAAACATCGGCAGAAACATCAAAGCCACCGGGCTATGGTTTCTTGTGGGTGTGCTGCTGTCAGCGCTGTTTCAGCGGTATGTTCCGGCGGACAGATTCGCGGCTCTCTTTGGAGAGGCGAATGAAGGCTTCGGCGTGCTGATGGCCGCCACCATCGGTGTTCCGCTCTACGCCTGCGGCGGCGGGACGATCCCGCTGATCCGGGAATGGCTCTATTCCGGCATGAGCATGGGAAGCGCGGCGGCGTTTATG
>CANPXP010000087.1 GCA_947586255.1 uncultured Lachnospiraceae bacterium | reverse complement strand
TTATACGCTGGACGAGATCAGGAATGCCATCACGGGCAAGACCTACGCCAGTTTTGAGCCGACGCTGGACTACTGCGTCGTGAAGATTCCGCGCCTCCCCTTCGACAAGTTCATCACGGCGAAGCGGACGCTGACCACCCAGATGAAAGCCACGGGCGAAGTCATGAGCATCTGCGACAGCTTCGAGGGGGCGCTGATGAAGGCGATCCGCTCGCTGGAGCAGCATGTGGACTGCCTCAGAAGCTACGACTTTTCGGCGCTTACGAAGGAAGAACTGCTGGAGCGCCTGCAGATTGTGGACGACCAGCGCATCTATGTCATCGCGGAGGCGCTGCGCAAGGGCGTCGGCTATGATACGATCCATGAGATCACGATGATCGACCACTGGTTCATCGATAAGATCGCGATACTGACGGAGATGGAGGCGGCGCTGGAGAGAGGGCCTCTCACCGTGGAATTGTTAAAAGAGGCCAAGCGGATCGAGTTCCCGGACAACGTGATCGCGCGCCTTACCGGCAGGAGCGAGGAGGAGATCAGGAAGATGCGCTATGACAACGGCATCGTCGCGGCCTTCAAGATGGTGGACACCTGCGCGGCGGAGTTCGCCGCCAGCACGCCCTATTATTACTCCGTGTTCGGCTCCGAGACGGAAGCGGCCGAGACGCATCCGCCGAAGAAGGTGCTGGTCCTGGGCTCAGGGCCGATCCGCATCGGGCAGGGAATCGAGTTCGACTACTGCTCCGTGCACGCCACCTGGGCTTTTGCCAAAGAGGGCTATGAGACCATCATCATCAACAACAATCCTGAGACGGTCAGCACCGACTTCGATATCGCGGACAAGCTTTACTTCGAACCACTGACGCCGGAGGATGTGGAGAATGTCGTCAACGTGGAGAAGCCCGACGGCGCGGTGGTGCAGTTCGGCGGGCAGACCGCCATCAAACTCACCGAGAGCCTGATGAAGATGGGCGTGCCGATTCTGGGCACGAAGGCGGAGGATGTGGACGCCGCCGAGGACAGAGAGCTTTTCGACAAGATTCTGGAGCAGACGCAGATTCCCAGAGCGGCCGGCGGCACGGTCTACACCGCGGAGGAGGCCAAGGCCGTGGCGAACAGGCTGGGTTACCCCGTGCTGGTGCGCCCTTCCTACGTGCTGGGCGGCCAGGGAATGCAGATCGCGATCTCGGATCAGGAGATCGAGGAGTTCATGGCGGTCATCAACCGCTACGAGCAGGATCACCCGATCCTGGTGGACAAATACCTGCAGGGCAAGGAGCTGGAGGTGGACGCGGTGTGCGACGGCACGGATATCCTGATTCCGGGCATTATGGAGCACATCGAGCGCACCGGCGTGCACTCCGGCGACAGCATCTCGGTCTATCCCGCGCCCACGGTCAGCGAGCGGGTGAAGGAGACCATAGCGGACTACTCCGGCAGGCTGGCGAAGGCACTGCACGTGGTCGGTCTGATCAATATACAGTTTATCGCCATGGGAGACGAGGTGTACGTCATCGAGGTCAATCCCCGCTCCTCCCGCACCGTGCCCTATATCAGCAAGGTGACGGGAATTCCCATCGTGGATCTGGCGACGCAGGTCATCATCGGCAGGAAGATCAGAGAGCTCGGCTACGAGCCCGGCCTGCAGCCGCCGGCGGACTACTATGCGGTCAAGATGCCTGTCTTTTCCTTTGAAAAGATACGGGGCGCGGAGATCAGCCTGGGCCCGGAGATGAAGTCCACGGGCGAGTGCCTCGGCATCGCGAAAACCTTCGATGAGGCGCTGTACAAGGCCTTTCTCGGCGCGGGCGTCAACCTGCCGAAGCACAAGCAGATTATCATCACCGTCAAGGACGCGGACAAGGGGGAGGCCATCGAGGTGGCGCGCCGCTTTGAGAAGTTGGGCTATATCATCTACGCGACGAGAAGCACGGCGGCCGCGCTGAACGAGGCGGGCGTCAAGGCGAGGAAGGTCAACAAGATTCACCAGGAATCCCCGACGGTCATGGACCTGATTCTGGGACACAAGATCGATCTCGTGATCGACACGCCCACCCAGGGCCGCGACAAGAACAGGGACGGCTTCCTGATCCGCCGAACCTCCATCGAGACGGGGGTCAACTGCATCACGGCGATGGACACCGCCGCCGCCCTTGTGACCAGCCTGGAGAACGCGGTTTCGCAGGGAGACATGACCCTGATCGACATCGCGACGATCGCGAAGCGCGGGCGATAGCGGCGGCGCGGGGAAGATCGATGAACACGGTCAGAAATTATCAGAGAGAACTGGACAGAATCATAGACGAGAGCAGGACGGCAGGGGAAGCGCCGACACTCTTTCTGCACAGCTGCTGCGCGCCCTGCAGCAGTTACGTGCTGGAGTATCTGCGCGCGCACTTTCGGCTCACGGTGTTCTATTACAATCCGAATATCTCCCCGGACGCAGAGTACCGGAAACGGGTGGAGGAGCAGCGACGGCTGATCGCCGCCTACAACGCGCTGCCGGAGGCGGCGGCCAGGCTCTCCCCGATCTCATTGAGCTTCGCCGCGTTTTTTAA
>CANPXP010000086.1 GCA_947586255.1 uncultured Lachnospiraceae bacterium | reverse complement strand
CCATTACGCTATACAGAGAAATCGGCGCAGCCCAGTGTTTATAAAGGTTACGCCGATTTTGCTTCAAAACTTGAGATACAATATATTATGCCCGTTTGCAAGCCCTATTTTTCATTCTCCCAAAAAAATTTCGATCACTTTCTTATATCTCGCCCGCTCCTCCAAAAGCTGCCTGTACAGCGCCTCGTCCATCCTGCCGCTCTCTCCGCCCGCACGGTACGCCTCGCTCTTAATGTCCGTCCATGTCTCGAAGTCACACACATAGACAGTCAGTTCGGAGAGGTCCCGCCCGTATGCGCCGAACTGGTCCGCATTGACGCCACTTTCCAGCGGTCTGCCGTTCCCGTCCAGAACCGCAGCCCATCCTGCCTCCTCAGGCGGACAGATGATGTGCACCGTCACCTCGCCCGAAGAAATCTCCACAGACTCCAGCCCCCAGCCCGCCGCATTCGCCTCGTCGATGCGAAACAGCGAACTGCCATCGTCGCTTCGCTTGATTTCGATAGGTTCCGCAAACTGCCATCTGCCCGCGACCTTGTAATCTCCGCCCTCAACGTAGCCCTTGAATCCGGTGATGGCAAGCTCCATCCGAAACGCATCGGGAATCTCATACTGCCCGAACCAGTCATCACGGTTTGCTTCCGTCACTTCGATGCCCTCGAAAGTCTCCCCGCGGGCCGCGGCAGCCGCCTCGCCTTCCGCATATGCCTGCTCGTATTTCCTGCTGTCCAGCCGGATGCTGTCGTAGTCGATCCGCATGACGCCCTCGAAAGTGTGAGCGTCCACAAGCCTGCCCTCGATCTGCCGTCCGCCGCTTATCCGCTCGTCCCCGGCGTCGCGGAAATCGTAGCTCTCCTCGGTCCACACCGTCAGAATCTGCCTGTGCGGTTCGTCCTGCATGGAAGCGAATGTTGGGAAGGGCTCTTCGCTTTCCACGCGCACGCCGATCATAACGGACTGATTGGAGGCATAGTACTCTGTAAGCGTCACAGCGAGCCCCTGATCCTCCGCCCGATATCGCGGCGCACTGTCTGAAAATCCGTCATCCTGTCCGTCCGTGCCCGTCTCCTGCCCATTCCCGCCTGCGGAATCGCCGTCAGCCGCCGATCGCTTCGGCGCATCCTCCTCCGTCTGCCCTCCAGCTAGGGGAACAATCTCTTCCTCAGGCATGCCGCCGTAAATAAACCATCCCTGCAGCTTTTCAAGAATGCCGCCGACTACGGGGAGCTCCCGCGCCAGTGACGGATTTGCCGCGCAAAAGAGCCCTGTAAACAGGAAGACTGCTGCCGCCGCGCCGAAACCCGCCGCTGCCCGCCGCCGAACAACGCCGCCCTCTCTGCCGTGCCTCTTGCATTCATCTTCACGTCCGGCGACTCTGCCCCGAATCTCGTCGTAGGCCTCCTGTATCTTCCTTTCGATCAGTGGGCTTACATCCAATCCCGCCCCGAGAATCTCTCTCAGCTCCGCATCTGTATATCTTTTCTCCATAGTGGCTCCCTTCATTTCCTTACCCTGTTTCACGCGCCGCTTCACCGTCTCTTCCGGCTTCCGCTCACAGCATCTTTCGCAGCCGCTCCCTGCCCCGCCGCAGTCTGCTTTTCACCGTATTTTCACTGATTTTTAAAATCTCCGCAATCTGCGAAATGCCGTACTGCTCTCCGTAGTAGAGCTGAAAAACCATGCGGCTCTCCTCCGGCAGCATCCTGAGCAGATCCAGAAATTCCAGATTGCTCTGCGCCTCCATACTCCGCAGTCTGTCTCCGGCTATATACCCTTCGTACTCTTCCCCGCTCATGTCACAGACCTGCTGCCTCCTGCTCTGCCTGCAGACTGCCGCGCAGTTATTGAGCAGGATGCGCACAAGCCACGTTCTGAAATACTCCGGTTTTCGCAGCGTATGAATATGCTCGAACGCATCCAGAATCGTCTCCTGCAGGACATCCGCCACATCTTCTTCGCTCCTTAAGTAAGCGAAGGCTATGCGCTTCATGCTTTCCTTATTGTCCTCCATCAGCCGGATGAACGCCTCCGCGTCCCCGCCCTTTGCTCTTTTGATCAGATCTCTC
This sequence comes from uncultured Lachnospiraceae bacterium, assembly GCA_947586255.1. Lineage (GTDB taxonomy): Bacteria > Bacillota > Clostridia > Lachnospirales > Lachnospiraceae > UBA3282. The sequence continues at coordinate 569 of CANPXP010000086.1, read as the reverse complement.
ATCTTTTCCCCTGTTCCGGAGCGCTTCCGTGCCGTGCCTTCCGCCCCTTACACCCATTAGATGAGGAAACGGCCCAATTAGTTGCATGAAATAAAAAAACTTACCCGCCGAAGCTTTTCGCCGGTTCATCAAAAAACGGAGCCTGCCGTTTCACCGGCAAGCCCCGCTGTACTCACATATCAGGAGTTTGATCAGTTTATCCAGATATAAATCACATTTGATTTCCATATCGCGATCCTTTATAATAGATTTTTGCAACTTTTTAAATTTTTCTATTATGTGATACCATGGGATGCGCGAAACCATTTCATAATTTCGTCTCCAGGACGAGGACCGGTAATCAAGTAGTAATCAAGATCCATGATAGTGGCTCCGCCGGCTGCCGCCTCGATTTCCACTCCGCCGGCTGCCGCCTCGACTTCCTCGTCCGTAAGCTCCCGTCCGACCAGATCGGGAAGAACCATGGTCGCCGTGTAGGCGGGATCATTCTCGATCACCTTGAGCCTGAAGCCCTCCGGCAGCTTCTCGCCCGCGAGCGCTTCGATCGCCTTGGTCGAGTCCGCCAGCAG
>CANPXP010000085.1 GCA_947586255.1 uncultured Lachnospiraceae bacterium | reverse complement strand
CTTGTTTTTTGCTTCAACATGAATTATACGGGTAAATCCACGTTGCTGCAAATGTGAGGTCACTTCATATTATCTAATCACTTAATTATACTCCCCCCCCTGTGAAAATAGCAAGTGTTTTTTCACAGGGGGAACACTGTGAATAAAACGTGCTTTTTGCATAAAAAAAGAACCTCAAATTACCCTGAAGTTCTCTTTTCTTTGTATGGATCAGCCGCGTTTATGGTTTCAGCATTCGGAACCTCGGCAAATCCTGTGAGATTGAGTGGACCAGACGGGAGTCGAACCCGTGTCCAAAAGCCCATTCCCTGTCCTTCTACTATCATATTCTGTCATTGCGGATTGCTCCTCATTCCCTCACACAGCAGGAGGCAGACACCCCGCTGTGCTCAGTAGCCTCTGATACGCCCGCGGATTAGAGACGTCCTCCGCGTCGTTTCCTGCATAGTCGATGCCCGATTCTTAATGTGCAGGTGCACTAAGGCGGACAGCTGCCCTTAGGCAGCGTATGCTAAATTGTCTTCAGCGTTTGTGTTTAATTTTGCGATTTGACGCATCGCCTGCGGATAGCTTCTCCAGCTGCAAGACCCCTGTCGAAACCTTGACTGGCCCGTATTTATATTTATATTATAACACAGCGCGCCTTTTCGGTCACTGTTTTTCTTTAAAAAATTTCTTAAAAATACCGTTCGGCACATGCCTACAGGTTCTTGATCTTGAACTCCCGCTCGTGCTCTCTGCGCAGATCCTTCTTCGCGATGTCCTGTCTCTTGTCGTAGAGTTTTTTGCCCTTGGCGAGGCCGATCTCCACCTTGGCCCGCCCGTCCTTGAAGTAGACCTGCAGCGGAACGACGGTGTAGCCCTGCTCGGCCATCTTGCCCGCGAGTTTGTTGATCTCGTACTTGTGAAGCAGGAGTTTGCGCACGCGCAGGGGATCTTTGTTGAAGATATTGCCTTTTTCATAAGGACTGATATTCATACCGTAGACGTAGGCCTCCCCGTTCTCGATCCGCACGAACGCCTCCCTGACACTGCACTTGCCCATGCGCAGGGATTTCACCTCCGTGCCGTGCAGTTCCAGTCCCGCCTCGTACTTGTCTTCTATAAAAAAATCATGATAGGCCTTCTTATTGTTGGCCACCAGCTTCATAGCCTCTTTTGCCATATTCTCACCTTCCTTCACAGCGCCCGGCACTATGCCGCTCTCACGCCCTGCGGCATCTGCATTTATTCTCCCTCACACAGCGTGAAATCCACCGTCCGCAAGCCTCTGTCCACATCCCTGACCTGCACGGTCACGCGCTCTCCGAGCCGGAAAGTCCTGCCCGTGTCTCTTCCCACCATCTCGTAGGAAGCCTCCTCATAATAATAGTAGTCTCCCTCCAGCGTCGCCACCGATATCAGCCCCTCCACCGTGTTCGGAAGCTCCACGTAAAGGCCGCGCCGGGTGATGCCGGAGATCACACCCTCATAGATTTCCCCGATGTGCTCCTCCATATACTGCGCCTTCTTCAGCTTCACGGTCTCCCGCTCCGCCTCCTGCGCGCGCCTCTCCATTTTGGAAGCGTGCTCCGCCACGCTGGGCAGCCGCTGTGTATAGTGCTCGATGCGTTCCTCCCGCAGTCTGCCCCGCAGCTGTTCCTTGATGATGCGGTGGATCTGCAGATCGGGATAGCGCCTGATCGGCGAGGTAAAATGACAGTAATACCGGCACGCCAGCCCGAAGTGCCCCGTACAGTCCACTGTGTACCCTGCCCGCTTCATGCTGCGCAGGGTAAGGCGGCTGATCAGCGGCTCCTCGTCGGTATCCGCCACTCTGTCCAACAGCTTCTGCAGCTCCTTCGGGTGAACCTCCCCGCCCGTCAGCTTGATGGGATAACCGAAATTGCGGACGAAGGCGGCCAGCCGCATGATCTGATCGGGATCGGGCTTCTCGTGGGTGCGATAGACGAAGGGCAGCTCCAGCCAGAAGAAGTGCTGCGCCACCGTCTCGTTGGCGATCAGCATGAAATCCTCTATGAGTTTCGTCGCCACATTGCGCTCATACGGCTTGATCTCCACGGGTCTGCCGTCTTCGTCCAGTATGATTTTGCTCTCCGCGAAGTCAAAGTCTATGGCGCCGCGCCTGTGGCGTCTGTCCCGCAGAATATCCGCCAGCTTTGCCATCCTCTCGAACATCGGCACAAGCGCCTCATATTCCCGCCGCTCCGCCTCGTCTTGATCCTCCAGGATTTTGCGCACGGAGGTGTAAGACATTCTGCGGTCCACCCGGATCACCGTCTCCGCGATCTGATAGTCCGTCACCTCGCCCCGTTCGTCTATCGTCATCAGACAGCTCAGGGCCAGCCGGTCCACGCCCTGATTCAGGGAGCAGATCCCGTTCGACAGCCTGTGGGGCAGCATGGGGATCACGCGATCCGCCAGGTACACGCTGGTGCCCCGCGCAAGCGCCTCCCGGTCGAGCGCCGAATTCTCCTGCACGTAGTTCGCCACGTCGGCGATGTGCACGCCCAGATGATACAGCCCGGCCTCGTCGAGCTCCAGGCTCACCGCGTCGTCCAGGTCCTTCGCGTCCTCGCCGTCTATGGTCACCATCTGCAGGCCCCGCAGATCCATGCGTCCCGCTATGTCCGCCGCGGACACCTCCTCCGGCAC
>CANPXP010000084.1 GCA_947586255.1 uncultured Lachnospiraceae bacterium | reverse complement strand
GCGGCAGCGCCGTGAGCTCCTCACCGATTCCCTCCGCGAGGGCTGTCCCCCTCATGATACAGTAAGGAACGTCGGCGCCGAGCTTCACGCCGCGCTTCATCAGCTCCTCCCTCGTAAGCCCCAGCCCGAACATGCGGTTCATGCCGTAAAGCACCGCCGCCGCATCGGTGCTCCCGCCCGCCATACCCGCCGCAACCGGAATATGCTTGCGCAGCCTTACGCGGATCCCGTCCCGGATCCGGAACTCATCCACTAACAGCTTTGCCGCCTTGCAGGCCAGATTATTCTCATTCGTCGGCAAAAACGGCAGATTCGTCTGTATCTCGATCCTTCCCGTGTGCGTCCTTTCGATCTCAAGACGGTCGAACAGGTGAATCGTCTGCATCACCATCCGCACCTCATGGTACCCGTCCTCGCGCCTTCTGACCACATCAAGGCCCAGGTTGATCTTTGCAAGCGCCTTCACCGCAATCTCTCTCATGTTCCCCTCGTCTCCCCTTTTTCGTTCTGTTTTTCATGTATTCTGTATACAATATGCATTATACCACGTCTTCCGCTAAAGGTCAATTCACTGTTACAAAATTTGTCAATTGCCCCTCTAATTATTCTGTGCTATACTGACGATATAACTAATAGGAAAATTGTGTCAATTCTGACACGCGAAGGCAGGGATGCCGCACCGATCACAATCAACTGATCCAAAGGAATGGAGGAATGAAACATGGCAATCAATGCAATAGGCAACACAAATCAGCAGAGCACATACTACTCTTCCGCCGCGAAGACGGAGGATGCAGCGAAAAAGACCGCGGAGCAGACGCAGGACGCGGCGAAGAAGAACGAAGCCGGCGCAGTTTATGAGAAGAGCTCATCCTCTGCGTCCGACAGCACCGTGACAAAGAAATCGAACTCCGCGATCGTTGAGAAGATGAAGGCGGATATGGCACAGCGCACCGAGCAGCTCCGCTCTCTCGTTGAGAAGATGATGACAAAGCAGGGAGAAGCGATCGGGAACGCGGATTCCATGTGGAGCTTCCTCGCAAAGGGCAACTTCACAGTAGACGCCGCTACCAGGGCACAGGCGCAGGCGGATATCGCGGAGGACGGCTACTGGGGCGTAGAGCAGACCTCTGACCGCATCCTGGATTTTGCAAAAGCGCTCTCCGGCGATGATCCGGACAAGGCGGATGAACTGCTCGCAGCGTTCGACAAGGGCTTTAAGCAGGCGACGAAGTCCTGGGGCAAGGATCTTCCGGATATCTCGCAGCGCACCTATGATGCCGTACATGAGAAGTTTGACCAGTGGAAGAAGGGCAGCGAGGTCGCGGAAGCCGCACAGACGCAGGCATAGGATCGTTCCCAATCGAAAAGGGACTGTCATCAGACATTCAGAATCCATTTTTACATACAAAATGCACAGGAATCAGCCAAGGCGTTTCCTGTGCATTTTGTATGTAACCAGCTGTGAAAGGATGCGTTTGCGGCAATCCTTTTATTTTTCCTCCAAAAGCTTTTCAATGCTCGCAAGCTTTACGCAGACCACAAAAATCTGCGTCGCCGTCGTCAGATCCTCCAGGCTCGGATAGGACGGGGAAATACGGATCACGGAATCCTTCGGATCCCTGCCATACGGGAACGGCGCGCCTGCCGGCGTCATAACCACGCCCGCCTTCTTCGCCTTTGCGACCACATTTTTCGCACAGCCCTCCAGCGTCTCATACGTGATAAAATAACCGCCCTTCGGGCTGTACCAGCTCCCCACGCCCAGCTCCTTCAGCTCCCGGTCGAAAGTATCCAGGATCATCTCAAACTTCGGACGCATGGACGCCGCATGCTTTCTCATGTGCTCCGTGATGCCGTGCACATCCTTAAAGAAGCGCACATGGCGCAGCTGGTTCACCTTGTCATGCCCGATGGTCTGGATCCGCAGCTGCTTCCGGATATCCTCCAGGTTGTTCGCCGAGGTCGCGATCGCTGCCACGCCGGAGCCCGGGAAGCTGATCTTGCTCGTCGAGCAGAACTTGTATACCAGATCCGGATTGCCCGCGCGCTTGCACTCCGCCATGATCTCGATGAGATGATCCTGGTCGATATCATACAGATGGTGCACGCAGTACGCGTTGTCCCAGTAGATGCGGAAATCCTTTGCCGCCGGCTTCAGGCGCGCAAAGCGGCGCACCGTCTCGTCCGAGTAGGTGATGCCCTGCGGGTTGGAATACTTCGGCACGCACCAGATCCCCTTGATCGCATCATCCTTTGCGACAAGCTCCTCCACCATATCCATATCCGGCCCGGTCGGAAGCATCGGCACATTGATCATCTCAATGCCAAAATATTCCGTGATCGCAAAATGCCTGTCATACCCCGGCACCGGACACAGGAATTTTACCTTATCCAGCTTGCACCACGGTGTATTGCCCATGACGCCGTGCGTCATGGAACGCGAGATCGTATCGTACATGATATTCAGACTGGAATTGCCGTATATGATGATGTTGTCCGGATTGCACTCGATCATATCCCCGATCAGCACCTTCGCCTCGTGAATCCCGTCGAGCACGCCGTAGTTGCGGCAGTCCGTGCCATCCTCGCAAGCGAGATCCGAATAGGAGGACAGCACATCCATCATCCCCATCGACAGGTCCAGCTGCTCCTGGGAAGGCTTTCCACGGGACATATCCAGCTGGAGGCCGCGCTTCTGGAACCGTTTGTACTCCGCCTCAAGCGCGTCCCTCTCCTTTAACAATTCTTCTTTTGACATTTCCTGGTAAGACTGCATCGTTGTTTCCTCCTAGTATAATAATGATATAGCCACAAGAGCTATATAGTTAATAAGTTACAAATTCATATCTGATGAATAA
>CANPXP010000083.1 GCA_947586255.1 uncultured Lachnospiraceae bacterium | reverse complement strand
GCTGCTTGCGGGGCGGGCCTATGAGGTGGTCTCGGACGCGGTATTCCGGGCGGTTTCGGACACGCAGACGCCGCAGGGGATCCTCTGCATCGTGCGGATGCCGCGCTATGGGCTGACGGATTTGCTGCGCGGGGAGCGGACGCTGCTGCTGCTTCTGGAGAATATCCAGGATCCGGGGAACCTGGGCACAATGCTGCGCGCCGCAGAGGGGGCGGGCGCCACGGGCGTGATCGTGAACCGGACGACGGCGGATCTGTTCAATCCGAAGACGATCCGCTCCACGATGGGGAGCATTTACCGCGTGCCGTTTTATATCGCAGAGGAGCTTGCCCCGGTGATACGGGAGCTGCAGGCGCAGGGCGTACATGTATACGCCGCTCATCTCGGGGGAAAAATGCTGTATGACGGGCCGTGCTATCGCGGCGCGAGCGCGTTTCTGATCGGGAATGAGGGGGGCGGCCTGACAGAGGAAGCGGCGGCGCTTGCGGATGACCGTATCCGGATTCCGATGGAGGGACAGGTCGAGTCGCTGAACGCGGCGGTGTCGGCGGCGCTCTTTTTGTATGAGGCGAACCGGCAGCGCAGGGCTGCGGGGACAGGCACGGCGGAGCGTGGATGAAGGAGAGGATGGCGTCCGGCCCGGGACGGGATGCGGATGCCTGACGGACAGATGGGAGATTGGGATGCGAATCTGGTTTAAGAAGATGTATGAGAACCGGCTGCTGCAGGATATGACGGTTACGGATGAGACGGACGACACGCGCACGCACAAGGTGTTCCGCGCGCTTGAGGAGGCGTGCTATGCGTTCGATCTGGGAAAGCCGATCTGGCTGGACAAGAATATCAATGAGTTTAAGCGCCATGCGAAGACGCGCTTCGGACAGGACTGCTTCGTGGAGGAGATTGCATTTGATTTTCTGGAAATGCAGGTTCTTGAGGAAGATTAAAAAATTGACAAAAATGCATGAATTTTTTAAAAAAATCCCCAAATATCTGTAAAATGTGCTATAATCAGATTGTATGGGAGCGTCGGTTGATGTGGCGCTTTTCATAAGGGGAAATATGTCTGGAGGGAGCGTATGGACAAAACGATCAAGTTAAGGGAAGTCTCGCTGGGGGAGGGCGTGGACAGCTGGAATACGATCACTTTTTTATATAACTCGGCACTGAAGGAGGTCCGGACGAAGGTAGAGATTCTGAATGATGAGTTTCAGCAGGTACACCAGTACAACCCGATCGAGTATATCAAGTCAAGGATCAAGACGCCGGAGAGTATTGTGAAAAAGCTGCGCCGCAACGGATATGAGGCGTCGATCGACAATATGGTAAAATACGTCAACGATATCGCCGGCATCCGTATTGTGTGTTCGTTTACCTCTGATATCTATAAGCTCGCGGAGATGATCGGCAAGCAGAATGACCTGACCGTGCTCTCGGTCAAGGACTACATCAAGCATCCGAAGGACAGCGGGTACAAGAGCTACCATATGCTGATGACGGTCCCGATCTTTCTGTCCGACCGGACGATCGAGACGAAGGTGGAGATCCAGATCCGCACGATGGCGATGGACTTCTGGGCGAGCCTTGAGCACAAGATCTATTATAAGTTCGAGGGGAACGCGCCGGATTATATCAGCCGGGATTTAAGGGAGTGCTCCGGTATCGTGTCCATGCTGGACGCGAAGATGCTTCAGCTCAACGAAGCGATCATTGAGGCAAAGGAAGCGCAGGAGGAAGACAAGAGTGCAGTATAATTATGATTTTGAGATCGCATCGCTTTTGATCATGATCATCATACTGTTGCATTTCATATTTATCCGCCAGTTTCCGGTGGATAAGACGAAGATTTTCGGAATGCTTCTCGGGATTTGCATAGCGGAGTGCTGCGCAAATATTTTGTCATGCATCGGGCTGGCAAATGCCATGATCATTCCCCAGCTGGTGAATGAAGTCCTGGCGTTTGCCTTTTTTCTGCTCGAGGGGCTCGCGTCGTACATCCTGTTTTTATATTTTATGGTCGTCTGTGAGTACCGGGACCGGGCGAGACGCGCTGCGCTGTTGCTCGGCACGGTGCCTTTTGCGCTGTTTCTGCTGATGCTGCTTCTGACGCCGCTGACCGGGTTTTTCTATTATTTTGAGAACGGCTTCTATTTTCAGGGATTCGGCGCGAATGCGGGGTATGCCTACATCATCTACTATTTTGTGCTGAATGTGCTGCTTGTCGCCGGAAAGTACCGGATCGTGACGCTGCGGACGAAAGTGATCATCGCGATGTACACGGCGGTCGCGATCTGCATGATTATCATCCAGTTCCATGTGCGCGGCCTGCTGCTGACGAGCGTCGGAAACGCGGTCGTGCTTCTCATGCTGTATCTTGCGATGCAGAACCCGAGCGATATGCTGGATCCGGTCACGGGAGTGGGGAACGAGAGCGCGTTTCTTCTTCAGATGAAGAACATGCTGAACCACAATACAAAGCATACCGTGCTGACGGTGCACCTGTGCAAATTTTACCACATCCACACGGTCTTCGGCATGAAGAACCGTGACCTGATCCTGCAGGACGTGGGGCAGTATCTGTTCCGGCTCTGCGGAAAGTTCCATGTGTTCCGCACCTCGGGCGATACCTTTATCGTGATCACCAGCACGCCGGAGCACGCGAAGGTGCTGCGCAGGGAGATACTGGAGCGTTTTGACCGGGAGTGGGAGGTGCAGGAGAATCAGATCGTGCTGAACATGAACATGGTGGAGCAGCACTATCCGGACGACTTTCAGTCGATCCCGGAGTTCCTCGGTATGCGCCAGTTCCTTCTGGAGCGTGTGGCGGAGGAGGGGAACCGCGCCGTGATCGAGGCGGATCCCTCGCTGGTCGCACAGTACCGCCGCAGGACGAAGGTGGAGATGGCAGTGCTGCGGGCGATCCGCGAGAAGTCGTTTCAGGTCTACTACCAGCCGATCTATTCCATTCTGGAAAAGCGCATCGTCTCGCTCGAGGCGCTGGTGCGCCTGCAGGACGGGGAG
>CANPXP010000082.1 GCA_947586255.1 uncultured Lachnospiraceae bacterium | reverse complement strand
GGGATTTGTCGGAGGGAAAGAAAAAGTTTGTGAAATGCAAATTTACTTCTTGACAAAAGTCACTTCATAACAGAATGCGGATCAGAGATTGTTTAAACACAAGGAAACTTTGTTTTGGCAACAGATAGCGAAAGGCGATCACTAGCCCAAACAGATCACGTTTCCCCGAACGGTATTGATTTCCCTTTTTAGGTATGCCAAGTCTCTCGTGCAATGGAGTATCCGGAAAGTCAATCTGTATCCGGAACGAATACAGACGTTCATTGTGAGCACAGACATTGCGAAAAAGGGTGAGTATCTTTAAGTATTGCGCTAAGCTTTTTTCATTTACATTTGGAAATTCCCTGCTGATATTGCTTTGCATCTGAAATGGAAGCAACGCATAAAATTTGGAGATTTGCCCGTAAGTGAGTGTGTTCACAAGCACCCAAAGGGGTACATTGTGATAGACAATCCGTTGGTGAAGAACGTATTTGTGTTCTTTATTTTTGTTGGCATGATAATCCAGAAGTTGGATCAGCCGGGCAATATCTGCTGCATTCTTTTTTGTATTATTATAATTATTTGGATCTAAATAAGCGCTCTGATTTTCTCCGTGTTTGCTGCAGAAGGCGTATGATGCAAGCTGCCGGATCTTGCACTCGATCTGGCAAAGATACTTAAATACAAGTTCCCGGAGGGAAAGGTCAAACTGGTACAGGGCGAGAACGTCTTCAAAAGAAGTGTCATTCTGATAGACACGAGTCATGGGATTGATGAACGGAGTTTTATAACCTCCGATCAGGGAGAAATAGCCTATGTCTTTTAGAACTGTTTTGGCGTATGCAGGATCAGCAATCTTCATCTGTTTATCGGCAGTCAGCTTTTTGATCTGGTCATCGTATGTAAGAAATGGTTTTGACATGGCAGTTTTCCCTCCGCTTTTCTATATAAAGTAAAAAATTTCTATTAAAGTAAAAAGGAGGGCCCTCGGGTCCTCCCTCGGTCTCAGCCCTCGCGAGTATCTGAAACCTGATCACTGGAATAAAGTCTATCACAGCAACTGCTGAAAGTCAACGGCTTTTCACAGCTTGAGAAAGACGTATTCCATAATCAGTATATGTAGAAAACTGGTATTATAAACATGACACATGTCTGTCGCGTTTAATCTGTTACGATAAGGATGGAGTGAGAAGAGTTATGAAGAGAAATTTCTATTCGGGACAGCGGGGCTGTTCACCAAATCAGCGCGTACACAACCGGCCCTAACAGCGCCGGGAGCATGTTGCCGACCCGGAATTTCTTTCCGAAGGCGACGTTGATGCCGACACAGAAAATCAGCGCGGAGCCGATGAAAGAGAGATTCGCGATCAGCGCGTCGCTGATGAAGCTGCCGACAAAGTGGGCGATCAGTGTCAGCGAGCCTTCGTAGAGCAGGATTGCGAGCGCCGAGCACATCACGCCGACGCCGTACGTGGAGGCCAGCACGATCACAATCGCGAAATCGAGCACTGCCTTGGCGGTGAGCATGGTTGCGTCGCCGCTTAGACCGTCCTGGATCGAGCCCACGATCGCCATCGCCCCGATGCAGATAATCAGGGATGTGTTGACGAAACCTTCCACGAAGCGGGCGTCCTTCTCCGCATGAAACATACTCTTCAATTTCTCGCCCACCGAGTTCATGCGTTTCTCGATATCCACGAATTCCCCGAACAGCCCGCCGAGCACGAGCGAAAAAATCAGGAGCATACTGCCTTTCGTCTGTATATTCCCGTCCACAACCGTGATCATGCCCTGCAGTACCCCGGCTGTGCCGATAAAGATCGTCGCGACGCCGCAGCCCGCCATCAGCGCGTCCTGCAGCTGCTGTTTCATGCCTTTGCGCAGCAGAATTCCGATGGCGCTGCCGGCGATCACTCCGGCGGTATTGATTAACGTTCCCATACCAAACATAGTGATTTCTCGCCCTTTTCCCGTGTGATATTGAGTTTGTTCCGGTGTCTTCCGAACAAACTATATACGAGTATAGCATATACTGCGGCACGATTTCAATTGGAAAAACGCCCCATGTTACGAAATGCTTGTTATCGAAATAACGTATTGACATTCAAACGTAAAAGTGTTACAACTATATAACATATAGTAACTGTGAAAAATGTAATTTTTTGTGACAAGGGGGAAAATCTATGAAAAGGATGAGCATGATTGCTGCGGTGTGTCTGTCGGTGTCTATGCTTCTCGCCGGCTGTTCGGGCGGTACGGTGGCGGAGGCGAAGGCGAAGGCGGCGGATTGCGGTGTGGAAGGCTGCACCATAGAGGGTGAGCACACACACGAGGCGGAGCATCACGAGGAGGCATCGAACGATGTGCCGGCCTGCGGCGTAAAGGGCTGCACCATAGAGGGCGCGCACACGCACAGAGCGGAGCTTCACAAAGAAGAGCCACGCGATGTAGCTGCCTGCGGTGTGGAAGGCTGCACCATAGGGGGTGAGCATACGCACAAGGCGGAGCATCACGAGGAGGAGCCGCACAATGTCAATGTAGCTGCCTGCGGTGTGGAAGGCTGCACGATCGAGGGCGAACACACGCACGAGGCGGAGCATCACGAGGAGGAGCCGCACAATGTCAATGTAGCTGCCTGCGGCGTGGAGGGCTGCACCATAGAGGGTGCGCATTCCCACGAAGAAGAACATCATGAAGAGGAATATCACGAAGAGGAGTACCACGAGGAAGAGCATCACGAGGAAGAGCAGCAGGTGGAAGAGCATCACGAAGACGACCACCATGAAGAGCACCACGGTGGACACCACTGATCCTGTCTGAGAAGATCTCCGGCCGGTCCGGAGATCTTTTTATGGATTTTTGTACTTGTCAGATAATGCAAGGTGTGTTATGATAATACACGCTGAGGCTAGCGGTTTGACTTCGTTTGGGGAGTTATAGAGAAGAAAAATATAAGAGTACGGCTCCATGGTCAAGCGGTTAAGACATCGCCCTTTCACGGCGGTAACACGGGTTCGATTCCCGTTGGAGTCATCGGAGCGGGCGGTTGGCCGGCTTCGCAGCTTGCCGATATGGCTCAATTGGCAGAGCAGCTGATTTGTAATCAGCAGGTTAACGGTTCGAGTCCGTTTATCGGCTTATGCCATATTGGCATTGACCCTATAAGGGTTCACGGACCTTTAGCTCAGTTGGTTAGAGCAACCGGCTCATAACCGGTCGGTCCTGGGTTCGAGTCCCCGAAGGTCCATT
>CANPXP010000081.1 GCA_947586255.1 uncultured Lachnospiraceae bacterium | reverse complement strand
CTTCTTCCTTGGCGCGCTCGCGGGCTTCCTGCTGTTCGGCCAGCTGTTTTTCGAGGTCGGCCTGGCGCTGCAGCATAGCTTTCTCGTGGATGAGAGCTTCTTCCTTGGCACGCTCGCGGGCTTCCTGCTGTTCGGCCAGCTGTTTTTCGAGGTCGGCCTGGCGCTGCTGCATAGCTTTCTCGTGGATGATGGTTTCCTGTCTGGCGCGCTCGCGGGCTTCCTGCTGTTCGGCCAACTGTCTTTCGAGGTCATCCTGCCGCTGCAGCATAGCCTTCTCGTGGATGATGGCTTCCTGCATGGCGCGCTCGCGGGCTTCCTGCTGTTCGGCCAGCTGTTTTTCGAGGTCGGCTTGGCGCTGCAGCATGGCCTTCTCGTGGATGATGGCTTCCTGTCTGGCTCTGGCACGTGCTCTGGCCTGCTCGTCAGTGTTGAGCACATAGAGGTTTTCAGCTGCCTGAGTCATTGCGGGGTTATCTTGGGCGATCATTTTGAGTTCCTCCCATGTCTTCGCCTTGAAGAGGCGCGCCCAGCGGTCGATGCCGCAGGCGATGTCTTCTTCGGTTGCCAGTTCTATGTGAGATAAGTCTATCACAGACAGGGCAAATTTGTCACTATATAAATGATGATTTTTGATATTTAACAGTTTGTAGGTCGCATAAAATTCCGCATATTCCGGAAAAGGCGCAAAGTCCAGGAAGCCGATGTGGATGGCGGGCTTGCAGTTGATATAGTCCTCGCCCTTGGCCAGCTGGTCGAAGCGGCGGCACAGATAGCTCAGGGAGCGCTCCGGCCAGTTGTGCTCATTGAGAACCTGCAGTTCCAGGTTGAGGAGCAGGCTGTTGTTCAAGAGGATTTCGATATCGAGAATGAATTCCTTGCTGTTGTAGGCGCCGCCCTCCAGGATGGGATTGGTGATGACAATGGAGGAGATGTCCTGAGGCTGCAGATGCAGCAGGGAGCAGACAAGGCCCTTGAGAACGAACAGGTTTCGCTGCATGACAATGCGGAACATGTAGTCGTTGATGAAACCGAACTCGATGGTTCCCGTGGCATGGCGGAAGCCTTCGGACGGATTTTTGGATGCGGAATTTGCAGACATGGAATAAGACCTCTCTTTCGTGACAGAATGTAGACGGCATACGGCAGAGCGTGAGCCGAAGGAACAACAGTATCGCTTTCGGAAGGCCCGGCACTAAGCGGACGCTGTAACACTACAAAAGGTTCTGGGTAATTGGCAGAGCCGCCAAAGACCTTAACCGGTGAAGGGAAGGAAATTCCCTTCGAATGCATCTATCATAGCATGACACTTTAAGCTCCGTCAAGCGGAATCACGAAAATTTTGTAACATACAAACCACGAAAATTTTGTAACCAAAATTTTGTAACATACCTTCAGAGATTGATTACACAGATATGCCGCGGAAGGCTGGGCAGTTTGCCGCTTCCGGGAAAGGAATGGATTCTTATGCAGACAGTAACCACCATCCGCTCGATCATCGACTTCGACCGCCCCAGCCAGGGTATCGGCGATTTGGGGAAGGCAGGCTTTGAGCGTGCGCTTTTGGACTTTTCGGCAGTCTGCCCGCCGGGGCTGTTAGAGGGGCTGGGAAAGCCGGGGTTTCAGAGCAGCCGCCACACGATGGCGGCCGAGGAACCGGAGCAGCTGGGAGAGCCTCTTCGGGAGTTTTTCAGGCAGTGCGGTGAGGCCGGGATCGCGCTGCCCATCGCCCGGGCACCGTATCTGCAGACCGATACGAAGCGGAGGGATCTGTATGACAGGCTCCGCGCACTGGCGCTGGAGAGCATCCGACTCTGCGGGGAGCAGGGCTGCCGGTACTTGATTGTGCAGCCGCTTCCGGCAGGAGATCAGCGGGACTTCTACCTGAGCCTGGCGGAAGCCGCCGGCAGGCATGGCGTGATGATCCTGGTCGAGAGCCGCTGCCGGGACCAGGGCGGGCACCCGGTGCGGGGGCCGTTCTGTGACGAGCGGGAGACGGCGGCGTTTATAGACGAGCTGAACCGGCAGGCAGCGGAGCGGTACGGGGCATGGAAGGCGCCGGATAGTCAGGAGAAGGGCGGCCCGACGGCGGACAATTACTTCGGCTTTTGTCTGGATGCAGGTACCTTGAGCTTATGCGGCCGGAACATGCATGACTTCGCCACAGCGCTGGGGAAGCGGACCAAGGCGGTGGCGCTCCGGGACGGGGATGGCCATGACGAGATGTCGCTGCTGCCCTATACCTGTGTCAGGAAGGGGCAGGCGCAGACGGACTGGCTCTCGCTCATCAGAGGGCTACGGGCGGCGGATTTTGACGGGATTCTGCTGCTGGACTATGGGGATACGGCCGCGGTCCTTTCGCCGATCTTAAAGCCGCATCTTCTGACAATGGCGAAGGCGCAGGGAGATTATTTTTCCTGGCAGATCGGGATGGAGCGGATGCTACGGAAACACTCTTCCCGGGTGCTGTTCGGGGCGGGGAACATGTGCCGCAATTACATGAAGAACTATGGGGAGAAGTATCCGCCGCTTTTTACCTGTGACAACAACCGGACCCTGTGGGGAACGGAATTCTGCGGGCTTGCCGTGAAGCCGCCGACGGCGCTTCTGGAGCTTGCGCCGGACTGTGCGGTCTATATCTGCAACATCTATTACCGGGAGATCGAGGCACAGCTTCGCGGGTTGGGGATAAAGAACCCGGTGGAATATTTTAACGATGAGTACATGCCCAGCTTCTATACGGACCGGCTGGATGCGGTGACGCGGGAGTATGACGGAAAGCGCGGGCCGGCAGAAAGAGAAGCGGCGGGGCGTGGAAGGCAGGAAGGAAACTGAACGGAGACAGGGGCGCGCTGCAGACGGGAATGCAGCCCGGAACGGGAGGAAAGGAACACAGATGACAGGAATCGGCGTACAGACCAAAAATGTGATAGAGGATGAGAACCCGGCGGCAGGCTTTATACTGCTGAAGCGGGCGGGGTTTACTGATGTGGATTTCAGCCTGAACGGATATCTGAAGAACACGGACCTGTACCGGGACCGGCTCAACACCTTCTTTGACAGGAGCGTTCCGGAGCTGGAGGCTTTCTTCGCGCCTCACAGGGAGGCGGCGGAGGCGGCGGGGATCCGGATCAGCCAGATGCACATGCCCTACCCGGCCTATATCCCCACGGGCAGGGCGGAAGTCAACGCCTACCTGTGGGAGGAGATGGCGCCGAAATCCCTGGAGGTGTGCCGGTATCTGGAATGTCCTTATCTGGTGGTTCACGGCTTCAAGCTGGCGAAGTATCTGGGCTCGGAGGAGGCGGAGTGGGAGAAGACGGAGGAATTTCTGGA
>CANPXP010000080.1 GCA_947586255.1 uncultured Lachnospiraceae bacterium | reverse complement strand
CGGCTGCGCATGTTCGCCTTGATCAGTCCCGTGATGACGTCCACGGACGGCCGCTGCGTCGCGATAATCAGATGAATGCCGCACGCCCTGGCGAGCTGCGCCAGACGGCAGATCGACTCCTCCACCTCCCCCGGCGAAACCATCATCAGGTCCGCCAGCTCGTCCACGATAATCAGGATCTGCGGCAGCCGCTCCGGTGCCTCCGGATCCTGCGCCTCCCGCATACTGTCCACTTTTTTGTTGTACCCCTGCAGATCACGGACATTGAAATCCGCAAATTTCTTGTACCGGTCCGTCATCTCCGCGACGCCCCAGTGCAGAGCCGCCGCCGCCTTCTTCGGATCCGTCACCACGGGGATCAGAAGATGCGGTATGCCGTTGTAGACACTCAGCTCCACCACCTTGGGATCGACCATGATCATCTTCACTTCCTCCGGCTTCGCCTTGTAGAGGATGCCCATGATGATCGTATTGATGCAGACCGACTTGCCGGATCCCGTCGCCCCCGCTATAAGCATGTGGGGCATCTTCGCAATGTCCGCCACCACGATCTTGCCGCCGATGTCCTTGCCGACCGCAAACGCAAGCTTTGAGGGGAAATTCCGAAATTCCGGCGACTCCACCAGATCCCGGAACGCCACGGCGCTGTTCTCCTTGTTCGGCACCTCGATCCCCACCGCTGCCTTGCCCGGGATCGGCGCCTCAATACGGATATCCGTGGCCGCCAGATTCAGCTTGATATCGTCGGCGAGCCCCACGATCTTGCTGACCTTGACGCCCAGCTCCGGCTGCAGTTCGTAGCGCGTGACGGAAGGGCCCTGGCTGATGTCCGTAACCGTCACCTTCACTCCGAAGGTTTCCAGCGTCTGGCGCAGGCGTTCCGCCGTCTCCTTCAATTCCCTGGTGGAATCCCCTGATTTCCTGCCGCTCCCTTTCGTCAGCAGACTAAGCGGCGGGAATCTGTACGGCTGGGGCGCCGCCTGCCGCGCTCCCGCGGAGCTGCTCTTTCCATACTCCGCGCGGTCCGCCTCGCCGCCTGCGCGATTTATCCCGCTCGTTCTCTCTCCGGCCGCGATATCCTCCCTGCGTATCACAGGCTTCACACGGCGAACCTCCGATTCCTTCTGCTCTGCAGGCTCCTCCGTCGTCCAGTCTTCCCCGTCGTCCTCGTCGACCGCCCCGTGTATGCGTATCTCACTCATCGCGTCCGACTCGTTCTCTATGTAATGGCCTGCGCCGTTCCCGCGTTCCGGGCGCCGTGCGCTCTCCTCCTGTGTGTCCTCCTGCACATTCAGCATGATCTCATGGAGATCATCCCGCGTCCTCTCCGAGTCTTTTCTGTCCGCCTCTTTCTCTTTTCCGCCTCCGAGAGACGAATCCAGCATGACGCCGCTGACCTTTTTGTCCATGCGGAGGATCTTCTCGTTCTCACTCTCCTCTTCCTTCTGTCTGCGCCGTTCCTCCTGGGCCGCTCTTCGCTCCTCCTGGGCTGCCCTGCGCTCCTCAGCTCTCTCCCTGCGCTCTTCCGCTCGCTCTCTGCGATACGCCGCATCCTCCACGGAGCGCTCGTACATGCGCTGTCCGTGCCGCTTCACACCGCCGATGAAAGACTTCTCCGTGACAATCACCATGCAGATGATGCCGAGCACCAGGATGAGCAGCACCGTACCCACCATGCCTAAGAATCTGTGCGAAAGCCAGACGAGCGTCCCCGCTATGACGCCGCCGCCGCTGCGGTTTTCGCTGCAGCGCTCATAGATCTCCTTCAGCTGATAAGTGTCCGTCTGCGCAGGTCGCACGGCGAACAGCTCGCACACCATACTGATCAGCACAAACAGGACGATTCCCGCCACGAGTTTCCTTGCGGCAATATTGCTGCCCGCGTTGGACATGCCAAAGGCAATCGCCAGGAATAAAATGATCGGCGCCACGTACGCCGTCAGCCCGAAGATCCCGAACATCACGCCGCTGACCATATCCCCGACGCTTCCCACAATGCCGAAATTACAGAGAAACAGAATGACCGCAAGGGCGAGTATGACAATGAGCAGAATTTCGCTGCGGATAGCGACGTCCATAGGCGCCGCTTTGGTCTGCCGCTTTTTCTGCGCCTGCCTGCTCCGATTTGAACTTTTGCCTGAAGACGACGTGCTCCGCTTGGCGGAAGAACGCCTGCTCCCCTGACTTGCTGCCATATCAATGCCTCCCAAGCATACTTCACCTGATAATACACTTTCTATAGTATAGCATTTTCATTTTCGCTTGTCATCCCTTATTTTGTATCCGCAATTTTTTTGTCTACCATATCATGGAGTTTTGCCACCGCATCCCTGATACCGCCCACCTGACAGATAATGCCCTCCTCCACGGCCTCGCTGCCCACCAGAATCGTTCCCACGTCCTTCGTGAGCACCTCCGTCTCCATCATCAGTTCCTCCAGGCGCGACTTGGATATTTTGCAGTGCGCGCACACGAAGCCGGTGATCCGGTCCTGTATCTGCCTGAAATAGTCGAAGGTCTGCTGTACGCCGATCACCATGCCGTTTAACCTCACCGGATGAATGACCATCGTCCCCGTCGGCACAATATAAGAGTAATCCGTGCTGACGGCGATGGGAACGCCGATCGAATGGCTTCCGCCGAGCACCAGGGAAACCGTCGGCTTGCTTAAGGATGCGATCATCTCCGCAATGGCAAGCCCTGCCTCCACATCCCCGCCCATTGTGTTGAGCAGAATCAGGACGCCGTCAATGTCCCTGCTGTCCTCTATCGCTGCCAGCTGCGGCAGAATATGCTCGTATTTGGTCGTCTTGGACGTGCTGCCCAGGTTGTCGTGCCCTTCGATTTCACCGATAATGGAGATCAGATGTATTTTGTGGTTGGAAGCGTTCTCGTCCAGCGTGACCTGCCCGATTTCCCCGATCCGTTCATCCTGATGGTTTTCTCTGTCGCGCTGCTCCTCCTTCTCCCTGCGCTTTTCCTCCCGCTCTTCGTTTTTGCTGCTCTTCTTCTCATTTTGATGCCTGCTCTGATTACCCATATCGCCCTCCTGACACCGCTGTTCGAGCGCCGCATGCCGCCTCGCCCAAACGCAAACTAAGAGAGAACCACGTCGTGATTCTCTCTTAGTTTGCGTTGCCGTGCGATATTTATACATGAAACGCCTCAATCGGTCACTGTATGTCAAAATCGTCGTCCGGTGCAATGTCTATATCATACTTCATATCCTGCTCGGGAACTTCATACTGGTAATCCATGTCGCGTCTGACATGCTTCTTCGGCAGCGGAAGGGGATTCTCGATGTAGACGGTCTCCGCCTCACGGCTCTCGACAGGCGCAGCCGCAGCCGCCTCCTGCACAACCTCCGGCGCACTGTCTGTCCCGGCCGCCGTGTTGATCTGCTCGATCATCGTCTTCATCACCTTCGGCCGGCTGCCAAAGATACAGTTGTGCAGCCCGAGTCCGGCCAAAACCGCCCACACATACAGCGACAATACGCCAAACCCGTGCTCTCCGTACACCGCGAGAGGCGCGGGAGCCGCCGCCAGGCTCAGCAGAAGCCAGGGCATATAATTCTGCGTCTTGCCGTTTCTGATAAAGGCATAGACAAGAAACAGCGCAAAGAACACAAGGCCGCCCATCAGGTACAGATCCGCCGCATAGGGCTGCTGCAGACTCAGGATATAGCTGTTATCATAACACGCCTGCAGCCTGCCGGCAAGACAGCCCGCGAAATCGGCGCCGCCCGCATGAGCGCAGGCCTGCAGCGCTCCGCAGTACACTCCCGCAAAGACCAGGACCGCCGTCAATATGACCGCGGCGCTCATCCCCGCCGAGCTGCGCTTCTGCATTTCCGCCTGCTTGTTTTTCTTGCCGACAGCCGCAGCCAGCATGATCACCAGCAGGGACGCCGCCGTCACATCGAGGTAGGCGAGCGCGCCGGTCACGGCGCCGATTACCGCCGAGACAGCCAACGCCGCCGGCCTTGGAAAGCGGTTCGCGCAGTAACCCTTGACGAAGCTGCCCGCCGCCAGAAGCCCAATCAGATACAGGATAAAGAACAGCCACTCCGGCCCCGGGATGAAGAGCATTCTCAGACACGCAAAGGACCCTGCCAAATAGGCGCTCGCAACGCACGCCGCAAGACGCCCCGCGAGTTTCCTCGTAGCCACATAGGCGAGAACCAGCGCGATCACCTGCAGCACAGCCTGCAGGAAGACAGCCGACATAGCTTTGTTGCCCAGGAAGGAAAGCGCAAAGGAAAGCAGCGCCACATACAGATCGCCGATT
>CANPXP010000079.1 GCA_947586255.1 uncultured Lachnospiraceae bacterium | reverse complement strand
GGGATCTGTGGACAGGGTCGTCTTCCGTGCCGGACAGACCGAAGAAGATCGCCGTATTCTTGCCGTCCATGTCCGTGTTGGCGGAGCAGTGCATGGAAGCGATGCCCTTGAGAGGAAGGTAGTAGTTCATCATGGAGAACATACCCTTCTTCATCTCGCCGCCGTACCATGTGTTGATGATAACCTGCTCGCGGCTCGTGATGTTGAACGCCACGCAGGTCTCGGAGTTCAGGCCCAGTTCCTTGTAGTTCTCAACCTTCGCCTTGGAAGCGTTGTAAACCACGAAGTCGGGCTCGAAGTTTGCGAGTTCCTCGTCGGAGGGCTGGATAAACATGTTCTTGATGAAATGCGCCTGCCATGCAACCTCCACGATGAAGCGGACTGCCATGCGGGTGTCCTTGTTGGCGCCGCAGAAAGCGTCCACGACAAACAGTCTCTTGTTGCAGAGTTCCTTCTGCGCCAGCGCCTTGACGGTAGCCCAGACGTCCTCGGACATGGGGTGGTTGTCGTTCTTGTACTCGTCGCTAGTCCACCAGACGGTATCCTTGGAGTTCTTATCCATAACGATATACTTATCTTTCGGGGAACGGCCCGTGTAGATACCCGTCATAACGTTGACAGCGCCGAGTTCGCTGACCTGTCCTTTTTCATAGCCTTCCAGATCGGGCTTGATCTCTTCTTCATACAGCATGTCGTAAGAAGGATTGTGCACGATTTCTGTGGTTCCGGTGATGCCGTACTTGCTCAAATCGATTTGTGCCATCTTATTTTACCTCTCTTCTTTATAGTTTTGGGGGAGACGGATAGCGCGCCGCATCCGACAGCCCATATGTTTTTATTATACATGATAAACAGAGAAAATCAACAGAAATCCAAGGCGGAATTCAAAAAACTTGTATTGCATTCCGGCCTGTTTCGCGGATATAATATAGTTAGCGCGAAGAGAGAAGGAATCCGCGCGTGTAAGGGTTGGGAATACGGAGGAGAAGGCATGTATCACTGTAATTTATGCATTTATTATATTGGAAACAGGAGAGAGGCGCTCGACGTGCTGAAGGGGATCGAGCCGCTGAAACACTTTACACACGAGTTTATCAGCAGCGCCGAGCCGCGGGAACTGCTCACGCCGAAGGCGGATCTGATCATTGCGGATCTGACGGAACTGAATGTGCAGGCGGCTCTGCGCGGCCTGACCTATCATATGAAGGAGGGAGCGCAGCTGATTCTGATCCTGAGCAAGAACCAGACGGAGAAGGTCATGGAGCAGGCGGAGGAGCTTCAGAAGGTGACGGATATCTGGACGGCTCCGATCGGGGAGGAGGAACTGCGGTTCCGCTTTGCGAGATGGCAGCGGATCTGCAAGGAGAGCAAGGATTACTGGCAGACGCAGAACTATCTGGACACGACGATCAACAGTGTGGAGCATATGGTCTGGTACAAGGACAAGGCGGGCGCGCACATGAAGGTCAACGACTTCTTCTGCAGGACGGTCGGCAAGACCATGGAGCAGATCGAGGGGCGCGGGCACTACTATATCTGGAATATCAAGCCGGACGATTACGCGAAGGGCGAATACATCTGCATGGAGTCTGAGTTCGAAGTCATGGATAAGAAGAAGACGTGCGTCTTCGACGAAACCATTAAAATCGGCAATGAGATGCGCAAACTCAAGACTTACAAATCACCGCTGTTCGATCTGGACGGCAGCATTATGGGTACGGTAGGCGTCGCGCTGGATGTGACGGAGCTGCAGATGTATGAACAGATGCTCATCAAAAACGCCAACACGGATGCGCTGACGGGACTCTGCAACAGAAGGTACGTCTACGAGTACATAGAGGGACTGGAAGAAGGGCAGAACCATATCACGGTGTTCGGCATCGATCTGGACAACTTTAAGAGCATCAACGATATCTACGGTCACGCGGAGGGCGACAAGGCGCTCATCCTTGCGGCTCAGACGCTGCAGGAGTGTATGCCGGACGGTCTTATCTCCAGAATCGGCGGGGACGAATTCGAGGTTGTCGTGCTGGGTGAACGCTCGCCGGAGGAGATCGAGCAGACGCGCAGGATGATCGGCGCGAAGCTCAACGAGGCGTTTGCAAAGAGCAGCCGTCTGAGCGAGATTACCGCCAGCGTGGGTGCGGCGCATACCGATCAGGGCAAGGAGAACTTCGACCGGCTGGTGGGTGAGGCTGACGCCCGTATGTACCGCGAGAAGGAGGGCAAAAAGAGACGCTGATCGCATCAGGCAGCTCAAAAAGCGGACAAATTCGCAAAAACCGGTTGTAATATACAGTCGACTCGGATATAATAAAAATAACCTGAAATGTGCGATAACGTCTTGTAATTTTGAACCTACAGATACTTTAAACGGGATTCCTATATCGTCATGCGGATGTCAGGCCTCCGGCGTTAGCCTTGTGCAGGGGAAGGCAGAAACATGATTGCGGTTACCCACCTAGCTTGGCTAGGAGTCAAAATACAAGATCCGGCATTTCGGGCGTATACGAAAGACAAAGAGCAGTCGTTTCAAACGGCTGCTCTTTATTGTCGGAGAGAGCGGACAGGGGAATGCGAATTCATGAAATATAACACAAGACTGCTTGCGAAGCTGGCGCTGATCTTTTTCGGCCTGCTGTTTCTGCTGTGCGTGTGGCTGGGCGGGAGAGAGAGAAAGGTGCAGCCGGACGAGGGGGAGAAGATCTCCTGCGCCGACGTTCGGATTCTCATGGACGCGCTTGCCGTGCCTGTGCCGGAGGCAGTGCGGGAGGCGGCCGCCGGAACGGATCTTACATATGCGCAGTACAGACAGCTGTGCGAAGCGGCAGGAGAAGCCGTCGGGAAGCTGCCGGACTACGCGGACCGCTATGAGCCGGAGAGCGCCGTGGGCAGAGAGGACTGGTACGCGGCTTACCGGATAATGCTGGCTTATCTGGATCCGGAATCCTCCGTGTGGGAGACGGAGATTTTTGTTCTGGGCGTCGATGAGGAAGAGGGAAAAATCTATGCGGAGAACGGTGCGTTCGCCGTGGCCGGAGAAGGCCGTGCGGCACAGTTTTCGGACCGGGTGCTCCGCGGGTTTCAGGTTTTTGTGCGGGGTGAGGAACTCCTGACGGTCGTTGAGGAGCTGCCCGGGAAACACGCGCTGCATAACGTGTGGGTGACGGAGGCGGAGGAGGGCAGTCTGGAGTGCTTCTACCGCGGCGTCTCGTTTTGCACGGCGGCGGATGAAACGGTTTCGCGCGAGAGCGTGGCGGATCTGACGTTTCTGGACGGCAGGGCGGTGGCGGCGCGGGAAAAGAGTAAAAAAGTGCACGGCAGGCTTCTCCGGCTTTCGGACGAGGCGATGGAGATCGAGGGCTGCGGCAGTTATTCCGTGGCGAAGGACATGGAGGTCTACAGGCTGTACGGCAGTCTGGAGACGCTGCGCAGAGAGGATCTCCGGATCGGCTATGCGGACGCGGACTATGTCATGGACGGCGGGCAGATCTGCGCGTGCCTCGTGTCGGAGCGGGAGGATGCGGACAGGATACGCGTGCTTCTTAAGAATGCGGAGACAGGAGGAAACTATCACGAGTGGGCGGAGCTCGTTGTGGACGGTGAGAGGATGCGGATCGAGGCGGACGATCTGGAGACCGGGGAGCGCAGGAGTTTTCGCTGCGCCGCCCTGACGGACCGGGTTGTCCTGGATGCGGACGGTCTGCAGGGAGAGGATCCGGCCTATCGGGGAACCATCGAATGCTGCAAGGATGAAAACGGGATGGCGCTGATCAATGAGCTGCCGCTGGAAGAATATCTGTATGCGGTAGTGCCCAGCGAGATGCCGGCGTCCTATCCCGGAGAGGCGCTCAAGGCCCAGGCCGTGTGCGCGAGAACCTACGCTTACCGGTATATCCTGCACGCGGGACTGCCGGAGCTGGGCGCCCACCTGGACGACACCACGGCGTATCAGGTGTACCACAACGTCCCGGAGAACGCGGATACCACCGCGGCGGTTAAGGAGACGGACGGCCTGCTGTTGATGCGGGGAGATCAGGCGGCGGAGATTTCCTATTACTCCACCTCCTGCGGCACCGGGGACCACACGCCGGAGGAGCTGCGTGACGAAGAGACCTTCCGCGGATTTATCACGTCTGTCTGCGACAGCGATCCGGAGAGCGGCGAAGCCTGGTATCGCTGGAGCTATGCGGTGGAGAAGGCCGACGCGGACGGAATGTATGGGCGGATCACGGAGCGGTATCAGGCGAGTCCGGCGTCCGTGCAGACGAGACAGAGGGGAGGATATTATGCGTCCGAGCCGCCTGCCGC
>CANPXP010000078.1 GCA_947586255.1 uncultured Lachnospiraceae bacterium | reverse complement strand
CCGCAAGCAGGGTGCCATACCCCGCGGCCCGCTGCAGGATCCTGACGGCCTCCCCGGAGAACAGGAGCGCGCCGTCCGCACTTCTCGGCAGCTCCTCCGCCGCCGACATTCCCCCAAAGAAAAAGCACATGGCCGGGACAATCTTGATGATGTTGAGCACATAGGGTCCCCGCACCTCACCGATCAGATAGAGAACCGTGTATTCCAGCACCACGAGGATCACGGCGGCCTCCAGTACCAGCAGGCCAAGCGCCGTATCCGCCGCGGCAAAGCCGACTCCCGGAAGACACCGGCACACCGCCGCGATCACAGCCGCAAACACAAGCGATATGCCGAGCAGCGAGAGCCCGTACAGAAAGCGTCCCGCAATCCTGTTCACCGCATTCGCCGGCAGCGTCATCAGGAAACGGACGTCTATGCTGCGGCCGGCCCCGAAGGGCGTCGTGGAAATCGTGACCGCGGCAAACAGCATATAGATCAGCCCCAGCAGGATGACCGAACCGTTTCCGTTTCCCTCTCCCCTGCTCTTCCCGATCAGCAGTGCCGCAAAACACAGCGCGAGAATCGGAAAAATCTTCATCTGCACCCTGGTACTGAGATAATCGATTCTGGTAAAATATAACGCCTTCATACCGCCTTCTCCTTTCCGTTCTGTGTTCTATCCTGAATAAAATGGAGCACGATCGCGTCTATCGTTGGCTTCTCGCACAGAAAGTCCCTCGTCAGAAGTTCCGCCCGTTCGCTCTCCATCAGCGCCTCGAAGCCGTAAGCCTGATCGATGACGCCGATCATCTCCTTCGCCAGAGCGGGCGTCACGACCCGCCGCTCGCCTTTTACCAGTACGTAACTCTCCAGCAGCTCGTCCTTGGCGTCGCAGAGCACCTTCTTTCCCTCGTCAATAAAGAAGATGTAGTCCGCGATCTGCTCCAGATCGTTTAAAATGTGTGTGGAAAAAAGCACGCTGTGCTCCCCGTCCGCGATATAGTCCTGCAGAAGCTTCAGCACCTCCGCCCGCGCCACCGGATCAAGCCCGTTGGTCGCCTCGTCCAGGATGAGCAGCTTCGTCTCCCTGGCAAGCACCGACGCGAACATCAGCTTGACCCGCATCCCCCGCGAGAAATCCTTAAACTTCATCTTCTCCGGCAGCTGCCACTGCGCGGTCAGCGCATTGAACCTGTCCCCGTCGAAGGTCGGATAAAAATTGCGCAGGATCCTTCTGATATCCCTGACCGTAAAGCTCACCGGATAGTAAAATTCGTCCCCGATGTAGCCGATCTGCTCCTTATAGCGCGCCTCGTCCTCCTCGCCGGAAAGCCCGTCCACCCGGATACTGCCCGCCGTACATTTGCACAGGCTCATGATCAGATTTAACGTCGTGCTCTTACCTGCGCCGTTGCGTCCCACATATCCCATGATATAACCCTTCGGCAGCACGAAATCAATATCTTCCAGCCTGAAATCCCTGTAATGCTTCGATACGCCGTGTACCTCCAAAAGTTCCATAGCCCTTCATTCCTTTCTCTCATATTCCCGCCGCGCGCCGCGCAGAATGCCTCCGCCTCCGTCATTCCAGACCGGATGCGCGCAGCAGCCTGTCAAAAATCCCTGTCAGCTCCTCCCCGGAAAGCCCGATCGCGCGCGCCGTCTCAATGGCGGTCGCAAGCCCTTCCTCAATGCGCGTCAGGTACTGCTTACGCACCACGCCGTTGTCCTTCGGCAGCACCACGCTGCCCTTGCCCTGCATGGTGGCGATGAAGCCCTCCGCCTCCAGATCGCTGTACGCTCTGGTTGTGGTGATCACGCTGACCCCCACCTCCTTCGCGAGCTGCCTGATGGACGGCAGCGCAGTGCCCTCCTCAATCTGCCCGTTCAGGATCTGTTCCTTGAGCTGCTCCCTGATCTGCGCATAGATCGGCAGCTCCGATTGATTGGATATAATGATTCTCATTCGCCGGCCTCCTCGCGGCCTCCTGTCGTCACAGTCCGCCGTGGTCTATCGTATATACTGTACATATATCATTATATATAGTATATACAGTCTGTCAAGCGGAAATTTTTGTTTCGGCAGAATTCTTCATGATTTGAAAAAGCGCGCAGATACACGCATGAAAAATTGCCGTGAATACTTGACATTTGTACAGAAACTTTATATAATAATTATCGTTGTCGGCAAGACAGCGGGTGCGTTTAGCTCAGCTGGATAGAGCGTTTGGCTACGGACCAAAAGGTCGGGGGTTCGAATCCTCTAACGCACGCTTGGATTTTGGTGAGAAAGCCCGTAAAATGGGGCTTTCTTATTTTACGTCTATCTATATTATAGTCGTAGATTATCGCCGGGATTTTACTTGTGGTTGAAATTGCGGTAGATATGTGATAATATTTTGAACAAGGAACAGCCGTGTTGCAGGGTGGGCTGATCTTTCATTCTCACAGAATGGAGGTGATGCCTATGGGAAATCACTTTGATTTCAAGGATATGCTGACTTTTGGCATATTTCTTCTGGCATTACTTACATTTGTTTTTACGTTTTGTAAGTAAGTCTACATAGAAAAACCACCCCTAAACTTTGACCAGCGACGGGGTGGCATTTCTACTTCAAACTTGGTCAACCCACCCTTGTGGGCGGCTGTTCCTTTTTTGTGCCCTTATTATATCGCGTCCGCCGTAAAAATGCAAGTCTATAAAAACCATGCGCCATTTTTTCTACCCCAAAAATGCCTGCACGAGCATCATGAGTGCGAAGCAGACGATGCACAGAATCATTCCCGCATTGCCGAAGACAATCCGGTTCCGTTCTTTTTTCTCCAGCACGATCTCCCCCGCGTCCGCCTTCAGCTTGGAGCGATTGATCAAAAGCAGCACGAACCCGGCGATCAGGATCGCATAGACCGCCAGGATGTAGAGCGCCAGAAGAATGATCGTCGGCCCTTTCAGCGTTTCCAGCGACAGATGCTCCAGATCGACATATTTTAGAAGCAGGCTGCCCGGCACGCTGCCGAGGAAGTTAATCAACATATGAATCCCGATCGTGTATTTGACGTTCCCCGTTTTCACGTAGATAAAAGCCAGGAAACAGCCGATCGCAAAGGCATAGAAGAACTGGTTGAGGTTTCCATGGAAAAGTCCGAACAGCAGTCCCGAGAGCAGAATTGCCGTTCCCTGCCCGTACTTGATCACCCTGTCGCAGAGCATCCTGCGCATCAGCAGCTCCTCAAAAACCGGACCGAGCAGCACCATGAAAATCAGAATGAGCCACATATCCGTTCCGCCGACGATCGCATACAGGTCGTTGCTCACCGGCGCGCCCTTCAAAGCTCCGATACCCACCGTGACCGCCAGTCCGACCAGATTGCCCGTCCACAGGAACACATAGCTGATCAGAAACGCTACAAAAAAATGCAGCGGCCGCATCTGCTTTTTCCCGATCGTGCGCCTGTCGCCGCCGTTTTTCATAATGAGAAAAGCGATGGGAAAGCCTATCGCATACATGGGCACGACCATACCGAACACCAGCACGAAATTCATATCCGACAGCCGGTCCGCAAAAACCGGCAGCTTCAGCAGCAGATACTGCGCAATCATCTGCACACCGTAAATCGCTATCCCGCCGAGCAGTACGCGCAGCCCAATGCTGGAAAATTCTCTCCTGCCGGCCTTCTCGCTCCACATTCCGCCCTGGGTCGCCGTATAATCCTCCATCTCTGTCCGCTCCTTTTACACCTCAGTCATTTCCCTCTGCGTATTTCCCCGCAATATCTTGCTCGGTCTGCTGTACCCACTCCAGCTCCTTAGCCGGCACGACGACATAGTTGTCCGCGCCGTCGCCGACCCGCAGATAGACATTCCTGATGCCTGCCTGAATGATCGTTCTCGCGCAGATCGGGCAGGGCCTCGCGCCGTGAATCGAATTGTCCTCCGGATTGATGCCCGTGAGGTACAGATCCGCGTCGATCGTCTGCTGCCTCGAGCAGTTGAGCAGGGCGTTCGCCTCCGCGTGGATTGCCCGGCACATGCCGTAGCCCTCTCCCTGGTGCAGCCCCAGCGCCATGCGCGGGCATCTGCCCACGTCGCAGCAGTTCTCGAAGCCTCGCGGGGAACCGTTATAGCCCGTCGAGATCACCACATCATCCTTCACAATAACCGCGCCGTATTTCCGCTTGATACACGTACTTCTATAAGCAAAAACCTCCGCGCAGTTCAAATATGTGTCCTCTTTGGATATTCTCTGTCCGTTTTCCGGTTTTACCATACTCTGCCTCCGGGCAATCAAATATATTTACCCAAAATCATAACATATAAAATTAAGAGAATGCCAATACAGCATTCTCTCAATCTACAGACATGCCGGCGACCGGGATCGAACCGGTACGGGAGGTTAGTCCCGCAGGATTTTAAGTCCTGTGCGTCTGCCAGTTCCGCCACGCCGGCCGATCAGGAACGGCAATCCATTCCAAAAAATGGGACCTATAGGGCTCGAACCTATGACCCTCTGTTTGTAAGACAGATGCTCTCCCAGCTGAGCTAAGATCCCT
>CANPXP010000077.1 GCA_947586255.1 uncultured Lachnospiraceae bacterium | reverse complement strand
GGCGACGGCGCAGATCCGCTCCTCGCCGATGCCGCTCAGCGCGCACACCTCCCGCAGGAAATCGTACAGCGCGCCGCCGTCCTTCCCTTTCTTACATCCCACGCCCACAACGTAAGAGCGGTGTGCCAGCCGGCAGAGTTCGCCGCCGTCCGCATCCTCGACGATCAGTTCCGCGTCCGCCCTCTCACTGCCGTCCGCGTTCTCGGCGATCAATCCCACATCCGTCCGGTCTGACAGTCCCGCTGGGCGCTCCGCCCCGGCAGACAGCGCCTCCACGCCCGCCGGCGGCTCCCCCACAACGGGAATCCCCGTCCGCAGACGAACCGTATTCCCCCGCAGAACGGCCGCGGAGATCGCCCGGATTGCCGCGGTGTCCGGCACGCACAGATAATTGCGCACCGCGAAGACGTCGATCGCAAAGCGTCCTCTTACGTCCGTCGCCGTGGTGACGACCGCCTGCGCGCCGATCTCGTCCGCCACGTCCCGCGCCAGCTGCACGCCGCCGCCCACATGACCGGACAATATGGGGATCACGAACCTGCCGTCCTCATCCGCCACAAGCACCGCCGGATCGTGAAACTTATCCGTCAGAAACGGGGCGATATGCCGCACGGCAATCCCCGCAGCGCCGACAAAGACGAAGGCGGTGGTGCGCCGCCACTCCTCCTCCAGCAGACGATCCGTGGAGGAAAAATCCGTTCCCCATATGCAGCTCAACGCCACATCGCCGCCTCCGCGCAGACAGTCCGCGATCTCCCTATTCAGCTGTCCTCCCCGCTCCGTGTAGGAGAGAATCACAATCCTGCGCATAACGCATGTTACCTCATATGCGGCCAGCCCCGCGCCGTCCCGCTACATCCCCGCAGGATAAGTCACCGCATACGGGCTGTCATAGACCCTGCGCAGCGACTCGCGGCTGTTGTACTCGTCGCCCAGCATGAACTCTTTGCTCCACGTCATAAAATAGCACCAGGGCACACGGCTCTCGGCCAGCTGCTCCAGATCCGGCAGAATCCCCACCTCCGCCAGCGCGACAGGCTTGTCCGCCTCCGTTACCGCCGCCAGCTCCTCGTACTCTTTACGGTAATCTGACCTGGTTCCCTTCTCGGCATAGATGTCCCGCGAGAGAATGTCCACCACGTCGTCGCCCGGATAACCCTCCTTCAGCGGACAGTTCCACACCCAAAGCAGATTGTCGAGATGATACACTTCCACGAAGTATTCGTACATCATGCGGTACAGCCCAGCAGCCACGGCAGGTCCCTTTCTGCCCCACCAGAACCATGTTCCCTCGGCCTCGTGGAAGGGGCGCCACAGAATCGGGATATCCTCGTCCCGGAAAGGCATCAGACAGCCTGCCATCACATCCAGATCGTGATAAAACGCCTGCCGCTCCTCAGTCCCTTTTAATAACACCCGTTCCGGATCGAAATCCGTATTCTTTGCATAAAAACTCTTGTCCCTGCCGCCGACCGGCGAAAACCAGTGCCATGTCATCGTCACGATACCGCCGCTCCTGCCGAACATACGCGCCTGCTCCAGCGTGTTCCTGTTCTCATCGATCTCCGTCCGGCACGCCTCATCCCCCGTCTCATACTGAATGTTCGGGGAGTAGGCCAGCAGTTCAAAGCCCCGCAGCGCCGGCTCCTTGCCCGTAACCCGCTTGATCTCCTCAATCTCTTCCATCGCCACCGTCTGGGTATGCTGTCCCGTGACGATCTTTCGCCCGCCGATGGCGGACAGATAGCGCAAAAGCGCTCTTGCCTGATGTGTTGCCTGTGGATTTACCGGTTTCATGATTCGTCTCTCCTTTGTCGCTTGCTCATGACGTCGTCCCGCCGCCATGCGGCGGTTCTCCCTCGCGGTACGCCGTCGTGAAATGTCTGTCGTACAGCCGGGACAGCTCATAGTCGCCGCCCAGCACATCCCCGACAACGATCAGCGCCTGTCCCGTGATTCCGTTGTCCGCCGTTAGTTTACATAACTCTCCAACAGTCCCCCGGATCACCTTTTCATCCGCCCACGTCGCCCTGTACACGACGGCGCAGGGCGTATCCTGCGTGTATGCGCCCTGCAGGAGCTCCTCCTGCACACGGTCGGCCATGGCGCTGCTCAGAAAAAGAATCATCGTCGCCCCGTGCCCGGCCAGCATATGCAGCTTCTCGCGCTCCGGCACGGCCGTCCTGCCTTCCATGCGCGTGATGATGACGCTCTGGCTCACGCCGGGCAACGTGTACTCCGCCTCCAAGGCCGCCGCCGCACCGCAGAAACTGCTGACGCCCGGACAGACGCTGAAGGGAATACCCCGCGCCCTGAGCGCGTCCATCTGCTCCCGGATCGCTCCGTACAGCGAGGGATCGCCCGTGTGCAGCCTGACGGTGCGCTTTCCCTGCGCCTCCATCCGCTCCATCACCTCCAGCACCTCTTCCAGATGCATCTTCGCGCTGTTGTAAATAAGGCAGCCCTCCCCGGCGTCCTTAAGCAGCTCGTCATTGACCAGCGAACCCGCATAGATGATGCAGTCCGCCTCCCTGATCAGCCTCCTGCCGCGCACCGTGATCAGATCCGCGGCCCCCGGCCCGGCCCCAACGAAATCTACCATTTTTTCCGTTCCTCCCGACGTCCCGCTGCCCGCCGCGGAAGCCGCCTCTTCACGACGGGTCCCCGCTCGTCTCTCTCGCCTCTCTATGTAACCGGATCAGCGCCTCCGCGCCCTCCGTCATACCCAGAATCCCGAACCTGTTGGAAAAGACCACAGCCTCCACGGACAGCCCGTCTCCGGCGCGCTGCCGCAGGGCCGCACGGATTCTGCACATAAGCTGCGCCATCGTCTTTTCCAGGAAGGCCGCCTCCCGCAGAAGTTCCGC
Source organism: uncultured Lachnospiraceae bacterium (assembly GCA_947586255.1). Classification (GTDB taxonomy): domain Bacteria; phylum Bacillota; class Clostridia; order Lachnospirales; family Lachnospiraceae; genus UBA3282. The sequence goes on along the minus strand of CANPXP010000077.1, from coordinate 2,029 downwards.
CGCCTCGTCCGTCGTGTTGGCGGAGAGCATGGCCCGCGCCAGCCCGGCGTCGCCGCCCGCGAGAAGTACACAGCTCGCCAGCGTCTCCATCCGCCCGTCGGCATAGGCGGAGTGCGTGTTCATAATGCCGCTCCCCAGCTTTACCAGCTTACCCAAGTGTCCTACGAGCAGCAGGCTGCGCAGCCCGAACTCACACGCCATATCAATCGTGCTGCCGATAAAATTGCTGCACTTCACCGTGTGCTCCAGATCCAGTCCCAGCTCCTCCGCCAGAAAAGTCTCCCCGTAATTGCCGGGCGTGATGATGAGATCTCTCTGACCCTGCGCGCTGTGCACACTGATCTCGGCGCGGATCGTATCCACCAGCGCCTGCTCGCTCATGGGTTCCACGATCCCCGACGTGCCGAGTATCGAGATGCCGCCCACGATGCCCAGTTTCCCGTTGAGCGTGCGTCTGGCGATCTCAGCGCCTTCCGGCACGGAAATGACAGCCCGCAGCCCGCCCTCATAACCACAGTCGTCCGCTGCCTCCCGCATCGCCTCCGCCATCATCCGTCGGGGGACGGAATTGATCGCGGCGTTTCCCACGGACTGATCCAGCCCGGGTCTGGTCACCCTGCCGACGCCCTCGCCGCCGTCGATCTCCATGCCGCCCGCCGTCTTCTCTACGCTGGCATAGATATAAGCGCCGTCCGTCGCGTCATGATCGTCGCCCGCGTCCTTCCTGACAGCGCAGCGCACCCGCGCTTCCCCGGCGGTGATGTCCTCAATCTTCAGCCGAAGCGGAATACCGCCCGGCGTCGTCAGGCCAATCTCCTCCACAACGCGTCCCGTCAGGAGCATCAGCGAGGCCGCCTTCACCGCGGCGGCGGCGCAGACGCCCGTGGTGTAACCGAGCCTCAGTTTCTTCCGATCTTTATAAATATAGCGCTCCATCGTGTTCCGCCGCCTGCGGCGGCGCCCGTTTTCCTTCAGTGCCTCTCCTAGTATACCATTACTCGGAGACAAAATCACCCTTTTTGTGAGAGATTGTCCGCGGTGTGAGCGATCGCCCTACAGGATGCCGACGAGCCTGCCGAGCCAGCAGACGAGCCCCAGCGCCCAGCTTGTGAAGATGCCGAACAGGATGACCGGCCCCGCAATCGTGAAGATCTTGCAGCCGACGCCGAACACCTGCCCCTCCTTGCGATATTCGATGGCCGCCGAGGCGACGGAGTTGGCAAAGCCCGTGATCGGCACCAGCGCGCCCGCGCCGCCCCACTCCACCAGCTTCGGATAGACATTGAGTCCCGTGAGCAGCACACTGACCAGCACCAGCAGCATGGAACACCACGCCGCCGCCGTCTCCCTGTCCAGTCCAAGCCTCTGCGTGGCCACATTCAGGATCGCCTGCCCGAGCGCGCAGATCAATCCGCCCAGCACAAAGGCCTTCGCCATCTGATACGGCAGACTGTGCCTGGGCGTCACCTGTTCCACATGCTGTCTGTAGTCCTGCTCCTTCTTCTGCTGTTCCGTTTTCGGCTGTTGATTCTTCTGCATAATAACGCCCTTCCTTTCAAGATGTAATGTGCTGTGTGAAGTAGATCAGACTGCCGGCCAGCTTGCCGAGCGCCACCGCAAGAATGGCGATCCCCAGACCGTGCCGAAATCCGATTCTTCTGGCGAACACCGGGATCGTGTTGAGCATCTCCGCAATGGCTAACGCCAGGCAGCCCACAAAAATGCCGGCGAACACACCGTACGCAATCAGAAGCGCCGTCCCGATCAGCCGCCACACTCCCTCCGTGGCATTTTCCCCGAACAGCGCGTGCTCCAGCACAAAGCTGCCAAGCGCGCACCAGTCGCCGAATATGCTGACGAAGCCGCCGGCGAGCGTGCCGAGCACCACCGTCTCCTCCAACACGAAAATCCTGCACGCCACGTGCATCTTGCCCGCAAAGCGCGGAATCAGCCCCACCGAGATCAGCACCGTGAACACCCCCGCCGACACGATCAGGCCGCTGCCCGCCCCGATGACGGCCAGCAAAAG
>CANPXP010000076.1 GCA_947586255.1 uncultured Lachnospiraceae bacterium | reverse complement strand
CCTTGTCTCCAAAGTTCAGTACCTTGCTCCAGTGGCTTTCCAAGTCCTCCGGCGTGGTGGGGTTCGGCAGTCTGTAGATTCTCATTGCATCATTGATCGTCATGGTGTTGTCCTCCGTTCGCCCACCACTTCTTTTATAGTAATACGAATCAAATCCGCAAAAAGTTTCCTTTTTTTATTATGTGAAATCTTCTTTTTCAGATAAATGAAGTAAAAAAAAGACTACAACATCTCTGTCATAGTCTTTCTCTGAATTCTTATTTTTACCTGACTGCCTGCATCCCGACCAAAGCCAGTGCCGACGGCACGCCGAAAACTATGCGATCAGACACGCGATCCGATAGAACACAAACGCTACGAGCCATGCCACGCCGCACTGCATACACACGATTCCAAGCGTCCTCCAGGCGGAACCGGTCTCCCGCCTGATGGTCGCCACCGCCGCCACGCAGGGGGTATACAACAGCGTGAACACCAGATAGCTGGCCGCCGAGAGCGGTGTGAACAGCGTCCCCAGCGCATCGCCCAGGTGCGACATGCCCGTTCCCGTCAGCACGCTCAGGGTGCTGACCACCGCCTCCTTGGCGCTGAAGCCGCTGATCAGGGCCGTCGCCGCCCGCCAGTCGCCGAAGCCTAACGGGACAAAGAGCGGCGCGATCAGTTTGCCGATCATGGCCAGCAGACTCTGACCGGAGTCCGTCACCACATTGAGCCGCGTGTCGAAGGTCTGCAGGAACCAGATGATGAGCGTCGCGATGAAGATAATCGTAAAAGCCCGCTGGATGAAATCCTTTGCCTTATCCCACATCAGAAACGCCACGCTCTTGGCCGACGGGAAGCGGTAATTGGGCAGTTCCATCACAAAGGGCATGGGCTTGCCGTTAAAGATCGTCCGGCGCAGGATCACGGCGCTGACGATACCGACCGCGATGCCGAGCGCGTACAGGCCGATCATGACAAGCGCCTGGTATCTTTTGAAAAACGCCGCAGCGAACAGCGCGTAGATCGGAATCTTGGCGGAACAGCTGATAAAGGGGATCAGCATGATCGTCATCCTTCTGTCCCGCTCGGAGGAGAGCGTCCTGGTGGACATGACCGCCGGCACGCTGCAGCCGAAGCCGATCAGCATGGAGACGAAGCTCTTGCCCGACAGGCCGATCTTTCTCAGCGGGCGGTCCATCACGAAGGCAATCCTGGCCATATAGCCGGAATCCTCCAGAATAGACAGGAAGAAGAACAGCACGACGATGATCGGCAGGAAGCTCAGCACGCTGCCGACGCCCGCAAAAATGCCGTCGATCACCAGGCTCTCCACCACGGGATTGATTCCGTACGCGACAAGCGCCCGGTCGGTCACTCCGGCCAGCCGTTCGATCCCCAGGTTCATCAGATCGCTCAGGAAAGCGCCGATGACGCCGAAGGTCAGCCAGAACACCAGCAGCATGATCGCCAGAAAAGCCGGAATCGCCAGATACTTGTTCGTCAGCACGCTGTCGATCCGCACGCTCCTCCTGTGTTCCTTGCTCTCCCTGCACTTGATGACCGCCTGCGCGCACACCTTCTCGATAAAAGTATAGCGCATATCCGCGAGCGCCGCGTTGCGGTCCATCTCGCTGTCCCGCTCCATCTCGACGATACTGTGCTCCATCAGGTCCAGCTCATTGTCCGACAGCTGCAGGCTCTCGATAATATCCTGATCGCCCTCCACGATCTTCGTCGCCGCAAACCGCGGCGAGATACCGATGCGCTCCGCGTGGTCCTCCACCTGGTGGCTGACCGCGTGAATGCATCTGTGCACGGCGCCCTTCTCACAGAAGTCCGTCACTTTCGGATAGATGCGCTTGGACGACACCTCCCGGATCGCGTGAATCAGATCCTCTATGCCCTCGTTTTTGGCCGCGCTGATTGCCACCACCGGAATGCCCAGCGCCTTCTCCATCCCTGCGATATCGATCGTGCCGCCATTGCCGCGCACCTCGTCCATCATATTCAGCGCCAGAACCATCGGAATATGCATCTCCAGAAGCTGCAGCGTCAAGTACAGGTTCCGCTCGATATTGGTGGCGTCCACGATGTTGATGATGCCGTCCGGCCGCTCCTTCAGCAGAAATTTCCGCGTCACCAGCTCCTCGTTGGTATAAGGGCGTATCGAGTAGATGCCGGGCAGATCCACCACGGCGTCCCCTTTCTCCCCGCGTATTTCTCCCATCTTGGAATCCACCGTCACGCCGGGGAAATTTCCCACGTGCTGATTCGAGCCTGTCAACTGATTAAAAAGCGTCGTCTTGCCGCAATTCTGATTGCCTGCCAATGCGTATATCATGATTTTATCCTTTTTGCCTCATTGTTCTGTAATCTATAGATCTATACTACCTCTATCTTGCCCGCGTCCTCCTTGCGGATCGTCAGCTCATATCCCCTGAGCTGAATCTCGATCGGATCCCCCATCGGCGCGACCTTCTGTATGCGCACGACGGTTTTCGGGATCAGTCCCATATCCAACAGGCGGCAGCGAAGCTCTCCGTCACCTCCCACCTTCGTGATTTTTACTTCCTCTCCGATTGCAGCCTGATCCAGTGTCATACCCTGCCTCCTCTCTATGATACGTACACTTGCCTGAACGCCCTGTACGTCCTGCCGATGCCCTCCGCGAAATCCGTGTACGTCAGTCCGAGTTCCCGTCTGCTCTTCTCATTGGAGCACAGCTCCGTCTCGTCCGCCGTCGCCGGAAAAGGCAGCGGTGCCTGACCGCCCGCCGCCTGCTCCACCGTGAGCGGTATCTCCTGCAGTGTCTCCCTGATCTCCGGTTCCGCCGCCTCGCGCAATGCACACAGGAAGCTGTCGTAAGTCATGATCTCATCCTGGCACAGATTGTAGGCCTGCCCGTACGCCCGCTCATTGCCGATCGCCCGCAGAACGGCCTGCGCCGCATCCTTGACATAGACGAACTGGAACCGTCCGTCCGCGTCCGTGTAGCGCGGAAGCACATGGTTCTGCAGCATCATCTGAATATAGACGGACTCCCTGGGCGCATAGTTGTACGGGCCGTAGAGGACCGCCGGGCGCAGGACGGTGCAGGGAATGCGCTTCTCCCCGCACACGCGCCGCACCTCCCGCTCTAGCGCCACCTTGCCGGCAATGTAATCTCCCGCCTCTCCGCCGAAGCGGCGCTCCTCCAGCCTGTGCTCCTCCGTCTTCACGGCGCCGTCCCCGCGCTCATACACATCCACCGTGCTGATCAGGATGTACTGTCCCACGCTGCCCGCCAGGCCTTCCAGAAGCGTCTGAACATCCCCCGGCTGATAAGCGCAGAAATCGATGACGGCGTCGTAATGTTCCCCGCACGCGCGAAGCGTCTCCCCGTCGTGCCTGTCCCCCGTCACCTGCGTGACGCCAAACTGCTCCATGGAATACGTTCCGCGGTTCAGAACCGTGATATCGAAGCGCTCCTCCCGCGCCGCCTCCATGACGAACACTCTGCCGTAGAAATAACTGCCGCCGATCACCAGCAGCTTTTGCCTGTCATCCATCGCTCCCTCTTCCCTGCCTGTCCCTGTGAAAAGTCTGTCTCCCGCGCCATGCGCCCCGGGTGCGCTCCGTCACAGGAACGGATTGTAATACCGGCTGCCGTCCCAGAAAGTCACCAACAGATCAACCGCCAGAATCGCTGCCGCCAGAATCACCACAATCCAGTCGTTTCTCTGCATCTTCCGCAGATTGTACCACGTCCGCTTCTTATTCCTGCCGAAGCCACGAAGCTCCATGGCGTTGCTGACCGTCTCGATGCGGTTCAGGCTGGACAGCACCAGCGGCAGCAGAATCGCCACCGAATTTTTCATTCTTGTAAAAAGCTTGTCCTTGCCCGACAGATCGATCCCGCGCGCCTGCTGCGCCTGGCTGATATTGTGGTACTCTCTCTGCACATCCGGTATGTAGCGAAGCGCCAGACTCACCGAGTATCCGATCCGGTAACTGACGCCGATGCTGGCCAGAGACGAGGCGAACTCGCTGGGATCCGTGCAGGCGATGAAGAGAAGCGCCACCGGCACGACGCACACCACCTTCATCGTCATATTCAAATGGTAGAACAGCTGCTGCAGCGTGACAGTGTACGGTCCCGCTATCGTGAACAGGAGCGTCCTGCTCTGATACAGGCCCACGCCGTACTCCGGCGAGAACAGATACACGAAGAGATTGTTCATCAGCAGGAAGACCGCCGCCAGTCCCAGAACGAAGCTGATATCCCTGACCCTGATCCGGCTGGCCTTAAAGATCACGAAGCTGAAGAGCAGCATACAGATCAGCACCCGCGTGTCGTAAGTCACCATCGAAGCCACGCTCCATGCAAGGAAAAAGACCAGCTTCGCTCTGCCTGTCAGCTCATGGACAAAGCTGTCCCGCCTGATGTAGCTCAAGATTGCAATCCGCGCCATCTAACGTCCCTCCTCCCTCTCGTATCCGATAAAGCACTCCGTAAACGTCTGCGGTTCGTCGATGCCGCAGGCCATGCTGAGCGTGTACAGACTCGTCTCCTTCAGGTTCGCCGCCCGCACCAGCTCCGGATCGTTCAGCACATGCGCCGCCGTCGTGTCCGCCAACAGCCTGCCTTCGCTGAACACGATCGCCCGCGGCGTGTATTCGAGCATCAGATGCATGTCGTGGGTGATCATCAGAATCGTGTAGCCCTGTCCGTTCAGCTCCTTCAGGAAATCCATGATCTCCGTATAATGGCGGTAGTCCTGTCCCGCCGTCGGCTCGTCCAGTATGATCATCTGCGGACGCTGGACCAGAATGCTCGCTATCGTCACGCGCTTCTTCTGTCCGAAGGACAGCGCCGACACCGGCCAGTTTCGGAAGGGGTACAGCCCGCACACCCTAAGCGTCTCCTCGACTCTCACTTTCCGCTCCTCCTTCGGCATGCCGCTCTGCACCAGCGCCATCTCCACCTCGTCCCAGATCATCGGCTTGGAGATCATCTGGTTCGGGTTCTGCATCACATAGCCGATGTACGCCGCCCGCTCCTTGATGGTGTCGCCCGCCAGATCTCTGCCTTCCATACGGATGCTGCCCGCCAGCGGCGTCTCGAAACCGCAGATCAGCTTCGCCAGCGTACTCTTGCCCGCGCCGTTTCGCCCGACGATGCTCACCATCTCTCCCTTGTGAATCGTGAAATTGACG
>CANPXP010000075.1 GCA_947586255.1 uncultured Lachnospiraceae bacterium | reverse complement strand
CCGCCCCGATGACGGCCAGCAAAAGCTGTCTAAGAAACATCGATCGTCCTGCCCTCCCTGTCCGCCGTCTCAATCAGCGCCTTGTTGACGTCCTCCTCGTAGATGCGCATCTCCACCTCGATGGGCGTCGGATCCTTGGTGATCCGTCTGCCGCCGATATGATTGAAAAAGACGGTGATGCCGACGGCAAGCCCCACAGAGTAGGACAGCTCCAGGATCCCGTAACCGTCCCCCGCACTGCCCGTCACCATCTCATAGATGCGCCGGAACACCTCGTTGATGCCGATATCGTTGTGAAAGGCCATGATCGTGAAGGCTGTGCCAAAGAAACTGACAAGCGCCACAAAAACCAGCTTCAGGGTCTGCACCGGCCCCTTGTGCCTGTCCACCTCGACGCGCTCCACCAGAATCGCGGATTCCCCGATGCTCTGCACATCGGCGTTCGGGCAGACCCTGCCGATCTCCTCAATCACCCTCAGCAGGCTGATCACCTGTCTTTGCGGCTGCCCCTCTCTAAAGCTGTGCAGCTTGATCGCCTTCACCTTCGCCAGCGTCTGCGGATCACTGCAGAAGATTCCGGCAATATCCTTCACGAAGACGTCCTCCGTCTGCAGCTCCACATTCTGCTCCGCCTTGATGTAGATTGTCGCCTTACTGGTTGACATAACTTTTATCCTCACCGCCTATAAGTTTACATAAAGTTTGTATATAGTTTACATAACTTTTTAATATCCGGCACAGCCCACTTAGGTTTACATAACACAAATTCCTGCCGCCGCGCCAGACATCGAACACAGTATCAGTATGCTTTTTTGTGGGAATTTTATGCGGGACAAAAAGAAAAGCCCTGAAATATATACAGCTTGAAATGCAACACGAAAATTAAAAAGCCTAGATTTCTCCAGGCTTTTAGCGAGCTGCTGACGGGAATCGGACCCGTGACCTCCGCACTACCAATGCGACGCACTACCGACTGTGCTACAGCAGCCTGCTCTGTTGGCGGAGAAGATCCCCCGACCACCGAATTGTAGTATAGCATAGGCTTTTCTGCTTTGTCAAGCCCGGTCATACCGACTGTCCTCTGCCCAGTCTTTTCTTTAGTTTGCTCTTGATTCTCTGCAGGGCGTTGTCGGTCGATTTCTCGTCTCTGCCAAGTACCTTCGCGATCTGCTGATACCGCATACCCGTCAGATACAGATCCAGCACCTGTTTCTCGAAGCCGCTGAGTTCCTCTTCGATCTCGCGCTCCAGCTGCTCCACGTTCTCCCTGTCGATCAGGACCTCCTCCGGGCTTTTGCCCGCCCGGGCCGCCAGCACATTCACCAGCTCTTTTGGCTCTTCCTCCGAATCCGCGTTTCCGTTTCCGTACAGCGGCACGTAGGTGTTGAGCGGCATATGCTTGCGCCGTCTGGAGGCCTGCACCGCCGTGTACATCTGTCTGGACACGCACAGATCTGCAAAGGTGAAGAAGCTGGCGTCCCTGCCGCTGTCGTAGTCTCGCAGCGCCTTGAAAAGACCGATCATGCCCTCCTGAATCAGATCCTCGCCGTCCGCCCCCAGGATGTACATGGATTTCGCCTTGCTGCGCACGAGGTTTTTGTACTTATCCATGAGATATTCCGTGACGCCGCTCTCTCCGTCCCTGAGGCGGATAATGAGTTCCTCGTCGCTGTATTGTCCGTAAACCTTGTCCGCTCCTTCCATATCCGACTCTCCATCCGCCTTCTGTCACTCGGACATATTCTCTGATACGGTATCCGCAGAAACGCCGTCCGCCCCGTTCCGGGACACCGGAAAGGCGTCGTTGCCGGATACCGCCCCGTCCTCGTAATATCTGATCAGCTCCGCCGCAAAGTGCTGGGCCAGAATCCTGTAGCCGTCATGGTTGCCGTGCACGCCGTCCGGCATATAGTCCGCGACGACGTCCGCATCATGGGAATCCAGTATATTGGAATTGTACAGATCGATCACCTGATAGTCATACTCGTCCGCCAGCGTCAGAATCACGTCCACAAACTTCTGCTGCGGAAGCAGATAATCCCGCTCTCTCATGAGATAATCATGGAGAATATTGGGAAGCGGCGTCGCGAAAAAGATATCCGCATCGGGATAATGCTCGCGCAGTCCCCGCATCAGTTCGTCCAGGTCGCCGCAGAAGGTCCGGTAAGCGCGCTCGTCGAGGCTGCCGAACTCCTGATCCGAGACGCAGAATCCGTCGTTGGTTCCTCCCATGACGATGATGATGTCCGTGTCCTCCGGAATATCCTCGTAGCGGTCCACATACGCGTCCGCCCAGTATCTGCCGATGGAGGAACCGCCGATGCCGAGGTTGCAGACCTCCTCTGCGCCCAGCACTTCCTGAAGCACGGCTGGGTAAGCATACTGCTGATAGTTCTCCTCATCCTCCAGATTGGCCGCCGCCGTGATGCTGTCGCCCAGACAAGTGATCTTTTTCCCGGAAAAATCGATATGGCTGTCGGCAATGCGCTCTCTGTCCGCCTCGTTGACAGCCAGCGTCTCCTCCAGCGAAGTGCGCAGTTTCCGCCGCTCTAACAGCGTCAAAGGCCTCTCGACCGCATTGCCTGACACGCTGTTGCCGGATACCGCGTCGTTGCCCGAAACCGCATCGTTCCCTGAAACCGCATCGTTGCCTGAGACCGCATCGTTCCCTGAAACCGCATCGTTACCCGAGACCGCATCATTGCCCGAGACCGCATCGTTACCCGAGACTGCGCCATTCCCGGAGATCGCGTCATCGCCCGAGATCGTATCGTTGCCCGAAATTGTATCGTCGCCCGAGATCGCATCGTCGTCCGATACCGCGTCGCTGTCGGAAACCTTGTCATCGTCTGAGTCCGTCATATACTCTTCCGTCTGATTCCCCTCATTCGCTTCATCCGTTTCCGCCGACTCATTGCCGTCAACCGTGGGTTCCTCTCCGACAGGCTCTCCCTCTTCAGCCGCCGCATCGTCTCCGCGTATCTCCTCTGTCTCGTCCTGCGCCGCCTCGTCGTTCTGAATGCTTTCGATAAACTGCCGCAGAGATTCCTTATCCTGCGTCAGCTCTCGAATTTCCGTCTGCATCTCGCTGACACGCGCCTGCGCCTCACGGTTCCGCTCATAGACTCTCGCCACTTCCTGCTCTTCCTGCTCTCTCGCAAGACGCCTGTCCGTCTCGTAAGCGTCATAAGCCCGCAGCGCGACCACCGCGACGAGAACCGTCGTCAATATCATGATCATGATCAACAGAATCTGATTTACCTTTTTCATTTTATTTGATACCCAGCCTTTGTCTGACAATTTCGTATGCGAGCACTCCCGCCGCCACGGAGGCGTTGAGGGAATCTATGTCTCCCTGCATCGGGATCGACGCGATGAAGTCGCACTTCTCTCTCACAAGCCTGCCGACGCCGCTTCCCTCGCTGCCGATCACCAGGCCGATCGGTCCCCGCAGATCCAGATCGTACATGCGCGTGCCTTTCATGTCCGCGCAGACGAACCACAGTCCTTCCTTTTTCAGCTCCTCGATCGTCTGTCCCAGATTCGTCACTCTGGCGACGGGCGTGTAGTTGAGCGCCCCCGCGGAAGCCTTGGCCACCGTCGCGGTGAGTCCGACGGCGCGGTTCTTCGGTATGATGACGCCGTGCGCGCCCGCCAAGTTCGCCGTGCGGATAATCGCCCCGAGATTGTGCGGATCCTCGATGTTGTCGAGCAGAAAAATAAAGGGCGCCTCCCCCTTTTCCTCGGCTCTTCGCAGAATATCCTCCACCTCGGCGTACGCGTAGGCCGCGGCGTAAGCGATCACTCCCTGGTGCTTTCCCGTCTCGGACATCTGATCCAGCCGTTCCCGCGGCACATATTTGACGAGGCAGCCGCTTTTGGCCGCCTCTCTTTTGATCGTCATAATCGGCCCGTCCTGACAGCCGTCCAGAATGAACAGCTTGTCTATCGTCTTGCCGGAGCGAAACGCCTCGATGACGGCGTTTCTGCCCTCTATGGTAAATTCCGTATATCTCATGAGATTCCCTTTCGCGCCCGCGGCGCTCCTTTTCTCTGCGCCGTCACAGCTCCATACCGATTCCGGCGATGGCTTCACGAATCAGCGCCAGCAGCCTCTCCTGCCGTCCCTCCAGATACAGATATCCGCAGAGCGCCTCCAGCCCTGTCGCCTTGCTGTATTCCAGATCGGACGCGTTCTTGGCCTTCGTGTTGGGCTTGGCGTTTTTGCCGCGATGGTACACCGCGGCCTCCTCCTGCGTCAGCGCTTCCTGCAGGGCGTCGATCATCTGCGCCTGCACGCGGGCGTTCACATACGCCACGGTCTTCCTGTGCAGATTGTTGGCCGATCTGTTTCCCCGCTCCACCACAACCGTGCGGATCACCAGATCGAACACGGCGTCGCCGATATAGGCCAGCGTCAGCGGAGAGTAGGTGCGGATATCCGTCTTCTTGCAGGCGAACTCTTTCTTGATCGCCTCCAGGATCGTTACGCTCTCTTCCATTTTACTCCCTCGCGCGTGTCCTCCAGAAGAATGCCCTGCGCCGCCAGCGTATCCCTGATCTCGTCCGCCCTGGCGAAGTTTTTCGCCTTTCTCGCTTCCTGCCGCTCCCGGATCAGCGCTTCCACGTCCGCGTCCAGCAGCTCCTCTTTCTTATCCACGATCAGCCCGCAGATATCGGACAACATGACAATCTCGTCCTTGAGGGCCTGCAGAAACGCCTTCGTCGAACTCTCCGCGACATGGGTGTTGGTAAATTTCACCAGATCGAAAATCGCCGCGATGGCATCCGCCGTGTTGAAGTCGTCGTCCATCGCCTCGTCGAACTGCGCGATGTACGCTTCCGCCTGCTTCGCGCTCTCCCGCTCCTCTTCCGTCATCTCCTCACCGCTTGCCCGCTCCAGCAGGAAGTTCAGATTGCCGACGCATCCTATAATGCGCTCCAGACCGTTCTTCGCCGCCTCCATCAGCTCCGCGCTGAAATTCAGCGGACTCCTGTAATGCGCCGAGAGCATAAAGAAGCGCAGTACCTGCAGATCATACTTTTCGCCGATATCCCTGACGGTGAAGAAATTGCCCGCGGACTTGGACATCTTGTGGTTGTCGATATTTAAGAAGGCGTTGTGCAGCCAATATTTGGCGAACTCCTTGCCGTTGGCAGCCTCGGACTGCGCAATCTCGTTCTCGTGGTGCGGGAAGATCAAGTCCTCGCCGCCCGCGTGGATGTCAATCTGCTCGCCGAGGTATTTCCGGCTCATGACGGAGCACTCGATATGCCAGCCCGGCCGCCCCTGGCACCAGGGTGACTCCCAGTAGGGCTCACCCTCCTTCTTCGGTTTCCAGAGCACGAAATCCAGCGGATCCTGCTTCTGGTCCTCGCCGGTCACCAACAGGGAGCGCGCCCCACTCCTGAGATCGTCGAGATTTTTGTGGGAAAGTTTGCCGTAATCTCGGAAACTCCTCGTCTTAAAGTACACGGTGCCGTCCTCAGCCACATAGGCGTGATCCTTGTCGAGCAGCGTCTGAATCATCTCGATCATGCCGTCGATCTCCTCGGTCGCCTTGGGATGGACGGTGGCCGGCTTCACGTTCATCCCCTTCATATCCCTCTTGCACTCTTCGATGTAGCGCTCGGAGATCACGGAGGGATCCACGCCCTCCTCATTCGCCTTTTTGATGATTTTGTCATCCACATCCGTGAAGTTGGAGACGTAGTTGACCCGATAGCCCCTGTGCTCCATATAGCGTCTGACCGTGTCAAACACGATCATCGGCCTGGCGTTGCCGATATGGATCAGATTGTACACGGTGGGGCCGCACACATACATGCTGACCTGGCCGTCCTCAAGCGGCACGAACTCCTCTTTTCTCTTAGACAACGTATTGTATACCTTCATGCTCTCCTCCAGGCCGGAATCCTCCGGCAGACTACTCTCTGTTTTTCTTCAGCTCCCTGATCTCCTGCTCCAGATCGAGCAGGCGGTTGGTTAGCTCCGCGTTGGCGCGCTGCAGTCCCGCGATATCCTCGCGCACGGGATCCGGCAGGTGGATCTGGTCCAGCTCCTCCTGCGGCAGCGCCTGATTATTGCGCTTCACCACTCTGCCTGGCACGCCGACCACCGTGGAGTTGGGCGGCACCTCCTCCAGCACCACGCTGCCCGCGCCGATCTTGCTGTTGTCGCCGATCTTGAACGAGCCGAGCACCTTGGCCCCCGTACTGATCATCACGTTGTTGCCGACGGTGGGGTGCCGCTTGCCCTGCTCCTTGCCGGTGCCGCCCAGGGTCACGCCCTGATACAGCGACACATTGTCGCCGATCA
>CANPXP010000074.1 GCA_947586255.1 uncultured Lachnospiraceae bacterium | reverse complement strand
CCGGCGGTGCTCTATCTGGAGAACCTGCGGCCTGTGGGGAACAATCTGACGGGTCTGCCGGATGACAGCTTCGCGCGCGGTGGGACACCCATGACCAAGGCGGAGGTGCGTGCCGTGGTGATGAGCAGACTGCGCGTGCGGGAGAGAGAGATCGTCTTTGACGTCGGCGCCGGAACGGGTTCCGTATCGGTGGAGCTGGCGCTGGCTGCCTCCGGAGGGCTTGTCTTTTCCGTGGAGCGGGATACCGATGCTGTAGAGTTATGTAAACTTAACAAGGAACGATTCGGTTTACATAATATGAAAATCATTGAGGGAACGGCGCCGGATGCGCTGCGCGGTCTGCCCGCACCGGACGCGGCTTTTATCGGCGGCAGCGGCGGGCGCATGGAGGAGATTATCGCCTGTCTCAGAGAGAAGAATCCGGCGGTGCGGCTTGTGGTCAGCGCGGTGACGCTGGAGAGTGCGGAGCGGGCGCTCAGGCTGTTGGAGGAAGGCGGCTTTACCGGCGTGGAGGCGGTGCAGCTGCAGGTGAGCAGGCTCCGCAGGGCAGGCAGCAGCCACATGATGGCGGCGCAGAATCCGGTGACGATCGTGTCGGCGCAGGGGGACGGCACGTCCGCCGTACCGCCGTCGCCGGAGGGAACGAAGAAAGGCGTCCTCATAGCCGGCAGCGGCAGCGGCAGCGGCAAGACCACTCTCGTGTGTGGTCTCCTAGCGGCTCTTCGCGGGCGCGGCGTCGATCCCTGCGCCTTCAAGTGCGGGCCGGACTATATCGATCCTTCCTTCCACAGAGAGGCTGCCGGCGCGCCCTGCTATAACCTGGATCCTTTCTTTACGGAGGGAGAGACGCTGCGGCAGCTCTATGAGCGGCATGCAGCAGGCCACGATATCGGCGTGATCGAGGGGGTTATGGGTTATTACGACGGCATGGGATTCACGGAGGAGGCGAGCACCTACACGGTGGCGAGGGAACTGGGCGTTCCCGTAATCCTGGTCGTGGACTGCAAGGGAAAAGGAAGTTCCGTGGCGGCCGCCGTGGAGGGGTTTCTGCACTACAGGGAGCCGAGTTACATAGTCGGTGTTATTTTTAACAGGCTTGCGCCCAAACTCTATGAACAGGCGGCGCGGACAGTGGAGCGTCTGGGACTCGTACCGCTGGGGTATCTGCCGGAGACGGAGGAGGTCAGGTTGGACAGCAGGCATCTCGGATTGGTGATGGCGCAGGAGATCGGGGATTTCTCGGCCCTTGCTGGGCGGATGCGGGAGGCGGTGGAAGCCACCGTGGACGTGCCGAAGATTCTGGAACTGGCCGGCGTCACTGCGGTGCAGGATATTGCGGAGGCTGATCGCCCGGGTGCGGGCCTTGGCACGGCAGAAGTGGTTGGCATAACGAAAGAAAAATCGAATGCAGTTTACATAACTAAAGAAGAGACGGAAGAAGTTTACATAACTAGTAAAGAACCGAAAAGCCTGAAAGAAGTTTACATAACTAATAAGGACCGGCAGGCGGAATGCCGGATTGCCGTGGCGCGGGATGAAGCGTTCTGTTTTCTGTACGAGGACAATCTGCGTTTTCTGGAAGAGCAGGGCGCACGGATTGTTCCTTTCAGCCCGCTGCACGACGCCGGCCTGCCGGAGTGCGACGCTCTCTATCTGAGCGGCGGCTATCCGGAGCTGTATGCGGAGCAGTTGGCCCGGAATGTCTCTATGCGGCTGGATATCAAGAATAAAATAACAGGCGGGATGCCTACGATAGCGGAATGCGGGGGATTCCTGTACCTGCACGGGCGGCTGGAGGAGAAGATGGAGAACGCGGACGGCGGGAGGCGCTTCTGTGACATGGTCGGCGTGATTGCGGCCGACGCGGCGGACAGGCGGCGGAAAGGGCGGTTCGGCTACATCGAAGTGAGGCTCACGAAGGACTGTCTGCTGGGACGGAAAGGGGATTCCTTTCGGGCGCACGAGTTTCACTACTGGGAATCTCTTGCGGACTGCGCCGATCTGGACGTGTATAAGCCCGGAAACGGCTCGTCCTGGCGGGAGGGCTTCTGTACGGATACGCTCTACGCGGGATTCCCGCACCTGTACTTCTACGGCAGCCCGGCGGTGGGGGAGCGCTTCGTCCGGGCGGCGCGGGAGTATGCCGGCGTCGGAAACTGAGCGCTGTGTCCTGTGGGACGACGGAGGAAAACGATGACTGCTGTGTCAGATGAGGATATGATAGATAAGTTATGTAAACTTAAAATCGAACCGCCGGATCCGGACGCCATGCAGAGAGCGCAGGAGCGTCTGGACAGCATCGCCAAGCCGCTGGACGGGCTGGGACAGTTTGAGAAGCTGCTGGTGCGGCTTGCGGGCATACAGCGGACGGCGGACATACGGGCGGAGAAAAGGGCGATTCTCGTCATGTGCGCGGACAACGGCATCGTGGCGGAGGGCGTGACACAGACATCGGACGAGGTGACGGCGCGTGTCTGCGAGAACATGGCCGAAGGCCGCTCGAGCGTCAATCACATGGCGGAACAGGCCGGCGCGGATGTGCTGGTCACGGATATCGGCGTCCGGAGAGATATTGTCTGCGGGAATGTGCGGGCGCGCAAGATCAGGCGCGGCACGGCGAATTTCGCGAAGGAACCCGCCATGACGAAGCGGGAGGCGCTGGAGGCGATCGCCGAGGGAGCCGCCTGGGCCGGGGAGTGCTGTGAAAAGGGGTATGAGATTCTCGGCGTGGGCGAGATGGGGATCGGCAATACCACCACGGCGACGGCGGTGGGCTGCGCGCTGCTGGGACTGCCGCCCGGGGAGATGACGGGCCGCGGCGCGGGTTTGGATGACGGCGGACTGCGGCGGAAGCGGGAGGTGATCTCGCGGGCAATCGATCGGTATCGACTGGACGGCGCGGACGCCCTGACGGTGCTGTCCTGTGTCGGCGGTCTGGACATCGCCGGAATAGCAGGTGTTATTATAGGCGGGGCGCACAGGCATATCCCCGTTGTGCTGGACGGCGTGATCACGGCGGCGGCGGCTCTCGCGGCGGACAGGCTTGTGCCCGGCGTCAGGCAGTATCTGATCGCATCTCATTTGGGGCGGGAACCGCTCTGTCAGGCGTTGACAGAGGAACTCGGGCTGCGCCCGGTCATCTGCGCGGATATGGCGCTGGGCGAGGGGACGGGAGCGGCGATGCTCTTTCCGCTGCTGGATATGGCGCTGAGCGTGTACCGCGGAAACGATTCCTTCGAGCAGATGGAGATAGAGGCATACAGGCGTTATTGATCGGGAGGGAGAACGGTTATGATGACGGTCATTACCGGTGTGAGCGCGAGCGGCAAATCCGAATATGCGGAGAGACGCGCGTCGGAGCTGGCGGACGGCGGGGCGCTGTACTACGCCGCGACGATGGAGCCCTATGGAGAGGAAGGAAGACAGCGCGTAGAGAGACACCGCAGGCTGCGGGAAGGCAAGGGTTTTGTCACCATAGAGTGTTATCGAGGGATCGGGAGGGCACTCGACGGCGTCGATGCGGCGGACCGCCGGGAGGCCACGGTGTTGGTGGAGTGCATGTCAAATCTGCTCGCCAACGAGATGTTTTCCCGTGCAGCGGAGCCGGAGTCTGCGGAACTTGGGCTGACAGAGCCGGCCGGACGGGACAGCGCGGCGGACGCATGGCGAGACGACGGGGACGAGCAAGGCGGCCGATGCGGCAGGGGCGGCGAGCGGCACAGCGAAGAATCGTGGGAGCGGGACATTCTTGACAGGATCTTGTACGGCGTCGCTGCGCTGCGCGGACAGTGCAGACATCTCGTCGTCGTCACCAACGAGGTGTTCTCAGACGGCGGCGCTTATGGAGAGGAAACAATGGTTTACATAAAATTACTTGGCGCACTCAATCAAAGACTTGTGGAAATAGCGGATGAGGCGGTGGAAGTGGTGTATACGATCCCGGTGAATATAAAATTATGTAAACAAAATGAATGCGATACAGAAGGCGCGTTCTATACACGGTTCAGAAAGGATAACACATGAAATCTATTATCGGCGGCTTTTTTATCACCTTTTCCATGTACTCGAAGATTCCCGTGCCGAAGGCGGAGTGGAGCCGGAAAAATATGAAATATGCGCTCTGCTTCTTCCCGCTGGTCGGCCTTGTCGTCGGCGTGCTGTTCGTCGCGTGGGGATGGCTGTGCTTTCAGGGGGAGCACGGGCCGGGCACGCTTCCTTTTGCGCTTGTCGGCGCTGTGATACCGGTTATAATAACGGGCGGTATTCATCTGGACGGGCTTCTGGATACGGCGGACGCCCTGCACTCCTATGAGCCGCACGAGAGGAAGCTGGAGATTCTGAAGGATCCCCACGTGGGCGCTTTCGGAGTGATCGCGGCGATCTGTTACTTTTTTCTCTATGCGGCTGGTCTGGCCATGGTGCGGACGCGCAGCCAGCTCCTCCTGATCGGGCTGGGCTTCGTCATATCCCGCGCGCTGAGCGGCATGAGCCTGGTGTGGTTCCCGGCGGCGAAGAAGGAGGGAACGCTGTACTCCTTTGCCTCGGCGGCGGACAGGCGGGCGGTCCGCATCGTGCTCGCCGTGATACTGGCGCTGTGTTTTATCGGCGCGGTGCTGATACAGCCCGTGGCCGGCGCGTGTATGGCGCTCGCGGCGATGTGGGTCTGGACATACTATTACTATATGTCCGTGAAGCGCTTCGGCGGCATCACGGGCGATCTGGCGGGATATTTTCTGTGCCTGTGCGAGCTGGCGGGCGTGTTGGTTGTGGGTCTGGCCGGAATATTTATGTAAACTATGCATGAGCAGATATTTATGTAAACCGTGCGCGGCGGAAACTTATGTAAACCGCATATGGCAAGAATTATGTAAACTATATATGAATATATGATATGAATGAAGATGACCGGAGAGGAAGGAGGAGAGCGATGCGCGGCAAAAAACTGGTGATAGGCGTGCTGGCCCACGTGGATGCCGGCAAGACCACGCTGGCGGAGAGCATGCTGTACCTGAGCGGCGCGATCCGGCGGCAGGGCCGGGTGGATCACGGGGACGCTTTCCTGGACACCGACAGTCAGGAGCGGGACCGCGGCATCACCATTTTTTCCAAACAGGCGTTATTTACATGGCGGGACATGGAGGTCACACTCCTGGATACGCCGGGACATGCCGATTTCTCGGCGGAGATGGAGCGGACGCTGCAGGTGCTCGACTGTGCGGTGCTCGTCGTGAGCGGCGCGGACGGCGTTCAGGGCCAGGTGCCGACGCTCTGGCGGCTGCTCGGACGGTACCGGGTGCCGACTTTCCTGTTTGTCAATAAGATGGATCAGCCGGGTACGGATAAGACGGCGCTCATGGCACAGCTGCGCGACAGACTGGACGGGCGGTGCGTGGATTTCGGCGCGCGCGATGCGGCCTTCTATGAGGCGCTTGCGGTCTGCGACGATGCGCTTCTGGAGCGTTATCTGGATGCGGAAGCGGAGAGCGCGGAGACGCTGATCGACAGGGAGGCGATCGCTGCGCTGGTGGCGGAGCGCAGCGTTTTCCCGTGCTATTTCGGCTCGGCGCTCAGGGCAGAGGGCGTGGAGGAACTTCTGGACGGACTGTGCGATTATGTGCGCGCGCCGTCTTATCCGGCTGCCTTCGGCGCGCGGGTCTTCAAGATTGCCAGGGACGAAAAGGGGTGCCGCCTGACTTATGTGAAAATTACGGGCGGCTCGCTGAGAGTGAAAGAGACGGTTCGCGCCTGCGGCCGGGACGGTGAGACGGAGGAGAAGGTGGACCAGATCCGCCTGTATTCCGGCAGCCGCTATACGGTGGAGCAGGAGGCGACGGCGGGGACGGTCTGCGCTCTGGCGGGTCCCGTCAGTACCTATTGCGGGGAAGGACTCGGCGCGGAGACCGGAGATACGGTTTCGCTGCTTGCGCCTATCATGGCATATCGTATCTTATTGCCGGACGGCTGTGACGTCCATCGGGCTTATCAGAAGTTATGTCAACTTGAAGAGGAGGAACCTCAGCTCCACATCGTTTGGCGCGGGCGAACTGGCGGGCAGGACGGCGAGCTGCAGGCGCAGCTGATGGGGGAAGTGCAGATCGAGGTTCTGAAAAATATCATCGGGCAGCGCTGCGGGCTTTCGGTGGATTTCGACGAGGGCGGCGTCGCTTACCGGGAGACGATCGCCGCACCGGTGGAGGGGGTCGGACATTATGAGCCTCTCAGACACTATGCGGAGGTGCACCTGCTCTTAGAGCCGGGGGAGCCGGGCAGCGGGCTGGTCTTCGGGACGCGGTGCAGCGAGGATGTGCTGGACCGCAATTGGCAGCGACTTATCCTGACGCATCTGCGGGAAAAAGAGCATCTCGGCGTGCTGACGGGTTCGCCTGTCACGGATATGCGCATCACG
>CANPXP010000073.1 GCA_947586255.1 uncultured Lachnospiraceae bacterium | reverse complement strand
CAAAAGGCTTTTGCCTCGTCAAGCTCCCGCTTCGGGAAAGAACAGGACTGTGCCGTAACAGCAATCGCACGCTTTCCGAGCACCTGATGGGCGACATAGAGTAAAAAGGTAGAATCAACGCCCGATGAAAAAGCAACGGCAACGCTTCCCAAATTAAGCAGGTATTCTTTTAGATGTTCCAGTTTTTTATGCAGCATATCCATAATCTTTATCACTCCGTTTTTTCAAAATTTCCATTTCGCTTGCTTTTTAAGCAGCTTCATTATACATCTTCAAGAAGCTTTTTTACTTCTTCAATACTAAGCGTCTGCTCACGGGCAATTTTAGCGAGGTCCTCATATTCATACTTTGCGCGTACCACTCCATAACCGGATGAAATCTTGCGGTGAACCTCTCCGAACGGCGTTTCCGCCGTCTCAGTTCGCCGGTCGAGAATATACCGATGCGTCGGCGTTTCCCGTACCCCGATGGTAGAGGTATATTTGAAAATCAGACGAAGCATTTTTTCACGATCCTGCTCTTTGCACATGACCCGGATCAATGTGCCGGGGCGGGATTTTTTCATGCCTATCGGAATAGTAAAGACCTCGTTTGCGCCGCCTTCAAAAAGACGCTCCATTGCAAAGCCGATCTCCTCAGCCGTCATATCGTCCACATTGCAGGAAAGCTCTAAAACTGCATCCGTTTTATCCTCGCCTTCGCCAAACATGGCGCGGACGCAATTTACGGTTTCAAAATCCTTTTTTCCCATTCCGTAACCGATTGCCTGCATTTTCATTACGGGCATATCATCGAAACGCGTGACAAAATGTTTGAGCAGAGCGGCTCCCGTGGGGGTGCACAGTTCCTCTTTGACGCCGCCCCCATAAGTAGGTACGCCTTGTAGAATGAATGCCGTGGCGGGCGCCGGGACAGGCAGGATCCCGTGAGCGCATTTGACATGACCGCTCCCTACGTGAATGGGAGAGCATATCACTTCATCCGGCGCAAGCTCATTCATCAAAAGACAGACCGCTGTAATGTCCGCAACTGCGTCCATTGTGCCGACTTCGTGGAAATGGATATCGGAAACGGGAACGCCGTGTACATGACTTTCCGCCTCGGCAATCAGCCCGTAAACGGCAAGGACATCTTTTTCAACTTTTTCGGGAAGCTTCAGATCCGCAACAATGTGTTCAATTTCGTGCATCCCGCTGTGATGGTGATGCCCGTGTTCGTGCCCGTGCGTATACTCATGCTCGTGTTCGTGTGTATGCTCATGGCCGTGATGGTGTGCCTCCGCGCCCTCTTCCTCGCCCTGAATGAGAACAGACATATGTGTGCCGGTAATGCCGCACTTGACCGTTTTTTCTTTACGGAATTCCACGCCGGGGATTCCCAGCGTATTCAGCTTGTCTGCAAATCGATCCGGTTCGGGCAGGAGCTCTAACAGCGCGGCGGTCAGCATATCTCCCGCAGCGCCCATCCCGCAATCCAAATATAGCGTCCTCATTTTTGGGCCTCCATATGATTTATCATGTTTGCAAGATACCCCGCGCCGAAGCCATTATCAATATTGACGACGGACACGCCGCTGGCACAGGAATTGAGCATCGACAGCAATGCGGATAATCCGCCGAACGCCGCCCCATATCCTACGCTGGTCGGGACGGCGATCACGGGGCAATCGACAAGCCCGCCGATCACGCTGGCGAGCGCACCCTCCATTCCGGCGATTGCAATAATCACACTGGCGCTCATAATCTCTTCTTTATGTGCGAGCAGCCTGTGAAGTCCTGCCACGCCGACGTCAAAAAGACGGATGACCCTGTTCCCGAAAAACTCCGCCGTGAGCGCGGCCTCTTCCGCAACGGGAATATCGCTTGTGCCCCCTGTGGCGACAACAACGGTTCCAATTCCGTCGGGATTCGGAATGGAGCCATAATATCCGAGCCGTGCGTTTTCCCGATAGGTAAGAGAATAGGTTTTTGAGACAGTGTCGGCAGCCTCCTTTGAAAATCGTGTGATCAGAATCTGCTTTTGTCCGTTCTTCAGCATAGCGCCTATAATGCCGACAATCTGTTCCGGCGTTTTGCCCGCCCCGTATATCACTTCTGGAACACCCTGTCTGATTTCTCGGTGAATATCCACCTTTGCATAACCGAGATCATCAAAAGGTTGTGTTTTTAAGAGAACGAGCGCCTCATCCACCGAAATAGAGCCATTTTGAACCGATTCTAAAATTTTCCTTGTTTCACTTTGCATTTCAATTCTCTCCAAACGGCAGAAGCGGTTCTACCAAATCCGGCAGAACCGCCTCCCGCTCTCTGTCAGTTTTTCTTGCGGAAAAGCGCCGCCTGTACAACGCCCTTCGGGTCCTTCACCAAGAGAATGATCAGCCAAATGACAAGACCGAGCGCAACCACGGAAAGTCCAAGATAAAAATCATTGAGCATGTCCGCCGGAGCCGGGGTAAAGTATTCTGCGTGAAGCTCCGCATACTCGAAGATCGCATCGACCAGCCACATCAGGGAAGCTCCCCAATACATCCAGCAAAGCACACCGACCTTCATTTCGCTTTTCGGCGCGCCCTTATACCAGATAACGGTGCAGATAATGGCAGCGAAAACGGTAGTAAGTAAAGTCATTCTACGCTCCTCCCATCCCTGCCTTTAGCTTTCGTCGGACAGTGCTTTCTGCGCTTTTTTTTCAATAACAGAGCTTACGACAAGCATACCTGCCCAGACAGCAGTTACCAAAACTGCCATCGTGACGCCCACGGTTGACATTTCATGCAGCATCTTGGCCGCATCGGCGGGATTGGACGCCGCCGTAAGGAACGGAAACCACGGCGCAACTTCCCCGTGCCAAACATGCTCAAATGCTAAAAGGCCGGAACCGCCCCACAGCAGCTTGTTGAGCCAACCGAGTTTTCTGGAAAAAGGAATCTTCTCCGCTTCGACAAATTCAACTCCGTCAAGCTGTACTTGTACGGTTTCGGGATTCACCTCTTTGGATTTCATCACCTTTGCAGCGACTGTGGTAACGACAGCTTCAGCCGCCGGAACAAGAAAACATGCCATTATTTTATCCTCCTGAATTATAAATTTTTGATAATTCGTATGCCAAACAAAAAAAGCATACGTTGTCTCTCTTCAGAGAAAACGCATACCTTCATAGTACGCCGTTCAAAAAGAAAATTTGCAAAGCACTTCTGTGCCGATGGCCAGCTTCTGCTTAAACCACCAAGATTATAGCGCACTTACACAGCGTTTGTCAAGATGCGCCGCACAGTTTTTGCACTTCTGCAACAGCTTTTTGTATCAGTTCTGTTGTGCTCGCCGCTTCCGCTCCGGCAATGACAGTGTCGCAATGGCTGAATGGGATCAGGATTCGCTTTGCGCTGCTCTGCGCCACGGCGAGAGCCATTTTCGGCGTAATTTCTCCGAGCATGGAATCCGCTATGACAATCCCGATGGGCCCGACGATAATGTCCGTCTTTCCCGCGCAGACAACCACAGCGTTTTCGCCGGTTGCAGCAGAAGAAGCGCCGGCTTTTAACATTGCGGCAGTTGCCGCCGCATTGGTTCCGACAGCCAGTATCTCAACATTCGGCAACGCCTGTTTGACAGACAACACGAGCTGCCTGCCTATTCCGCCGCCCTGTGCGTCAATTACGAGTATGGTCATAAAGGGAAACCTCCGAATTTTAAGTTTCATAAAAATTTATTCTAACATTCTTTTGTGAATATTTCAATCTTTGTGTAAGAGCGGATTTTGGAAAATCTGAAGGCCAGTGAAGTCTCCTTGACAGAAGAAGAATTTTCTGCATTGGAATCTGCGTTGAATGCGTGTACCATCTATGGACACAGAGGGCATGTGGAAACAGAACAGAATCCCACGTTCGCATTTAGCAAACCGGGAGAATATTGACAAACTCTCTATTTTTACGCATAATGTACCTGTATCAGATACTTATACAAGAAAGCCGATTGCAGGGCAAATCCAAGATTAGAAGCAGACGATCAATCAGAATATATCGTGACCTACGAGGTGAATCGCTGATGGATACCAAATTTTCTTCCGCAATTCATACGCTGATTTTAATTTCCGAAGCAGCGCAGCCGCTTACTTCGGATGAGATTGCCGCGAGCGTCGGAACCAACGCCAGCTACATTCGGAAAATTATCAGCCTGCTCAAGAAAAAAGACATCATTGAAAGTCGCCGCGGCGTCAGCGGGTTCACATTAAAGCCTGAAGCGGCGGAACTGACGCTCCTTCAAATCTATCAGGCTGTAAATGAAACGGAAACGCCCCGTATTTTTGACCTTCATCAGAATCCAAGCGACGAATGTGTCGTCGGGCGGTATATCAGGCCGGTTTTGACCGATATGTTCACGGAGATAGAAGATACATTTTCACACTCGCTTGCGGAGAAAACGCTGGCCGACTGTATCAGCCTGATGCGGAAAAGGCTTTAGGAGTATCGCTCGGCCTGCTGAACATTTTATTCTATAAATCATCATCGAGGAGGATTTCTTATGAACGTAGCAGAGATCATATTCAGTCCCACGGGAGGCACTGAAAAAGTCGCCGATATCATCGGGAAACACTGGAGCGAAAATCCGGTGAAAATCGATTTGAGCGACGGGTCGGCAGATTTTGGCAAATGTGAAATCACTGAGCAGGATATGGTCGTTATCGCCATGCCGTCCTTTGGCGGACGTGCGCCCGCTGCGGCAATCGAGCGGCTTGAGAAAATTCACGGAAACGGAGCAAACTGTGTCCGCAAAATGCAAGGAAGGTCAACGGACTGATGGTGTCTGCAGCCGCCCTGGCAATTAAAAAAGCCTGCTCTGACAGAAAAGAAAACGAGCTGTTCCTGTAAGACAAAACAAGTGTAGAGGTGATGTGCTATGAAAACCGGCGTGATAGATGTAGGAGGCGGATTCCGGGGGATTTATGCCTGCGGAGTGCTGGACTACTGTCTGGATCAGAATATTCGATTTGACCTTGGAATCGGCGTATCGGCGGGGAGTGCGAATCTTGCCTCCTTTACCGCCGGTCAAAAGGGACGCAACTATACCTTTTATACAGAATACGGGCTCAGAAAGCAGTATGCGAGTGTGAGAAATTTTATTAAGACTCGTTCCTTTATCGACATGGACTATGTCTATGGCACACTCAGCAATCATGACGGTGAGAATCCGCTTGATTACGAAGCTTTGCGGGATAATCCGATGGAATTTACCGTGGTTGCGACAAATGCCGAAACCGGCGAGGTAAAGTATTTTGATAAGCGGGATATTCGGCAGGATGATTACAACGTATTTAAAGCGTCCTCGTCGATACCTTTTGTCTGCAGGCCCTATTTCATTCAGGGAACGCCATATTACGACGGGGCGCTGGGCGATCCTGTACCGGTGGAAAAGGCGTTTGCTGTTGGGTGTGACCGTGTCGTCGTATTGCTTACCAGGCCGGAAAATGTTCTCCGCACTCCCGGGCAGGACGAGAAGCTGGCTGCCCGCATCCGTAAAAAATATCCCCATGCGGCGGAAAAGCTGCGGCAGAGAGCGAACCGATACAATGAGAGCGTTGCGCTGGCACAGGAGTATGCAAGGCAGGGCAAAGTGCTGATTGTCTCACCCGACGACACCTGCGGCGTCAGCACGCTGTCCCGCAATCCGGCAGATATAAAGCGGCTTTATGATAAAGGCTATGCCGACGGAGAAAAAGTCAAGTCCTTCCTGTAATAAAACGGTTTTTGGATTGTTTACAGTATCGAGGCGGAACATGAAAAGAAAAATTTTGTTGTTGATTTTGACGCTGTTATTGTCTATAACAGGCTGTGGAGAAAACAAAAACGGATTAAACAATGCCGCATCTGTGGAATCCGAGCCGATCACACAGGAAAAAAGCGCGGCAGACACAGCTCGCCAGAATGAGGAGGAAGAGAACGTGAACAGCGAGACAAAAGAAACGGTTCTGACAATGACAATCGATGACTGTGCCGTTACAGTGGAGTGGGAGAATAATGAGTCTGTGGACGCTCTTCTGGAGCTTGCGAAAGATGCTCCCGTCACGGTACAGATGTCTATGTACGGAGGATTTGAGCAGGTCGGTTCACTGGGTGCGAGTCTTCCGAGAAAAGATGCACAGACGACGACAAGCGCCGGAGATATCGTACTGTATTCCGGAAATCAGATCGTCGTATTCTACGGCTCCAACTCCTGGGCGTACACGAGGCTTGGGAGAATCACGGATAAGACCGAGAAAGAGATGGCGGAACTTCTCGGTAATGGAGATGTTACGATTGTTTTGGCGGTTGAATATTTTTAAGGTGAGTCCTACCTATAAGTGGAAGTTGTAAAAGAGTGAAATTACTTCTGGTGGTTTCACAAGGAGGTGTTGCGAAATGATGTATTTATTCAATGTCATTAACTTAACACGTAGCGGATAAGGGAGAAATGGCTTGGCAACGCATCACAGAACATTATGTACTGAAT
>CANPXP010000072.1 GCA_947586255.1 uncultured Lachnospiraceae bacterium | reverse complement strand
GTATTCTCTCTCTCCGTCCGAAAGCTCCTTGCCGCACTTCATGCAGTACGGCGATTTGATATAGACCGGCCTGCTCGCGCAAGACCCGCAGATAAGATTTCCGAAAGGCGCAACCGCCTGATCACAGACAGGGCATCTGCGCGGATAGAGAAGATCCGTCAGCATACCCGGAAATGTTTTTTTCATATATCGCTTCCCTTTACCGTCACGGGATCAATTCCCGGATCCGGTCCGCCAGTCCCGTGTACCGGCGGTTCTGAAAATTGTTGTCCACCATTTCCCGCAAAGTGGCTCTGCTCCCCAGGATTGTCACGCAGCTCCTGGCGCGCGTCACACCCGTGTAGAGCAGATTTCTGTTGAAGAGCATACGCGGTCCCGACAACAGCGGCATAATCACCGCGGGATATTCGCTGCCCTGCGCCTTGTGGATCGTCACCGCATAGGCCAGCTCGATCTCGTCCAGCTGTGACAGAGGATAGGTGACTCTTCGGTGCTCGTCATACTCGACCACCAGCTCCCCGGCCGTCTCGCTGATCCGCACGATCGTGCCGATATCGCCGTTAAAAATTCCCACTCCCTTGTCGATGGGGATCCCGTATTTGCTGACAATCTCCCACTCCAGCTGATAATTGTTCCTGATCTGCATGACCTTGTCGTGCTCGCGCAGCAGCGTATTGCCGGTCATATACTCCTTTTTGTCCTCCGACGGCGGATTCAGGTACCGCTGCAGTATCTCGTTTAAGGTCTCCACGCCCAGACTTCCCTTTCGCATCGGTGTGAGCACCTGAATGTCATACGGCTCCGCGCCGACATATCCCGGCAGCTTATCCGTGATCAGCAGGATCATGTGCTTGTAGATCACATTCACATCGTTTCTCTCCAGGAAGAAAAAATCTCTGCTCTTATTGTCCAGGAGCAGTTCCTCGCCGGCATGGATCCTGTGCGCATTTCGCACGATGTCGCTCTCGCCCGCCTGCCGGAAGATCTTTTCCAGGACCACTGTCGGAAACCGCTCGCTGTCCATGATGTCGCGCAGCACCTGCCCGGCGCCCACCGACGGGAGCTGGTTGACGTCCCCGACCATGATCAGCTTCGTCCCCACCGCAATCGCCTTCAGGAGCGACTGAAACAGGAAAATATCCACCATAGACATCTCGTCTATGATAATCACATCCGCCTCAAGCGGATTCTCTTCATTGCGCTCGAATCTGGCCGTTCTTTTCTCCTCGGACAGAGCGCCGTTCAGCTCTAGGAGGCGGTGGATTGTCCGCGCCTCATACCCTGTCGCCTCCGTCATTCTCTTGGCGGCCCTTCCCGTGGGCGCCGCCAGATAGATATCCATACCCTCCTCCAGGAAATATCGTATGATGGCGTTGATCGTCGTCGTCTTTCCGGTACCCGGACCGCCGGAGAGAATGAACACTCCGTTTTTCGCGCTCTCCAGCACAGAGCGCTTCTGGAGCTCGTCCAGCTCGATGTCCAGCTGCTTCTCAAGCCGGGCGATCTTTCTGTGAATATCGTTCTCTTCAGCGGGCAAAAGTTCTCTCCCCGCAGATATATTCAGATCGCGCAGCATTCCGGCGCAGCTAAGTTCCGCGTAATAGTATGCGGACGAGTAGACCTTGCAGACCTCCTGTGGATCCGCGGAGCGCTTGATGACAAGTTTCTCGTCCATCGAGAGATTCGCCAGCTGCAGCTCAATGACAGGCGGATCCAGCTGCAGCAGCTCGTACGCTCTCTGAAGCAGCACCTCCTGAGGCAGATAACAGTGTCCCTCCGCTCCCGCCTGCATCAGCGTGTAGAGAATCCCGCTCCTGATTCTGTGATCCGAATCCGCATGGATGCCGGCCCGCGCAGCAATCTCATCGGCGGTGCGAAAACCGATTCCCTGAATGTCCTCCGCCATCCGATACGGATTTTCCTTCAGTATGCCGTACAGCCGCGCCCCGTACTGCTCGTAGATGCGGATTGCCATGGTATTGGATATGCCGTACTGCTGCAGAAAAGTCATCGCCTCTCTCGCGTCGCGCTTCTCGTACACCTCCGCCGCAATCTGGCGCGCTTTGCTGTCGCTGATGCCCTTGACCTCGGCCAGCCGTTCCGGTTCCTCCTCGATAATCCGATAGGTATCCGCCCCGAAGCGCTTCACGATCCGTGCCGCGAGAGCGGCTCCCACGCCCTTGACCGCGCCGGAGGCCAGATATCTCTCGATGCTCGCCTCGTCGCCGGGCGGCACGATCTGATATCTCTCTATTTTGAACTGCTCCCCGTACACGGGATGCGTCGTGTAGCTGCCCTCCGCCTCTATCGTTTCCCCCTGGTCCATCGTCCTGAAAAAACCGACGCAGGTAATGTCGTCCTCGCCGCTGATCAGATTTAACACCGTATAGCCGTTACCCGCATTCCGATAGATAATGCGTTCTATAAATCCTTTGATCTTTTCCATATGCCCGTTGTCTTTCCGTCTGCGCCTATGTAAAAAGCAACAGGCTGCCTTGATCAGCAGCCCGTTTTACACAATATCCTTCGCCTCGACAGCTTTTACAGATTGTAGTTGCGCTTTGCCTGCTCATAAAGCATACGCGCAAGGGAATTGGAACCCTGGGACGCCGTCTGCTCGGAGATTTGCTGAACCATCGTATCCTTGAAAAAGTCCGTCATATTCGCCGCATAGCTGTTTTCCTCTTCCTCATCGTCGTCAAAGAACTTCGTCGTCTTCTCCATCTCCTTGTAGACCTGTTCCCACAGATATGCCTCGAACTGCTTGCAGGCGTCAAGAAGCGCCTCGTCGCCGGCGTTCTCGGGTTTCGCCGTATTCTCCAGTCGGCTTTGCAGCTTCTCGGTCGCCACCCGCTCGGCGTCTGTCATATAATCCGTATATAATCCGGCTCCGGTCAAATCCATACTCATTCCACATACCGCGCCGCCTCAGATGCAGCTCACAGCGCATGAGAGCGGCTGTCCTTTCTTCAGACTGTATCGGCTACGCAATTATCTCTTCAGATTGTTGGCAATCTCCATCATCGCGTCGGAGGTGATAATCGCCTTGGAGTTCATCTCGTAAGCACGCTGCGTGACGATCATGTTGACCATCTCATTGGCGACCTGCACGTTGGAGCCCTCCAGATAGCCCTGTACGATTCTGCTCTTGTTCACATCGGGAGTCGTGTCTTCATTGAGCGCACGGCCGCTGGCGTCCGTCACCGCAAAGAGCGTGTCGCCGGTTCTTCTCAAACCGCCCGGATTGCTGAACTGATAAGTTCCGATGGTGATGCCGATGGGCTGCGGATTGTTCTGTTCGTCCGGATAGCAGATCTGTCCGTCCTCCGTGATGGAGAGCTTGCTCGCGATATAGGTACGGTTCAGCGCAATCGCCCGGCCGTTGCTGTCCAGCACGGGAAGTCCATCCGCGTTCGTCAGCGTCATGCCGCCGTTGGCGCCCAGAGCCCATGTGAAATCACCGTTTCTGGTATAGTAGGTGACGCCGTCCTCCCCGCGCACCGCAAAGAAACCCTCGCCCTCAATGGCGAACGCCGTGTCACTGTCGGAGTCCAGCAGACTTCCCTGTGTAAAGATCGAATTGATCGAGGAAGTGCGGACACCCAGACCCACCTGTGAAGTGGTAGGCTTCGGATCACCGTTTGCCGTGGTGGTGACAGACTGCAGATTCTGATACAGAAGCGACTTAAACTGCGCCACCTGCGTCTTATAACCCACCGAGTTGACGTTCGCCAGATTGTTGGCGATCGTGTCCAGACTCACCTGCTGTGCATTCATACCGGTCGCTGCGGACCATAAACTCCTAACCATGCTTAACGCCTCCCATTATTGTCTTATACTTTACCCAACTGGTTGACCGCAATATCAAGTGTCTCATCATATGTAGTGATGACCTTCTGATTGCTCTCGTAATGCCTCTGAATGGCAATCATATTGACCATCTCCGTCACTGTGGACATGTTGGACATCTCAAGATATCCCGAATAGAGCTGCGATTCCGTCTCGATCTCCGTCGCCCCATCCACGGGCTGGAAAAAGTTTTCCCCAAAATGCTCCAGATAATCGTAATCCTCAAAATCCGTAAGGCCGATCGTCGCCACATAGTCGCCGTCCTGCGTGATATTGCCGTTCCTGTCGATGCTCACGGGCAGCGCCGTGTTCATCCTGATGCGGCGCCCGTTCTCATCCAGAACATAGTCGCCGTCCTGCGTCTGGAGATATCCCTGCAGGTTCATGGTGAAATTGCCGTCCCTGGTATACATCACGGACGTCTCTCCCGCCTTGTTGGTGTACTCTATCGCAAAAAAGCCTCTGTCGGAGATGGCGAGATCCAGCGCGTTGCCGGTCTCCTTGATCGGTCCCTCCGAATAATCCACATAGTTCTCTCCGATTTTGACGCCCAGGTTCATACCGACTCTTCTGACGCGGTTCTGCAGATAATCGGGATTCGCTTCATTGTTCATCTCATACTCGTCGGCCGCTTTCGGCGTGCTGATCAGCGCGGGCAGATTGGCCGCCTCGGACAGATCCTTAATCTTATATGCCAGCACGCTGTCGAAGGCCTGGCTCGTGGAGCCCTCCTTCTTGTAGCCGATGGTGTCCGCGTTCGCCAGATTGTTTGTCATGACGTCCATCCTGTGTTGCTCGTTGACCATCCCCGTATAAGCCGTATACAATCCTTTAAGCATAGTATCCTGCCTCTCTCAGTCCTCGCGGTACCCCGCCAGAAACTCTACGTATTTGCCGGTGCCGATGGCCACCGCCGTCATCGGATCCTCCGCCGTCATCGTGTTGATGCCTGTCCTGTCCGCGATCAGATCCTCCAGACCGCGCAGCAGGCTTCCGCCGCCCGTCAGGACGATTCCTCTGTCCGCGATGTCCGCCGCCAGCTCCGGCGGCGTCTTCTCCAGAACGCTGTGGATCGTCTCGACAATCTGCACCGTCGTCTCGTGCAGTGCCTCCTCCGTCTCCTCGGAGGACACCTTCACGGTGCGCGGCAGACCCGTCACCAGATTGCGCCCCCTGACGTCCATATAATCCACCTCGGCACGTTTGAACGCTGAGCCGATCTTAATCTTCAAATCCTCCGCCGTCCGCTCGCCGATCAGCAGATTGTGCTTCTTACGCATATAGCGGACGATCGCCTCGTCGAAATCATCCCCCGCGATTTTGATCGAAGCGCTCACCACTGTACCGCCCAGCGAGATTACCGCGATATCGGAGGTGCCGCCGCCGATGTCCACGATCATATTGCCGCAGGGCTTGGAGATGTCTATTCCCGCTCCGATGGCCGCCGCGATAGGCTCCTCGATGATGGACACCTCTCTGGCGCCCGCCTGATAAGTCGCGTCCTCAACGGCCTTCTTCTCCACCTCGGTGACGCCGCTGGGCACGCACACCGCGATGCGGGGCTTGCGGAAAGTCTTCCTGCCCAATGCCTTCTGTATAAAATATTTCATCATCTTCTCGGTGACCTGATAATCCGAAATAACACCCTGCCGCAGCGGCCTGACCGCCACGATGTTGCCCGGCGTTCTGCCGAGCATCAGCCTCGCATCCTCACCGATCGCCTTAATCTTGTTTGTATCTCTATCAAATGCCACAACAGAGGGCTCTTTCAGCACGACGCCCTTACCTCTGATGTAGACCAATATGCTAGCCGTTCCCAAATCAATTCCGATATCCGTGTACTGCATATACCCTTGATCCCCTTTCTTTTGGTCTATCCGTGCAGATTATATTATAACCTAAAGAAGCGGTTTTTCAAAGGGGTTTATTTATTTTTTTCAAAAATTAAAAAACGCCAAAAACAGAACGGTTCCGTCCGTTCTGTTTCCAGCATCCATGCCCTATGTTTTTATTATCGGCACAAAGGCCTTATCGCTTAACCTCTGCCCTGAAAAAAATTATTTTTGCAAACTCTTTCGATAGCGTTCGAGCATTTTCTTCACATAAATTCCCGTGTAGGACACCGGATTTTCGGCGATCTCTTCGGGCGTTCCGCAGGCGATCACAGTGCCGCCGCCGTCGCCGCCCTCGGGTCCCATATCAATAATATAATCCGCGGTCTTAATCACATCCAGATTATGCTCGATCACGACCACCGTATTGCCGCCCTCCGCCAGCTTGTGCAGAATATCCACCAGCTTGTGCACATCCGCGAAGTGAAGTCCGGTGGTGGGCTCGTCCAGAATATAGATCGTCTTTCCCGTTCCGCGCCTGCTTAACTCCGTCGCCAGCTTAATGCGCTGCGCCTCGCCGCCTGAGAGCGTCGTGGAAGGCTGGCCGAGCTTCACATAGGAAAGTCCGACGGCATAGAGCGTCTCTATCTTGCGGCGGATGGACGGCAGATTCTCGAAGAAAGACAGCGCCTCCTCCACCGTCATGTCCAGCACGTCAAAAATATTCTTGTCCTTGTACTTCACTTCCAGCGTCTCCCGGTTGTACCGCTTGCCGCCGCACACCTCGCAGGGCACGTAGACGTCCGGCAGAAAGTGCATTTCTATCTTGATGATGCCGTCGCCGCCGCACGCCTCGCAGCGCCCGCCCTTCACGTTGAAGCTGAAACGCCCTTTCTTGTATC
>CANPXP010000071.1 GCA_947586255.1 uncultured Lachnospiraceae bacterium | reverse complement strand
TCACGCTTCCGACGCCTTCACTGGCGCCTGTTTTGCTATGCCCTCTTGCGGTTCCTCATCCTTTCGCCAGATTCCTGTAATTTAGACTTGACTTTTAATAGTTAGTCTTTCTGACAATAAAGCCGTGCCGGGTTGTTCATAAAGGGGCGGGGAATTACCCCGCCCCGCAATTATAGAGAGGAGAATGTACCATGTACTACTACAAAAGCGTGGAGACCGGCGAGATCACGGACGACCGCTCCGAGGCGCGCTCTTGGTATGAGCGCAACGGAGAGAGCATCGAGATGCACCGGTACGCAGACCACAAAATCGTCACGATATGGAGGCATACATAATGGGAAGGCTCAGAACGCTGGATTATATCCCGCGTAACGTTATCGTTCTGGTCAATCCGGAACTGATCTACACCTTTGCGGTTTCCAACATCAAGGATCTGCACGATTCGCGGGTCTTGCTGGCCGAGAACACGCAGGATAAGGTGGGTATTTACATCACGATCAGCGATGCGACGAACAAGTTTCAGCTGGACGTGGTGGACATGGAGCCGGAGCTGTCCGGCAAGACCGTCCTGTCCTCGTGGCCCATCGAGGATGACAGCTCCTGTGTCGATACCTTTTGGGAGCTGGTATATACCACTCTCGGAGATTATGAGGAAGATGAATCCGACCATCCGCCGGTGTCGCTGGAGGACAAAAGCGGCGAGGAGCTGGACGAGATACAAGAAAAGATCGAGGATCGGGCCTATGAACTGGAGGACGCCTTCCGGGATTTTCTGGAGGTCGCCACGGGTATTTCCTCGCTTTCTCCGGACAACGACGACAGCGACTTCGCGGATATGCTCCACGATGTTCTGTCCTGCATCGCCCAGGACCACGGCTATTCCGTGTATAGCCCGGTGATCGAGGACAATATGCTGATCGAATATCCCTACAACTCCTGCGAGGAGTAAGGGCGGAAGCCCAAATCATTTTGAACCACAGCGCTCTGCGCGTGGAAATACATCATCCGAAAAGGAGAATAAGAAAATGGCAACTGTGACTGTGTGTGGTAACGCTCTGGTGATCACCTCCGCTGCGACGATGGCGGAACTGAAGACTCTGGAGAAGCTGCGGCCCGACGCTCTCGTCCTGCGCGGCGGTGAGAACAACAAGAGCGTCCTGTTCCGGGTGGCGACCGGCGACCCCGGCGACGGCGAGATCACCGCTCTGGGTGCGGTCTTCGACGGCGTGACCCACGACGAGCAGAAGAAGGCGACGATCACCATCCCCGACTTCACCCCCTGCGGCGACGTGAAGCAGGCTGTGTACGACCAGTACGGCGGCGCTATCGTCCTGCTGAACAAGCTGGAGGAGTCCTGGGGCACCGTCCACGGCGAGATCGCCGCTGAGAAGCAGGGCGTGATGAACGCCATCAGCTGCGTCCAGTAAGCGGCGCAAAGGGGCGGGTCTATCCCGCCCCGCCGAACTATCCCGACAACCGAATACCGAACTCTAAAAATCTTACATAAAGGAGATAAAACAATGATCAAGGTCATCACTGGCGACACCATCAACCGTGACGAGGAGGAGATCCTGCCCGCCAATACCACCCTCCGTTCCGTTCTGGACCGCAAGGGGTACAGCTCCGCCACCGGTACGTTCATGCTGAACAACACCTTCCTGACCTCCGCGGATCTGGACAAGACCTTCAAGGACTTCCCGGAGCCTCCCTCCGGCGTCTATAAGCTCCTGGACGTGGTGAAGGCCCGCAACGCGGCCTGATCCGCTCTGAGCCTCCGGCTGCCCCGCCGATTTCGGCGGGGCTTTTATGCTGCTGTGGCGAAATTGGTAGACGCGCCGGGCCTTTACTTCGGTGTGCTTCGCGCAAAGCACTTTGATGGTTCGAGTCCATCCAGCAGCACCACAAAAAAACTAGACCAAGAAAAGGAGTGATCATATGTTCAGAGCCTGTGTCGCAGATACGCCCCTGACAACGGAAGCTGCCAACGGATTTTTCACGAACATCGTTGGCGAGACTTTCCGAAACGACAACACGCTTCTGGCGTCGGCGCGTGCGTTTCTCGCGCCGAGAATCCCTGAAGGCGAGACGTTCCGCGTGCAGTTCGCCGCGTCCAATATCACCGAGGATTATGTGCTGAACAAGACGCCCGGCGAGGTGATGAACCGGATCGCAAATGCGTCTCAGATCTCCGTTGAGAACACGCTCACGATCCACAGCCTGTGTCATCCGGTCAAGGCCAGCAACATGGCGGTGCTTGGGTGTCTTGGCGAACACTTCACCCAGGTTTTCGACGGATGGGAAAAGGTGCAGCGCATCACAGATATGTTCCACCGTCTGATAAACGTGGGTTCTCTGGACTGCCTGTGCTTCATCAACAAAGAACTCAAGTCATCGATCTTGTTCGTGGACAACCTGACGTTCTCCCGTCTGCACGTGATCGGCGGCGCGCTTCTCGGTATGGTGCCGTGGTATTTCGATCGGACGAAAGCACCGGACGAGCTGGACAGAGAACTGGTTCAGGCGTGTCAGCAGACGGACGAGAACGTGTATCTGGATGTCCTGTCGAAAATCGCGCAGAAGTACGATTTTGAGGCCGGGCGTCTGCGTCGGCTTCTGGGCGAGTTCCAGACGAGCTATGAGCGTCAGCGGCTGATCACCATGCAGCGTAACCATGACAACATCGTGTCCAGCATGGAGGGTCTGGAGCGCGAGTATAACGACTATGCCGCGAGGCTGCGGCGCAATCAGATAGAGCTTCATGCTCTGGAAATGTCCATCTCCCACGGTTCTGCGGACAGCGAGATCATGGATCTGTTTCTGTCCAACCGGAATCTGATTCTGGTCGATGTTTCCGGGACTGAGATGACCTACATCATCAAGTCTTACGCGAATCTCTGGGAAGATGACGTGGTACAGGACGACATCGCAGACAGACGCGGGTATGTCTATAACCGTGACCGCAACTTCTCCGTGGAACAGTGCCAGAAGCTGATGAAGGCGGTGTTCATCGACCGGACGATCAAGCTGCGTATGTGTGCCGCGTTCCGGCTCAGTATGGGCGGCACGAGCATCAGCGCGCTCTCCAACTACGATTACGGCCCACAGTGCGCTGGGTATATGCCGAACCCGCACATTCACTACTATCACTGCATCTCCGGCCATACACCCACGATCCATCAGGCCATGGAGCGGCGGGATTATGTGGCGGCGATCATGCAGACGATGGGCGCGACGCAGAACCTCAACTTCAGCGACACCACGGTAATGAACAAGTTTTATCGTGACATCTTCAATCATAACAGTTACAACCGGGCGTTCGAGCTTCCCGATGGCCGCGTAGTTTCCAGCGATCAGGCGATCGAGTGGATCGAACAGCAGGAGGCCGCGGCAGCTGCAGCGGCGGAACAGGCTGCTCACACGGAAACTGAGGGGGTGAACGACGGTGAGTAAATACATAAAATTCACAGACGATTACGTCGCCCAGAAGCGCCAGGAGATCATGGATGCTTTCAACAAGTACATGGGGTCCTGGAAGATCGAGGATGGGAAGGTCACTTTCTCTCACACCATCCCCAATGGTGAGATCGATCGGAAGGCGACGCTGTACTTCACGGAGAAGGCGTGGCTGAAAATGCACGCCATCATAATGAAGTGCGAGAAGGAGATCGCGTGGCACGGCGTCGCAAAGCGCGGCGATAACGATGATTACATCATCGAGGATGTCATGGTTTATCCGCAGATCGTGACCGGCTCCCAGGTGGACACGGACACGGCGGAATATGCGAAGTGGCTGGACTGGTTCGATGATAACGAACCGGAGACCTTCCGGAACATTCGGATGCAGGGTCACTCCCATGTGAACTTCGCCTGCAATCCGTCATCTGTGGACACCGGCCATCAGAAAGACCTGCTCAGTCAGGTCCGCGCCGACCAGTTCTATATCTTTCTGATCTGGAACAAGAAAGACGAGCGCACGATCCTGATCTACGACTTCGGAAAGAACATTCTGTTCGAGACGAAAGACGTGGAGGTGAAGATCATCGAGGACGAGAACAGCTTCACGAAATGGCTGGAAAATGCCATGGCGATGGTGAAGGAAGTCTCGTATATCCCGCCGGTGCAGTCGCTGTATACGCCAACATATATGCGTCCGACCGCTCAGGCGCAGCCTGCGTCGAACCTCGTTATCATAGACGGGGGAGCCGCGGCTGGCAAGAAAAAAGACACTAAAAAAAACACAAGACCCGGCGCGGGATGGGGAAGCGCCGCTGATGGACCCTGGGGAGCAGGGCCGCAGGATGACGAGGACGGCGACGAAATGGACGATTACTATGAGTCGCTTTATGGATGCAGCACACCGAGCAGCAGCGGCAGCACGCCGGCTGGCGGATGGTGTGCCGACGATGACCCGTTCGGGCCGTTTGGATACACAGAAGACTGGAGGGACTTCAACACATGATCGATCTGTCTAAGAGCTACGATTTCTTCCAGCCGGAGAAGGACGCGGCGATGGTCCATATCGTCGGGTGCGGCAGTGTGGGAAGCACGGTCGCGGAGAATCTGGCGCGGTGCGGCGTCACCAAGATGATGCTGTGGGACTTCGACAAGGTGGAGTCCAAGAATATCGTCAATCAGATGTTCCGGGAAAAGGACATCGGGAAACCGAAGGTGGAGGCGCTGGCCGACATCCTGTCCGAGATCAATCCCGGCATCGAAAAGTCTCTGGTTTTGAAGCCGCAGGGATGGAACGGGCAGCTCATGTCCGGGTATGTGTTCCTGGCGGTGGATGACATCGAGCTTCGCCGGAAGATCGTCGAGGCTCACATGGCAAGCCCGTATGTGAGGGCAATGTTCGATTTTCGGACACGTCTGGAGGACGCGCAGCACTACGCCGCGGACTGGTCCGATCCCAAGTCGAAGCAGAGCTTCCTCAACTCCATGCAGTTTTCCAACGACGAGGCGGATGACGATACGGAAATCTCCGCCTGCGGGATCACGCTGGGCGTTGCGCCCACTGTTCGGATCGTCTGCGCCTATGGTGTGGCGAACTACATAAACTTCGTGAAAGGTCTGCCGCTGAAGCAGATCGTGTTCATCAACGCTTTCCGCATCTCTGCGGAGTCCATGTAAGAATATGAAGGCGGGGGGGGGATTGATATGGACGTTCGAGCAGGCGACCTCAAGATCGGAGCGGTTCTCGGCATCGGGAAGTACGCGCCGGTCGGGTCAAACAAAATGCCAAGCACAGTTTTGTGGCTGAAGGCAAGCGACGATTGCACATTGGTCGCAAAACACGTGCTGGATTACCTCATTTTCGACGGGAGAGAAAAGATCGGCGTCAGCAACGGATGGAATGAGTTCATCGGGAATCCGGACTACTATCTGTCCAACCTCCAGCAGTACCTGAACAGCGATGCTCTCGACTGGTTCATGCCGATGCACGACCATGACACGCCGCCGGACAGATCACATTCGCCATGCGGAGGAGAGTACGATGGTGTGCCCGGTTTTCTCCATCTGTTCCAGCCGCATGAGAAGGCGTCCTTTGTATCCGGCGTGAGACTTCTTCGGATAAACGATCTGGCCGCCGGGTCGGACAGCCGTTTCCCTCTGTTCAAAAAGAAGGGGATACGCGCAACAGCGACGGACGATCTGAAAGAAGTGAGACCGATGCGCGTCCCGGCTGGCACGTATGTTTCGTACTGGATGATGGACAGACGCGGATCGGATGGACCGAACAGCGCGCTGACGCTTGGCAAATCCGGCTGGTTCGAGCAGAATGTCGCATACTATGCGTCCGGCGTCCGTCCTGTCGTTCAGATCGACAGCGACGTGATCGTTGACGCGACGGATTCCGGGTTCTACATGATCCGTCCGTTCGCGGCGGATGACCATCCGGAACACATCGAAAACAACAAAGAAGAAAACATACTCGATTTCTTTGGCTGGGCTTGACCCAGCCTCACATGGTTGTAACGAAGATTTCGTTCGTAAGAACGGGCTTCTTGCCAACTGGCAGAAGTAACGACTTGATAAAGTGAAAAGGAAGCCTGGAGACAGACCGCATCGCAGGGCCGGCGAGCCGGATGGCTCCCGCGGAAGCGAACTCGACGATGATCATAAAAGAAAGGGTCGCCTGCCGTATAGAGCCACAGCAATTTCGACACAGACACGGATCTCGATCGCAGGTCGTCGGGAGGGACTCCCAGTCTCAACAGCTCTTACAGCTCAGCTGCACGGGTTCCTGGTTTCACATGAGGTTACAGCCAAACTATCTTGGAAGGAGGATAGACTTTGAACCGCACATACATTGTCGTAAGGCAGTCGCCGGCATACAAGCAGATGACCATTGAAGATTATCTGTTTGGCTCCGCCGAAAAGGACGAAGACTTTTCCGTCGGGATGCTCAACAGCAACAGGGCGAACACAAAGACGTATGCTGTGGAGCGTGTGAGTACGAAGTTCCTGGCGTCCATCGATGTCATCGAGCTTATCAAGACGCTGGAGGCTTTTTCGAGAAAGCACAGGCTGTTGCTCAAAGCCGACCGCAGATCCCTGTACTATTCGTTCCAGATACCGAAGAAATCCGGCGGCCTTCGCCAGATCGACGCGCCGCTGCCGCCTCTGATGGATGCTCTCCGAGAACTGAAAAAGATATTCGAGGAGGACTTCCACGCGCTCTATCATACCAGCGCGTTTGCCTATGTGAAGCACCGCTCCACGCTGGACGCGCTTCGGAGGCATCAGGAAAACGAGAGCCGCTGGTTTGCCAAATTTGACGCCCATAACTTTTTCGGCAGCACAACGAAGCCGTTCGTGCTGTCCATGCTGTCCATGGTGTTCCCGTTTTCGGAGATCGTGAAGTCTCCGCGTGGAATGGAGGCGTTGTCGCAGGCGATAGATCTTGCTTTTCTGGACGGTGTTCTCCCGCAGGGGACGCCGATCTCTCCGCTGATCACCAACGTGATGATGATCCCGATCGATTTTGCTCTGAGCAACACGCTGCGGGACTTCAATGGTCAGCGGTATGTATACACACGGTATGCGGACGACATGACGATCTCGTCCAAATATTCGTTCATGTTCAAGTCTGTGGAGGCGCTGATACTGGACGTGTTCCGGCAGTTCAACGCGCCGTTCACGCTCAACACGGCAAAGACCAGATACGGTTCGTCCGCGGGGCGCAACTGGAATCTTGGACTGATGCTGAATAAAGACAACGAGATCACTGTCGGTCATGCAGCCAAGAAACACTTCGTCGGGATGCTCTCCGCGTATGCCAAGGACAAACGGTCCGGCGTTTTGTGGAGTCTGTACGACGTGCAGAAAATGGAGGGATTGCGGAACTATTATATCCAGGTAGAGGGGAACAAGATCATCGAGCTTGTTTCTTTCGTAGCCAATAAGTACCACGTGAATATCGTTCAAGAGATCAAGCACGATTTGAAAACATTGACCTGATTTTTCCTATGATGATATAACCGCATCGCGGTGCTTCTTGCCAACTGGCAGAAGTGACAACTTGATAAGGCGAAAAGAGGCTGCCGGAAAGCGGCGAAGACCGGTCGTCTCCACCCAATGAACTCGAAGATGTCCGGATACACCCCCTGAACTCTGCAGTCTAATAAACGCACGGTCCAAAACGTCTAGGCTGCCTAGACCTGGATGTCGAAATCCGACTCTGAAGTTTTGGCCAGGCACGCCCGAAGCATCTCATTCCGCCTTCAGTCCACCAGGTTTTTCACTATGAGATCATAGGAACATCCCTTCCACTATGCGATGCTATTGCCTTGGAAACGAGGCGCTTCTTGCCAACTGGCAGAAGTAACGATTTGATAAGAGGCTCCGGAGGGGTGGCGCGCAGTCCGAGGTACGCGATGACTATCGCGCGACCAGAACCTCAAGAGAGGAGAACGCACAGGGCGTCCTCAACCGCACCACGAACTCCTAGAGTCTCTAAGAATCTCAGCAAAGTCCTTAAATTACTTAA
>CANPXP010000070.1 GCA_947586255.1 uncultured Lachnospiraceae bacterium | reverse complement strand
CAGATGGCAGAAAAACCTGTTGGAAAACACGGTGTCAGAGCCATGCTTTTGCATCGAGGTTTAATGAGCAGACACTACTTAACGCCTGTTGTATTTGTTGATTTAACTCTGTTTTTTTTGCTGGGTCTACCTTAACTGTAGGTGTTTTCTTTTCCGCGTTCTGTTTCACATCCTTTTAGACCGTTTTTCCGGCATTTTCATAATCGATCAAATAATGTGTTTCCATAATAATTACTCTCTTCTGAATATAGCTGTTTCACTAATATACTACTTGTCTGCTGTTTCGCTTTCTCGGAAGAATGTTTTACCTTGATGTCAAGCATTGCTTTTTTTCATGGATTGCTTAAACTTATTTGTGATGGTAAAATTGGTTTAAGCGAGATTATGTCCGTAAACATGCTCTGGTATTTGCCGATGACAAAAGCGCTGAAAGCCTCTAATGCAGCGGCTTTCAGCGATCTTTTAAGAAGCGGAGTTGGAGGGATTCGAACCCTCGTGCCCCGGAGGGCAAACGCATTTCGAGTGCGCCCCGTTATGACCACTTCGATACAACTCCGTACCCATTGATTATAATTTGTATTTGAGAGAATGTCCACAAATTTTTCTAAAAACTTCTGTAATTGGGGTGATTGGGTATATGACACAGGATGAGAAATATATGAAAGAGGCTTTGAAACAGGCGCGGAAGGCGTATGAGCTGGGAGAAGTGCCGATCGGCTGCGTGATCGTATATGAGGACAAAATTATCGGGCGCGGGTACAATCGGCGCAATACGGACAGAAATACGCTTGCCCATGCGGAGATCACAGCGATCAATAAGGCCAGCAAGAAGCTCCATGACTGGCGCTTGGAAGGCTGCACGCTGTATGTCACACTGGAGCCATGCCAGATGTGCGCGGGGGCGATTGTGCAGGCGCGGGTCACGGAGGTTGTCATGGGGGCCATGAACGCGAAGGCGGGCTGCGGCGGTTCGGTTCTGAATATCCTGGAAATGCCGGAGTTTAACCATCAGGTGCAGGTGCGCAGAGGGATACTCGCCGAGGAGTGCACCGATATGCTGATGACCTTTTTTAAGGAGCTGAGAATTCGCAATAAGCGTGAGAAGGAGCTTAAGAAAGAAAAGAAGATGCAGTTGTGATACGCTTCAAAATAAGGTATAATAGATTTCGTAATCCGTCTGCTGCGCCGCCGTGCAAAGACGTCGGACTAAGAGGCGGTGTGAATTGTGAACCGGTATGTATAAATAATATAAGGCGAGGAGGAATAAGGAATGAAGAGAATTGGTATGCTGACCAGCGGAGGAGACTGCCAGGCGCTCAATGCGGCGATGCGCGGCGTTGTGAAATGTCTGTCCTGCAGCGGAGAGGATGTTGAGATTTATGGTTTCCTGGACGGCTATAAAGGATTGATCTACGGGGATTTCCGTATGCTGACGGGACATGATTTCGCGGGTATTCTGACGAAGGGCGGTACGATCCTCGGCAGCTCCAGAACACCCTTCAAGCTGATGCGCGAGCCGGACGAGAACGGTCTCGACAAGGTGGAGGCGATGAAGCAGAACTACTACAAGCTGAAGCTTGACTGCATGGTAATTCTGGGCGGCAACGGCACGCATAAGACGGCCAATCTGCTGCGCGAGGAAGGGCTGCATGTGATAACTCTTCCGAAGACGATTGACAACGACTTGTGGGGAACGGATATGACCTTCGGTTTTCAGAGTGCGGTCAATATCGCCACGGACTGCATCGACTGCATCCATACCACGGCATCCTCTCACGGACGCATTTTTATCGTTGAGGTTATGGGGCATAAAGTGGGCTGGCTCACGCTGAACGCCGGTATGGCGGGCGGCGCGGATATCATTCTGATTCCTGAGATTCCCTATGATATTGACAAGGTGATTGAGGCCATCGAGGGCCGTGAGAAGAGAGGCTCCCGCTTCACCATCATGGCGGTGGCGGAGGGCGCGATTTCCAAAGAGGACGCCAAATTATCCAAGAAAGAATACAAGGAAAAAATGAAGAATTATCCATATCCGTCAGTCTCTTATGAGATTGCGGATCAGATTCAGAAAAAGTGCGGCAAGGAAGTGCGCGTGACTGTGCCGGGGCATACCCAGCGAGGAGGCAGTCCGTGTCCGTATGACCGCGTGTTCGCGACGAGGCTCGGCGCGGAGGCGGGCAATCTGATCCTGCAGGGCGAGTACGGCTTTATGGTGGGCTACAAGAACAGAGAGATTGTCAGAGTTCCGCTGGAAGAAGTGGCAGGCAAGCTGAAAATGGTATCTCCCGATGCAACCATCGTGCAGGAAGCGAAGATGGTAGGCATCAGCTTCGGCGATTAAGGATTGGAACAATGGCGTATACGGCTCTTTATCGAAAATTCCGTCCGGACTGTTTCGGGGATGTCAAGGGACAGGAACATATAGTCACTGCGCTTCGCAACCAGATTCGGGCGGAGCGCATCGGGCACGCCTATCTTTTCTGTGGTACACGGGGGACGGGCAAGACGACAGTCGCCAAGATTTTCGCCAAGGCAGTGAACTGCGAGCATCCCGTGGACGGCAGCCCGTGCGGTGAATGCGCCTCCTGCCGGGCGATTGCCGCGGGTGTGAGCATGAATGTAATCGAGATTGACGCGGCTTCCAATAACGGCGTGGACAATATCCGGGGGATTGTTGAGGAAGTGGCCTATTCTCCCACGGAAGGGAAGTATAAGGTCTATATCATTGACGAGGTGCACATGCTGTCCATCGGCGCGTTCAACGCGCTTCTGAAGACGCTGGAGGAACCGCCGTCTTATGTGATTTTTATTCTGGCAA
This sequence comes from uncultured Lachnospiraceae bacterium, assembly GCA_947586255.1. Taxonomy (GTDB): domain Bacteria; phylum Bacillota; class Clostridia; order Lachnospirales; family Lachnospiraceae; genus UBA3282. Next base: position 6,585 of record CANPXP010000070.1, on the reverse strand, counting down.
CCACAGAGGTGCATAAGATACCGATTACCATTTTGTCCCGCTGCCAGCGGTACGATTTCCGCCGGATCGGGATCGATACGATCACGGCGAGGCTGCGTGACCTGATGGAGACGGAGCAGATTCAGGTTGAAGAGAAGGCGCTGCGATATGTGGCTAAGACCGCGGACGGTTCCATGCGGGATGCCTTAAGCCTGTTGGATCAGTGTATCGCTTTTCACTTCGGACAGGAACTGACTTACGACAATGTGCTTGACGTGCTGGGCGCGGTTGATACGGAGGTGTTCGGCAGACTGCTGCGGTATGTGCTGGCGCGCGACGTATCGGGCTGCATCGGCCTGCTGGAAGAGATTGTGATGCAGGGCAGGGAGCTGGGACAGTTTGTGACGGATTTTACCTGGTATCTGCGCAATCTTCTCCTGTTGAAATCCTCCGACAACGCGGAGGATGTGATCGACGTCTCCACGGATAATCTGACCAGACTGCAGGAGGAGGCGGAGATGATCGAGGCGGAAGCCGTCATGCGCTATATCCGTGTTTGCTCGGAACTGTCGGGACAGATACGGTATGCGGCGCAGAAGCGCATCCTGATTGAGATCGCGCTGATCAAGCTGTGCCGCCCGGAAATGGAGCAGGATTATGAGTCTGTCGTAGAGCGTGTCCGGGCGCTGGAGGAGAAGATAGAGAAGGGCGTTGCTGTCGTGCCGGCAGGCGGAGAGCGCGTTATGCCGGACGCGGGAGGTCAGGCGGCGTCCGATATCGTGAAAGAGCGGCCGCCGCTTCCGAAGGCGATACCGGAGGATGTGCAGGCGGTGGTGGACAGCTGGCAGACGATCGTCGGGCGGGCCTCCATGCCGATGAAGCAATATATCAGGGAAGCCGGACTGAGTCTGGGCGGGGACAATAAGCTGATGCTTGTGGTGGAGGACGGACTGGCGTCCGATTATTTCCTGCATCAGGAGGGACACAGGGCGCTGTTGGAGCAGCTGCTGTCGGAGACGGTCGGCAAAGAGATCGAGGTGACGGTGCAGAGTGTTCCGGACAGGGAAACCTTCGAGAGAAGCTATGTGGATTTGAGCCGGATCCACATGGATGTGGTAATAGACGACGAATAGGGAAAGGATAGCAGACAGATATGGCAAAACGTGGCGGATTTCCGGGTGGCGGTATGCCCGGCAATATGAATAACCTGATGAAGCAGGCGCAGAGAATGCAGCGTCAGATGGAGGAGAACCAGAAGGAACTGGAAACCAAAGAGTTTGTGGCGAAGGCCGGCGGCGGCGCCGTGGAAGTGACCGTGACGGGCAAGAAAGAGATCACAAAGGTGAAGCTGTCCGCGGAGGTGGTGGATCCGGACGATATCGAAATGCTGGAAGATCTTGTCATGGCGGCGGCCAATGAGGCGCTGCGCATGGCGGATGAGGCGAATGCCGAAATGATGAGCAAGATGACTGGCGGGCTGGGCGGAGGCTTTCCGTTCTGATGGAGCTGTACAGCGGACATATCAACAAGTTAATAGAAGAGCTGGCAGGGCTGCCGGGCATTGGCTCTAAGTCCGCGCAGCGGCTGGCATTCCATCTGATCAATATGCCGCAGGCGCGCGTGGAACGTCTGGCCAATGCGATTCTGGACGCCAAGGCGAATGTGCGTTATTGCAAGGAATGCTATACGCTGACAGATCAGGAAATGTGTCCGGTCTGCGCCAATGCAAACAGGGATCACAGCACCATTATGGTCGTGGAAAACGCCAGGGATTTGGCGGCTTATGAGAAAACGGGCAAGTATGAGGGCGTCTATCACGTGCTGCACGGAGCGATTTCGCCGATGCTCGGGATCGGACCGAACGACATTCGGCTCAAGGAGCTGATGAAAAGACTGGAAGGCGATATCAGCGAGGTGATCATCGCGACCAACTCCAGTCTGGAGGGCGAGACGACGGCCATGTACATCAGCAAGTTGATCAAGCCTACAGGCATTAAGGTGACGCGGATCGCCAGCGGCGTGCCGGTCGGCGGAGATCTGGAATATATCGACGAGGTCACACTGCTGCGGGCGCTGGAAGGCAGAGTGGAGCTGTGAGAGGAAAAGAAAATCAACGGGCGGTGCGGATATTTGACTGTGAGGCACTGCCGGGACGGAGGTAACGATGGGCGTAACACAGGAAAAATTCGGAACGACAAGAGACGGCAGGGATATCTATGCGTACACGATAACCAACGCGAAGGGAATGGCGGCCAAAATCATCAATTATGGCGCCAATCTGGTGAGCCTGTTCGTGCCCGACGCGAACGGACACGTGGCGGACGTGGCCCTGGGCTATGATAAGCTGGAGGGCTATTATGGGAACAACAGTTTCTTCGGCGCGACGATCGGGCCGAGCGCGAACCGCATTGCCGGCGCGTCTTTTGAGATCGACGGCAAGACGTATCATATCGATGTCAACGACGGACCCAACAATCTGCACAGTCATATGGAGGACGGTTATCACAAACGGGTCTGGGATGCCGAGGCGGGAACGGACAGCGTGACGCTTACGGTTGCAGGCAAAGACGGCGAGATGGGATTCCCCGGCAACAAGAAAATTACGATGGTGTACAGCCTGTCGGAGAACAATGAACTGAAGTTGAGTTATCATGCTGTTTCCGACGCCAATACCATCATCAATATAACGAATCATACCTATTTTAATTTCTCCGGGCACAAGGCGGGCAGGATTGAAGATCACATGCTTAAGCTGAACGCATCCCGCTATACGCCGGTGGCTGTAGGGTCGATTCCCACGGGAGAGATTGCGCCGGTGGCGGATACGCCGATGGATTTTACGAAAATGAAGCCCATCGGGCAGGATATCAACGCGGATTTTGAGCAGCTGAAAATCGGCAAGGGCTACGATCACAATTATGTGATCGACAATTATGACGGCACGCTGCGTGAGATCGCCGAGGCGTACGACCCGAAGAGCGGAAGAAGAATGAAGGTATTCACGGATCTGCCGGGCGTTCAGTTCTATGCCGGCAACTGTATCGGCGAGGAGACCGGCAAAGAGAATACCCTGTACGGGCCGCGCATGGGTTTCTGTCTGGAGACGCATTACTTCCCCGACAATATTCACCACCCCAATTTCCCGCAGGCGGTATTCGGGCCGGGCAGGGATTACAATGCGGTGACGATTTATCAGTTCTTATAGGAAGACAGGATAAGAGGCATGGCCGGGCGCCATGCCTTTTTTTGCGCGAACAATGAGCCAAGCTGACAAGCTTGCTTGTCAATTAGAGACATGTTTTGCAGCATCGCGCGTTCTGCCATATTTTTTACAGTGCGGATGTTAAAATGGAGACGGGCTTTACACAGGGAACTGCAAAACTGTCTTGCGCGTAAACGCTTCGGAATGGAGTGAGTGAAATGATGAATTCGTCGATTGTCATTCACAAAGGAGGAAAAGAGGAGAAGTACAGGCTTTATATAGAAGATTATGTGATGGCTTTTCTGAAAGAGGAGAGCGGTACGCTGCGGCTGGAGGACTTTCGTTTTTACGGAGAGAAAGAAGAGGAAGGGAAATATATCATATACGGCGTCTCGAGAGATGGGGATCTTTCATATTTTGACAAGTACAGTCCGCTTGAGGAGGTGGGCTGCCGACTGACTCAGGCGGGGCCGGTTTTTCATGTGCGGGAAAAGGAAGCCGTGTATGAGCTCAAGGGCTATGATATTTTTTATCAGGATAACAGGGAGATGCAGAATTATCTGATCAACCGCCGGAAAACGGCAGGCGAGGAACGGGGAAAAGGCGACTCGGGGCATGTCGAGCCAAAAGCGGAGGTGCAGAAAGGTCATGTACAGAAAATGCCGGCCGACAAAGTGCAGCACAGCGCTATTTCTGTGCAGCTATGCCTTGTTCTGGCGGTATTGGTCGCGATTGTCATCAATTCCTCCAACAGCTATGACAAGATGAACCGGCTGAACCAGTCCGCAACGGAGGTGCTGTTCGCAATCGAGAATCAGGATGCGGAAAAGGATATGCCGGAATTGGCGGCGTCTGAGGATGAGCGGCTGTCTTATGAGACGGACGACGAGGCGGCGGAAGAGAGGGGGAACGAGGTTGTGGCAGAGACGGATATGGACGGAGAGAGTCAGGCAAATGTACCGGCTCTTGACGAAACGGAGGCGCTGAAAACGGGCGCGGCGATTGGGGTGGAGGTTTTGACGCAGGACAGAGAAGAGACGGCGGCGATCTTGGCGGAAGAGAGTAAGGAAGAGGAGATACGGGAAGAGGAACCGGAGGAATTGCAGGGGGATGCGGCTGCAGCCGCCGACGGGCAGGACGGGGTGGAGGCTCTCTCCAGAAATGTCGCGAGATACTATGAGGTGGAAAAGGGCGACACCCTCTATACGATCTGCAGAAAGATCTACGGCGACATTGCCTATGTACAGGAAATCTGTGAACTGAATGAAATAACGGATCCCGACAAGATTCGTTACGGGCAAAAAATAGTATTGCCTTAATCATAATTATGCTATAATGGGCGTAGTGACAAGGCAGGACAGAGGAACAACGTATGGCAAACGTTAGGGATTACCTGAAAAGGAAAAAGGAACGGCAGACCAACGCGGTGCGAGTCAGTTACCGGGAGAGGATCAAGAGTCATAAATTTACGATTCTTTATCGCACAACTCTGGTGCTTATTCTGATTGCGGCCGTTGCGGCCGCGCTTTATGTCCAGTGGAAAAATAAAATATATACACAGATGGCGGTTGTGTCTTCCACGGAGATTCACATCACACAGGATACGAGTCTGCTTCCTTTTGCGGACTGTCTGCTGACCTACAGCAAGGACGGCGCGGCCTGTATGGATATCAAGGGCAACGCTGTATGGAATCAGACTTTCGAGATGCAGAATCCAATGGTGGATATCTGCGGCGGCATGGCGGCCATAGGCGATTATAACGGCAGAAATTTGTATATTATGGATACGAACGGACCTGTGGGAAGTATTACGACCAACAAGCCGATGCGAGATTTCAGCGTTGCGGGAAACGGCGTGGTGGCAGTTGTTTTGGATGATACGGATACCACGTGGATCTATCTGTATGATGCGCAGGGCAATGAGCTCGCATATTTCAGGACAACCATGAAGGAGAGCGGCTATCCAGTCAGCGTGGCCATTTCACCCAATGCGCAGCTGGTGTGTGTCTCCTATCTCTATGTCGACAGCGGCCAGATGAAGTCGAGCGTGGCGTTTTACAATTTTGGAGACGTCGGACAAAACAGCGCCAACAATTACGTCAGCGGATATGATTATCTGAATGTGATTGTGCCTGTTGTGGGATTCTGGGACGACAGGTCGGTATTTGCGGTTTCGGACGACCGAATCATGTTTTACAGCGGAGCACAAAAGCCAGTCAGCATAGCGGAGAATCTGATCGACGATAGTGTACAGAGCATTTTCTTCGGGGACGAATACATAGGGCTGGTGTTTGTCAGCGCGGAGAGCGACAGCAGATACCGGCTGGATGTGTATCATAAATCGGGAGAATTTGAGCAGTCCATTAAATTCGATATGGAATACAGCGATATTTTATTCGGAAAAGACAGGATTATTATCTATAACGAATCAGAGTGCCATATCTACAACGGCAGCGGAACGGAAAAATACAGCGGGCAATTCGGCAAGACGGCGCTGGTGCTCATACCGCAGAGCAATGACAGAAGGTATATGATTGTGACGCCGGACTCCGTCGATACGGTTGAACTGCAGTAGGCGGTTCGCGGTGACGACGTGATCTTGCAGATGGGGAGTTGTGGCTTATATGGCAAAATTGATTTTTGTTTTTATCGTATTTCTGCTGTTTGTGTGGAGAATTCAGCGTGGACATCACAACGGAATGATGAAGGAGATCGTCACGATACTGTCATTCGTTATCTCACTTGCGGGCGTGGCGCTTCTCTTTCTGGCAATTTCCAGTTACAGGGCAAAAGCGACGAGCCTCTTCGTGCTGTGCGTCATCGGTCTGGCGGCGCTGGGAATCGTCTTCAAAGTGTGCGGATTGATTTTTAAGCCGATGTTGGCGCTGGGAGACGCGGCGGTGATCGGCGGGGTGAATAGAATGTTCGGCGCGGTTATGGGAGCCGTGGAAGCGGTCGCGCTTTCCGTTCTGCTCTATTATATATATGGGTATATACTCGATTGGATTGGCAGAGGGGCGCTGTGAAGCAAGCCTCTCTTTTGATGTCGATTGCTGCGCCGGTTTTGAAGCCGTTCATGTGCGGAGGATACGGCTGATAATTTTTTGTGAAATGCGGGTCGCAGCTTATTGACAAATGGGAAAAATAAGTGCTAAAATAAAATTCCACCGCCCAAACGGGGAGGCACTATGTGCCCTCTGGGAATCGGCCCCGAAAAATCTTTGAAAAAATGAGAAAAAAGGCTTGACGGGCGGCGGCGGTTGTGATAGCATACTAACGTTGCGTGTTGAGAAACACACAGCGCGGAGTTTGCGAAGCAAGCTTGTACTTTGACAAATAAACAGTAATGCAACCCTGAAGATTCTAAGAAGAATAATTCAGAACGTAAAGACGGAAGACAGGAA
>CANPXP010000069.1 GCA_947586255.1 uncultured Lachnospiraceae bacterium | reverse complement strand
GCCGCGGGGTATGGCGCCCTGCTTGCGGTCATACTGCTCTGCGGGGCCGTTTGCCTGTGCGCTCATGTGATGCGGCGGCGGGATTACTGATGGTTTGAGAAAAAGGCGGAAATTTTTTCAGAACATGAAACTTTTTCCGCCTTTGATTCGTGTTACAGGCAGACGTGGATCGATACACGACGAAGCAGGGGACGGAGAGATGGAGAGGCAGCCCGAAGACAGGGAAAGGCGGAACTATCTGACAGAAGAATATCAGGCGATGCTGTACAGGATCGCTTTCTCTAATCTGCGAAACCGCGCGGATGCCGAGGATGCGGTGCAGGAGACTTTTCTGCGCTATCTGAAGTCCGGGCAGCCGATTGCGGACGGGGAGCACGAGAAGGCCTGGCTGATCCGGGCGCTGCTGCACGTGTGCACGGATATCCTGAAAAGCAGCTGGCACCGCAGGACGGTGGCGTTTGACGAGACATTGGCCGGCGGCGCGGGCGTTTTCCTGCCCTGGCAGGTGAGGGACGACGAGACGCTGGAGGCGGTGCTGAAGCTGCCGATTCACTACAGGAATCCGCTCTATCTGTTCTACTATGAGGATTATTCCATTCGGGAGATCGCGGAGATTCTGAACGAGAAGGAAGGAACGATTAAGACGAGGCTGCGCCGCGGCAGGGAAGAAGTGAAGAAGATGCTTACGGAAAGGAGGCCGTAGAGGATGAGCATACAGGAGGTTAAGGGAAAAGGGGGCATACCGGAATACCCGAACAGAAAGCACGCGGGACAGGCGGAAGGGTTTCAGGAGAGCCTGCTGCAGAATCTGGCGTCCAGACAGAGACGGATCGAAGGAACGGACGCCGCGCGTGTAGAGGAGAAGTCCGGCAGGAATGACAGGGAGACAGGCGCAGGGCTTCTGGGGGCGCTGGCGGGCGTCAGGGTGAACGCGGCGGTGCGGCGGGAAGCTGTGCAGCCCGCGGAGGTGAGGCATATGAGCTATGAGGAGAGCGATCATATAGAGATCGCCGTGACGGAGGGTTATACGCTGAAGGGCAAGCTGGACGGCGGCGGAGTCTATGTGGAGGCGAAATACGAGGATGGCAGGCTGGAGGCGTACCGTGTGGATCCTTCTCTGGTGAACGGGGAGACGACGCACAGGATTGAGCGGTTCGCCCTGGAGACGGCGGACAGAGTGAGCGGGTGACGGAAGGAGGAGAGGCGTATGCTTGGAAACGATATGTTCCGATCGTTCTACGGTGCGGGTATGACGACGAACCGTGCCGCACAGCAGTTAAAACAATACGGCGAGGCGGTGGCGCGCAGGGAGCGTATGGGTCTGTCGGCGGATGACGTGGATCCGGACAGCTTTGCGGCGAAGCTGCGGCAGGCGGACGCGTTTGAGAAGGCGGGGAAGCCCTATGACGGCCCGACGGATTCCGTGGGCATTATCCTGCGGGAGATGGGTGAGCCGCAGGCGGGAGAGCCGGCCTTGAGCAAAGATGTGTACCACAACGGTGTGCTCGTGTCCGTGACGAAGGATGCGGTGCGCGGCAACACCATAAAGATCGGCGCCTGCAATCCGGACGGTGACTTGATTCATGTAAACACTTCCGTCGGGGTAGCGATTTTCGATCTGAACGATACGACGGGGCTGATGAAATGTCTGGATATGTTTTCGCCGGAAGACATCAACGCGATCCTGCGCAAGATCACAGAGGTAAAGCAGGCGCGGGATGCGGAGAGAGAGCTGGACAATACCAAAAATGAGCCGGTCAGGCTTTATCGTACGATGGCGCACTCCAATTCGAACGGATAGCCGTCCTTCTTGTTCTGCTCGGACAGAGTATCCGTTTCTATGATGAAAAAGTCCTCGCCTTTCAGCACTTCCTTCATCTCCTCGCGCACAGTCTCAAAGTCTGACACGTGAGTAGAGATTCGGCGGCAGGCGTAATCATCCTGCGGAAGCGTTCGGAACAGTTCCGGATTCTCGGCGGATGGAGCCTCCGGCAGCGGATTGCCGCCTGTGATGGTCAGGAACATGCGGCGGGTGTAGACGCCGCCCCGGTACTCGTGCAGAACGCCGGAGGGGTAGGAGGCCGCGAGCCCGTACTGCTGCGCGGTGACGAACAGTTTCAGGATGTGCTGGCCGTAATATTTCGGCGTGTCCATCTCGTCCAGCGGTACGGTGAGCAGCCGGCGCTCTTCGATCGCGCTGTGATAGAAGCCGTCCGGCAGCAGGATGCCGCTTGTGCTCTTTGGAATTTTGGCAAGTCCCGTGGTCACGCTGCCGATATTCTGCAGGGTTTCCTGCAGGGCGCCGAGGCAGTTGTGGATCTCCAGAATCTTCTGCTCCGCGAGGATTTTGCCGTCGTAGAGGAGCTTCTGCAGGTTGATTGAGTCGTTCTCGACATAGTTGTTCAGGTCCTTCAGCGGGATACCCAGCTTGATGCAGACGGTGATGGCGTCCAGCAGATAGAGCTGATCCTTCGTGTAGTAGCGGTAGTTCGTCTCCGTGTTGACGAAGGCAGGCTTAAGAATCCCGATCTGGTCGTAGTAGCGCAGGGATTTGATGCTGACATTCTTCAGTTTTGACACTTTCCCGATGGACATGTACTGGCTCATAGGCTGGCTCCGTCACTGCTTCTGGTGGTTTGACAGGATTCATGATACAATATCTTGTGCCTGTAAAAACGATAGGCTTGGCAAAAACTATCACCTATGGTTAGAGTTCGGCAACTCATATTTTGTCACAATTTCAGATCAAAAACAAGGCCTTTCGGGAAACTAGTGGCAACAAAAAATCCGCATACAAGATACTGTATGCGCATTTTTATTAAATCCTCCCTTTAAGAAAAAATCCGCAAGAAAAAGCTGACGAAAACGTCCCATGCAAAGGACGGCGCGCCGCGGTGCGGGCAGGACAGGCGCTGCCAAACAGCGCGGCGTACCTAAAACGTACGATTGTGGATATCTTCCAGATGCCGGACCAGATCGGACTGCTTATCGGGATACAGATGGGAGTATGTCTGCAGCGTGGTCTCGATCTTCTCATGACCGAGCCGCTCCGCGATCAGAAGCGGGGAATAGCCAAGCTCGATGAGAAGGCTGGCGTGGGAATGCCGGAGATCGTGGAGACGGATCTCTTTGACGCCGGCCGCCGCGATGCCGACCTTCAGCGCTTTGGTGAGCTGATAGCGGCTCACGGCAAAAAGGCGCTCGCTCGCTTGGGCCTGTCCGGCCAGGGAAGCTGCATAGTCCCGGATCTCGCCGCACAGGAAAGGCGGGAGCGTAACGGTCCTGACGCTTTTGGCCGTCTTGGGCGTGAGAAAAACATCCTGTCCGCGCACGCGGCAGTAATTGCGCGTGATGTGCACAAGTCCTCTCTCGAAGTCGAAATGCTCTTCCGCCAGGGCCAGCAGCTCTCCGGAGCGGATGCCGGTCCAGAAGAGAAGCTGAAAGGCGGCGCGGAAGAGCCGCTCCTTTACACAGGAGAGAAATCTGCGAAATTCATCGATCGTCCAGAAGCCGATGGCGGCGGCTTTTTTCTGTCCGATGCTGCCGCACAGCGCCGCGGGATTGGAGGGCAGATCGTAGTAGCGCATACCGTAGTTAAAAATAGCCGACAGCTGCACGTGGATAGATTTCATATAGGCGCCGGAGTAGGGCCGGCCCTTCTCGTCGCGGTGGGCGAGCAGCTCGTTCTGCCAGAATCTCACGGCGGACGCTTTGATTTCATTGACGGGGATTGTTTGAAAATAAGGAAGAATCTTGGTTTCGATCAGATAGCTTTTCGCATAGAAGGAAGTGGGCTTGCAGCGGCTGCGGCAGTCGTCCAGATAGAGACCGGCCAGCGTCCGGAAGGTCATGTCACAGCGGCCTTCCTGCTGCATGAGAAATGTAGTTTCGTAGTCGCGGGCCTCTTTTTTGGAGGAAAAACCTTCCTTTTTCTTCCGCTTCCGCCGGCCCGTCCAGTCTGTGTAATAGAAGCTGCAGTACCAGCTGTCGCGGTTTTTGCATTTGTATACAGGCATAAAAAAACACATCCTTTCTTTTTGCAATATTATACAAAAAAGAAAGGATGTGAAAAAGTACGTTTGCGGTACGTTTTGGCGTGTTTAGCCCATCGTCACCACGACGTCGTAGTGCGTCTTGCCCTTCTCGTAAGGCACTACGCAGCCGGAGAGGGTCTTGCCGTCCACGGTGATGGATTTAACGCCCTTCTCGACATTGTCGGGATTGACGACCTTGATGTCGTAGGTGCCCTCGCGGAACTTCCTCGTCAGCTCGAAGTCGCCGAAGCCCTTCGGCACGCAGGGATCGATGCTTAAGCCCTTGTGCGTCGGGTACACGCCCAGAATGTGCTGCGAGACATTGACAAAAGTCCACGCTGCCGTGCCGGTGAGCCAGCTGTTCTTCGCCTCGCCGTGGAATTTCGCGTCGCGTCCGGCTACCATCTGGGAGTAGACGTAAGGCTCCGTTCTGTGGATTTCGCTGAACTCCTCCACGTAGGCGGGGCAGGTCTTCTTGTAGATCTCGAAGGCTCTGTCGCCGCGGCCGATGACGGTCTCCGCGATGGAAACCCAGGGGTTGTTGTGGCAGAAGATACCCGCGTTCTCCTTGTATCCCGGCGGATAGGAAGAAATTTCGCCGAGTTCCAGATGATATCTGGTGTAGGCCGGCTGCAGGATCATCACGCCGTACTGCGTGTCAAGCCGCTCCTTCACGGAGTCCAGCGCTTTCTCGGCCAGCCCTTCCTTCACGCCGATGCCGGCCAGAGGGCAGAAACCGTTGGACTCGATGTAGATCTGACCCTCGTCGCACTCTTTGGAGCCGATCTTCTTGCCGTAAGCGTCGTAGGCGCGGACGAACCACTCGCCGTCCCAGCCGTCCTTTAAGACCGCGTCGTACATCTTCTGTACTTCCGCCCGGGCGTAATCCGCTTCCGCCTGATCGCCCATCAGTTCACACAGCTGCGCGTACTCCTCGCCGTACTTGACGAACATGCCGGCGATGAATACGGATTCCGCAACCGGACCCTCGGAGGGGCCGAAAGTCTGGAAGGACTCGCCGGGGTGCTCGGAGAAGCAGTTCAGGTTCAGGCAGTCGTTCCAGTCCGCGCGCCCGATCAGAGGCAGGTTGTGCGGGCCCTTGTGGTTCACAATATAGTCGAAGGAGCGCTTCAGGTGGTTCATCAGAGGCGTCGCCTTGCTCATGTCGTTGTCGAAGGGAACGGCCTCCGTCAGGATGGAGGTGTCGCCGCTCTCGCGCACATAGGCGGAGGTGCCGGCGATCAGCCACAGCGGGTCGTCGTTGAAGCCGCTGCCGATGTCCGAGTTGCCCTTCTTGGTGAGCGGCTGGTACTGGTGATAAGCGCTGCCGTCCTCAAACTGCGTGGAGGCGATGTCGATGATGCGCTGTCTCGCACGGTCGGGGATCAGGTGCACGAAGCCCAGAAGATCCTGACAGGAATCGCGGAAGCCCATGCCGCGGCCGATGCCCGACTCGTAGTAGGAGGCGGAGCGGGACATGTTGAAGGTCACCATGCACTGGTACTGGTTCCAGATATTCACCATGCGGTCCACTTTTTCATTGGAAGATTTAACCGTGTACTTGGACAGCAGCCCGTTCCAATATGTATTTAACTCCGCGAAAGCCTTCTCGACGTCGGCGTCGGTCTGATACTTCGCCAGCATCGCGTTGGCTGGTTTCTTATTGATGACGCCGGGAGATTCCCACTTGTCGTCCTCGGGATTCTCGATGTAGCCCAGCACGAAGACGTAGGACTTCGTCTCGCCGGGAGCGAGCGTCACATTGATCTGGTGGGAGGCGATGGGAGACCAGCCGCTGGCGATGGAATTCGTCGCCTGCCCCTTCTCCACAACCTCGGGATTCGCCGCGTAGCGGTACGCGCCCAGGAAGGCGTCGCGGCTCGTGTCGAAGCCGTCCACCGGGGTGTTGACAGAGTAGATCGCGTAGTGGTTGCGGCGCTCTCTGTACTCGGTCTTGTGATAGATGGTGGAGCCGATCACCTCCACCTCGCCGGTGCTTAAGTTGCGCTGGAAGTTGCGGGAGTCGTCGTCCGCGTTCCAAAGGCACCACTCCACATAGGAGAACAGGGATACCGTCTTGGCCGCATCGGTCTTGTTGGTCAGCTTCACCTGGCTGATCTCGCAGTTGTCGTTCATGGGAACGAAGGTGAGGACGGAAACCTGCAGCCCGTTCTTTTCGCCCGTGAAGCGGCTGTAGCCGATACCGTGGCGGCACTCGTAAGAGTCGAGCTCCGTCTGGGTGGGTTTCCAGCCGGGATTCCATACCGTGTTTCCTTCTTTAATATAGAAGTATTTGCCGTTGATGTCGTTGGGAACGTCATTGTAGCGGTAGCGGGTCATGCGCAGCAGCTTGGCGTCCTTGTAGAAGGTGTAGCCGCCGCAGGTGTTCGAGATCAGCGTGAAGAACTCGTTGCAGCCCAGATAGTTGATCCAGGGCAGCGGCGTTTTGGGTGTGGTGATGACATACTCGCGGCTGGCGTCATCGAAGTAACCAAATTTCATAGTCCTATTCTCCTTTGCTCATAAGATAATTGAAAAACAAAAACGACAGATAATAACGAAAACGATTAAGTAAAGCGCAAGACCATACGCTGCGAAATCACGCATAATGATAATGCAATTATACAGAATAAGAGGCGCAAATGCAACGAAAAATACGGCAAAACCGAAAAAATTAACAAAATCGCCCACAATGTTTAGATAAATATAAAATAATACGAAAACGTTTAAATTGATTGAACCGGAAATGTGAATAAAATGTAAATAAATTTGTAAGAAACAGTTAAAAAGGGATATCGCCTTCTGTGAAAAATAGACAAAAATAGATATTTTGAACAAAGAAAATGAAAATTTCCTTGCAAAAATATTAATTTTGATGTAGACTGGAAACACGAAAACGATTAAGAAGTGCCGGCCGGTCTGTATGTATTCAGTACAGAGGCCGAAGATGCAGAAATCAACTAATCAGGGAGCTTACAGTACAATATGGTATCGATGAAAGATATTTCGTCGGCGTGTGGCGTTTCCGTTGCAACTGTAAGCAAAGCACTGAATAACCACGAAGACATCGGAGCGGAGACGAAGAGGCGCATCCGCGAGGTCGCTAAACAGATGGGATATTTTCCCAACTCGGCCGCGAAGGCGCTCAAGACGAACCGAACACAGAATCTGGGAGTGCTTTTTGAGGAAGACGACCACAGCGGCCTGACACATGACTATTTTGCGTGCGTGCTTGACAGCCTGAAAAGCGCTGCGGAGGAGCGGGGATACGACATCACCTTCATCAACAGCTGCCGCACCAGACCGAACAGGATGTCTTTTCTGGAGCACTGCAGATACAGAGGCTTTGACGGCGTGATTATCGTGTGCGTCAATTTCCTGGATCCGGAAGTGCTGGAGCTGGTCAACAGCGATATCCCCACGGTCACGATCGATCATCTGTTCAACAACACATGCGCGATCATGTCGGACAATGTGAAGGGAATGCACGATCTGCTGAATTACATATACGGTATGGGGCACCGCAGGATCGCCTACATTCACGGCACGGAATCCTCGGTTGCACAGCGCAGGCTGTCCTCCTTCTATAAGACGGTGGCGGAACTGGGGCTGGATATCCCCGACGAGTATATTCTTCCGTCGGCGTACCGCGACACGAAAGCGGCCTACGCGGCGACGGAGAAACTTCTTGATCTGAAGGAAAGACCGACCTGCATCCTGTATCCCGACGATTTCGCCTGCTACGGCGGGATCAACGCGATCAGGGAAAGAGGCCTGCGCGTGCCGGACGACATTTCGGTGGCGGGCTTCGACGGGATCCGCATTGCCAGACATCTTGAACCGAAGCTGACGACGCTCAAGCAGGACACGAACCTGCTCGGCAGAAGAGCCGCGGAGAAGGTCATCAGCCTGATCGAGCAGCCGAAGACGACGCTGATCGAACAGATCGTCGTGGAGGGCGAGGTTTACGTGGGCAACTCGGTCGGCAAAATTTAATCGGCGCTCCCTTATTTATGAAAGGGAGGATTGGCGAAGGCATTTATGCCGGGCGACCGGCGTGAAAATAAATGCATGTAACTCATTACATTATTATTTTTCAAAGGGAGGAATTGAGTAATGAAAAAAAAGTTACTTAGCGTACTTCTCTCATCTGCGATGCTCGCAAGCGTACTTGTAGGCTGCGGCGGCAGCGATGGGGGATCTACAACACCTGCTGCGGATAATGCGGCAACGGAAGCTCCTGCGGCGGACGCAGAGGCAGAGGCTCCCGCGGCGGATGCAGAGGCAGAGGCTCCTGCAGCAGACGCGGCATCGGGCGACAAGATCTATGTTTATTCCTGGAACACAGAGCTGGGCGAGAGACTGGAGCTTGCGCTTGGTCTGGCGGACAGACAGGATCTCTGGGACAGAATCGAGTATGTAAACGTCGGCGACTCCGGTATCTACCAGGAGAAGATCGACCAGCTCCTTCAGACCCCCGATTCGCCTGATTATCCGGACATCATCGCGTTCGAGGCGGCTTACATCATGAAGTACACCAACTCCGATCAGACCCTGCCGATCACGGATCTGGGCATCACGGATGCGGATCTTGCAGAGATGTATCCTTACACACTGGACATCCCGAAGGATAAGAGAGACGGTTCCATCAAGGGTCTTTCCTGGCAGGCAGCTCCCGGTGCATTCATGTACAGAACCGACCTTGCGGAGAAACTTCTGGGCGTAAAGAGCCCTGAGGAGATGCAGGCGAAGATCAGCACCTGGGATGATTTCGTAGCGACCGCTAAGGAGATCAAGGAGAAGTCCAACGGCGAGACCAAGATGCTTTCTTCCAACGGTGACCTTGCAGAGGTATTCCGTTCCAACATGTCCAACCCTTGGGTAGATGACAACGGTGTCTTCCGTATGGATCCTATCATGGAGCAGTACATGGACATGGTTAAGACTTTCGAGCAGGAAGACTTAAGCTGCCATACGACCACCTGGACAGATGAGTGGAATGCTGGTCCGTCCACGGACGCTGTATTTGGTTACTTCGGATGCACATGGTTCCTGCACTGGACGATCAAGGCTAACTGCGGCGGCACGAAGCCGGGCGAGGGTACTTACGGTCTGTGGAATATGTGCCAGGGCCCGATGCCTTATTACTGGGGCGGCACATGGCTCGGCGCAACGGCTGGTTGCTCTGATCCTGCAGCGGCAGGCGAGATCATGAAGATCCTTTGCTGCGATACGGATGTGCTGACAGAGGTATCCCGTCAGACGCTTGACTACGTCAACAACAAGACGGCTATGAAGACTCTCTCCGACGCGGGCGAGGGCGCATATGACTTCCTGGGCGGTCAGGACTTCATCGCAGTATTCGCTCCTCTGGCTGAGGATGTAGACGTATCCTTCATGAGCGCTTACGATCAGAAGATCAACGACCTGCTTGGTACGCAGATCACCGAGTACTCTCTGGGCAACAAGGATAAGGAGACGGCTATCGCAGACTTTGAGGCTGCTGTAGCGGAGGCTTTCCCGGGTTTGAAGTTCGAGTAATCGACAGTGAGAAGCGATCAATAAGCAATAAGCAATGACAATTCTGTACCGGCTGGCTACAGCCGGTACAGATTATCATGGTGCGCCCGGCGGCGCACGTTTCTAACGGGTGAAAGTCCCGAATCCGCCCGGTAGTGGGAAGGATACAGCCAAA
>CANPXP010000068.1 GCA_947586255.1 uncultured Lachnospiraceae bacterium | reverse complement strand
CCAGCGTCCTCTCAAACCACTGTGTCGCCGAGGTGACGGCCGGATTCAGGGCGTCGATCATCACATAGCGGGACAGAGACGCGATGCGCTCGCTCCGCATCGGATTTCTCTTATACGCCATCGCGGAAGACCCGATCTGATTCTTCTCGAAGGGCTCCTCCACCTCCTTCAGATGCTGCAACAACCTGATGTCATTGGACATCTTGTGCGCCGACGCCGCGATGCCGGCGAGCACGTTGCACACTCTCGTGTCCACCTTGCGGGAATAGGTCTGGCCGGACACCGGATAACATTTTTCGAAGCCCATCTTCTCCGCGATCATGGGATCGATCTTGTCGATCGTCTCCTGATCCCCGTCGAACAGTTCGAGAAAGGAAGCCTGTGTTCCCGTCGTTCCCTTGGAGCCGAGCAGCTTCATGGTGGAGAGCACATATTCCAGATCCTCCAGATCAAGGCAGAACTCCTGCGCCCACAGGGTCGCCCGCTTGCCGACCGTGGTGGGCTGCGCCGGCTGGAAATGCGTGAAGGCCAGCGTGGGGAGTTCCTTGTATTTGTCCGCGAACTTCGCCAGCTCGGCGATCACGTTCACCAGTTTTTTCCTGACCAGTCTCAGCGCCTCGGTCATCACGATGATGTCGGTATTGTCGCCCACATAGCAGGACGTGGCGCCCAGATGAATGATGCCCGCCGCCTTGGGGCATTGCTGCCCGTAAGCGTAGACGTGACTCATCACATCGTGCCGCACTTCCTTCTCACGCGCTCTCGCCACATCGTAGTTAATGTCCTCCGCGTGAGCCTTCAGCTCGTCGATCTGCTCCTGCGTGATAACCGGCTTGCCGTCCCGGCTCAGGCCAAGTTCCATCTCCGTCTCCGCCAGCGCGATCCACAGCTTCCTCCAAGTCCTGAATTTCATATCCTGTGAGAAAATGTACTGCATCTCCCTGCTCGCGTAGCGCTCCGACAAGGGGCTTACATATCTGTCTGTACTCATGGTTTGTCTCCTTTTCTACTATTCTATAGGTTGGTGTTAAATGGTAACTCCTCTATCTTCCAGGCACTGCTGCGCCCCGGATATATTTGCCCAATCATCAGTCAGTATTCAGTCAGTGTTCGTAGTCACCTCTGATATCCTCCTCCGGCGGCTCCATCGGATAGCTTCCCGTGAAGCATCCCCGGCAGATGCCCAGCCCGCCGGCGATCTCGTGCAGCCGTTCCAGTCTCAGGTACGCCAGCGAATCCGCGCCGATGATCCCGCAGATCTCGTCCACGGAGCGATTGTACGCGATCAGCTGTTCCCTGGCCGGCACATCCGTGCCGAAGTAGCAGGGCCACAGAAAGGGCGGCGAGCTGACGCGCATGTGCACCTCCTTTGCACCGGCCTCCCGCAGCATCCTGACAATACGGTCGGAGGTGGTTCCCCGCACGATGGAATCGTCGATCATGATGATGCGTTTCCCCCGCACCGCCTCTCTTATGGCGTTCAGCTTGACCTGCACGCTGCTCTCCCTGCTCTTCTGTCTGGGTTTGATGAAGGTCCGGCCCACGTAGGTATTTTTCACAAAGGCCTGCCCGTAGGGGATCCCTGACTGCATGGCATACCCCAGCGCGGCACAGTTGCCGGACTCCGGCACACCCACCACCAAGTCCGCCTCCACCGGCGAATCAATGGCCAGGAATTTTCCCGCCATAATGCGGGAATCATACACGCTGACGCCGTCGATATGGCTGTCCGGCCTGGCGAAATAGATATATTCAAACACGCACCTGGCATGTTCCTCTTTTCCGAGACACATGCTCCGGTCCGACTCGATTCCCTTTTCCGGCGATATGGTGACGATCTCGCCGGGCTCCACGTCCCGCACGAACTTCGCGCCGATGGTGTCCAGCGCGCAGGTCTCCGAGGCGAGAATGTAGGCGTTGTCCCTCTTGCCGATGCAGAGCGGCCGGAAACCGTAAGGGTCCCTCGCCCCGATCAGCTTGCGGGGCGACATGACGATCAGCGAGTAGGCGCCCTCTATCTTCCGCATGGCCCGCCGCACCGCCTCCTCCACGGTTTTGCTGTTGAGGCGTTCCCTGGCGATGTGATAGGCTATGACTTCGGAGTCGATCGTCGTCTGAAAGATCGCGCCGGTGTACTCCAGCTCATGCCGCAGCTTCGTCGCGTTGATGAGATTCCCGTTGTGCGCCAGCGCCAGTGTGCCTTTTACATAATTGAGCACCAGCGGCTGGGCGTTTTCCCGCGTACTGCTGCCCGCCGTGGAGTACCGCACGTGCCCCACGCCGATATCCCCCTTTAGCTTGCTCAGCGTATCGGGCGTGAAGGTTTCATTGAGCAGCCCCATCTCCTTGGTGCTGAGCACTCTGCCCTTCGGTCCCGCCGTGTCGCTGACGGCGATGCCGCAGCTCTCCTGCCCTCTGTGCTGGAGGGCGAACAGTCCGTAATAGATCGTGGAGGCCACGTCCCCTCCGTCAAAATCATAGATACCGAATACACCGCACTCCTCGCCTAACTTGTCCGTCTGTTCCATCTCCGTGTCCATCTCGATTCCTCTCTTCCGATTTTGTTTTCCACAACCGTATACGCCTATCCCTTGGCAAACTTTTTTTCATACTCCTCCACAGTAGCCATGATTTCCCTGGCATACTGCGGGTACCTGTCCACTAACTCCCTGATCTCCTTCTGGGAACCGCCCGCCACCACTTCTTTATTGTAATCCATTCTGCGGCGCAGAGACTGTCTTCTGATAATCAGATTGTGCCGTATCTCCACCATCTCCTTGGGATCGAGAATCGCCTCCGTCTGGTGCAGCCATATGGCGGGATCCTTGATCTGGTAGCGCTTCAGCATCTGCAGAAGCTCCTGCTGGCTGTAATCCAGGTCCAGCTCCGCCCGACGCATCTTCTCCCGCTCCTCCTTCTCAATCTTGTAATTCTCCCACAGTTCCGTCAGCTCCTTGGCGCTGGAGACGCCGTATTTCAGGTAGAGGTAATCCAGCAGATTCGTGTTGTTGACATACCGGATCTTCACCTTGTTCTGCAGCAGAATAATCCTGTTGATGCCGTTCTCCACCCGGTGCAGCTCCCGTCTGGCGTCCAGATGCCTGACATAGACAATCGTAATGGTCAGCGCCGCAGCCCCCGCCGTCACCAGATAACCGACCTTCGTATCCATATCCAGGAAAAACTGCAGAAACAGGAGCAGCAAAAGACACAGTCCGAGCGCCGCGACGCAGATGACGGCCATGCCCCTCGTGTCCGCTATGATGCCCATGACCTCATTCTTCCGGTACAGGTAAGCATGCTTCTCGCCGTCCAGTCTGCTCAGATCCTGTTTGATCAGACTCTGGTACTCCTCCGTCTCCGTCAGTTTGCGGTACCCTTCCTCCACCTCGTCCGCAATGCGCTCCATATGCTGGTATTTTTCATCTGTGATGCGGTGCGGGCGTTCCTGAAAACTCGTCCTGCTGTCCTGCAGAAGGGATACCCTCTTGGCGCACTCCTTGAGCTGCTCGCTCTCCTCGGGAGGCAGCGCCTCGATCTCCTCCATATCCTTCAGATAGGAGGTTACCATATCATACTCGAACGTCAGATTCTCCAGTTCCCTGGTAGCGTCCGCTATCCGCTCCAGACAGTTTCTGACATAGTCGTCCCGCTGTTCCTTGTCGTTATAATCAATCTGATGGGTGACCCCCTCGTCCTCCCACTCCCACTCTTCAGTGAAATCTTCGTGCGGGGTCCTTCTGAATAATCTGTCCTTTACTTTACGAAACCAGCCCATTTTTCTCTCCGTTTTGCCTATGCGTTCTGCGCACATCTCAATTATACATGTCCCGGTACGCATCCTTCAACCCGGTTGTCAGTTTTTCGATCTCGCGGTAATATCTGGCGCTCACGCCGGCCGTACCGTTTCCCTCTTCCCTGAGCACCTGAATGGTAAAGAGCATCCTGTTTTCGTCCGATCCCTCGAACTGCCCGTATGCGCGCTCCATCCGCCGCTCCACCTTCAGAGATGCATTGTGGTACTCCGGATGCTCCGCGATATAGTCGATATACTCCCTGTCCTCATACTGCATGCGCAGAGCAGCCAGATACAGTTCCAGGCTCTCCTCGTTTCCGTCCGTCAGATACGACTGCATGAAGTATTCCGACGCCCGCAGAAACAGGAACAGCCTGGCGCACGCCACGCCCATATTGTGCAGGATCCGCGCCTTCAGCGGATTCTCCTCCTCCGTGATCCGCTCAAGCAGCCCGTTATACTGCGCGAGCGCCGCGTGATACCTGCCGTTCGCCAGCATATAATCCGCCTTCGCCTTGCCGCGCTCGCTGGGACTCAGCCCGTCGTTCTCGCGGATGATCCGTTCTGTCCTGGCGATCTCCTCCGCCGGATACAGATTCACATACTCTAAGATCGTTCCCACAAAAGCCACCGTGGAACCGTTCTGGTTCATCAGCGAATACAGCGCGTGCGCCAGAGACTCCAGTCCGCACGCTTCCTCCAGCCATTCCACCAGCTCCCGCTGCATGATGTCCTGATCCAGCAGCTCCGCCTTTTCCACCAGGAGATAGCACAGCTCCTCCACGGAATATAGGTTTACATAAAATTTTTCCATGCGGAACGGAACCTCCGCGCGAACCCCCGTTCCCAGAATAACCCGACTCATCTGCCAGCCTTATCCTCCGTATTACAATTACAGCGCAAAAGTCTCCTCCCACACCTGATCCGTGGGCGGCCTGAATTCCCCGAATCCCAGATCCGTCACGGCGACCCGCACAGTCTCCGGCGTGCTCATCGTCATCACGAGTCTGTACCGGTTATAGGGCGCGCCGCCCTCCGCGCGCTCCCCCAGCCGCATCGTTCTCGTCTCCGCATCCCGGCCCGTCAGCGGCGTGAAGACAAAGTCGATCTCCCGCTCTCCGGCCAACAGGAACTCACATTCCTTCGCGGCTTCATACCAGTTCTC
This sequence comes from uncultured Lachnospiraceae bacterium, assembly GCA_947586255.1. Taxonomy (GTDB): domain Bacteria; phylum Bacillota; class Clostridia; order Lachnospirales; family Lachnospiraceae; genus UBA3282. The sequence continues at coordinate 4,976 of CANPXP010000068.1, read as the reverse complement.
TCCGGCGTCCAGAAGCGCATAGTAGGATTCCTTTCCCTGCCTGAGCACATGCATGCCGATGTTGGCCTTCAGCTTGTCCTTGCCGAGGAACACATACTTCCTGCCCGTCTCGCTGGGCGCCAGCTTTTCCTGCAGACCGTAGCACGCTCCTGTGCTGAAAAGATTATTTCCGCGAAAAACTCTCCTATTATGGCACAGAAATTGTAAAGATTGCTTATTCCACTCAGTTCGAAATCCGTCTCCCAATAGATATGCGGACGACACGATTCTTCCCTCGCACAGTTTCTTCAGGATATCCAGGAACCGCTCGTCCGCCAGACGGCCGGCGTCCTGCCTGATCCGTTCCTCCTCCGTCTCCGACGGGATCACCAACGTCTCGTACACCTGCTCTTCGATCAGCGCGACGATCGGCGTGGTGCGCTTGTTGCACTCCATGCGGTAAGTCTTGAGCCGCATGCCGTCGTGCTCGCACGCGATCGTCTGATAGGCCCACAGCTCGGACGGCTGGTGCAGCATAAAATAGTAGAAGCTCTCCGTGTGACTCTGAAAAAAGATGCGGTTTGTCTTCAGTCCCATGTTGACGGCCGCCTGCGACAAAACCGCCACCAGCCTGTCATCCGGCTCGTCCGCGGTGAACATGACCGCATCGATCTTATCGACAGTGGCGATAAAACTCATCAGCGACATGCTGCGCCTGAGAAAAAGCGTCAGAAGCGCCACGGGATCATAGGTTTCCCCGTCCACCTCTATCATATCGCCCTTTTTGGCAAGCGACAGAAGTCCCCTCACGGGGATCATTCCCTCCTCGTCCGCGTTCTTCACGGCGTCTCTGCCGTAGAACCACTGATTGACGCCTGCTCGTTTACATAACATGGTCGGTATGTTGTACTGCTTCGTCCCGGCCACAACGGCAATCGTGGAGACGTCCTCCTTTTCATAGAGGCAATAGCTGATCTGCGAATAGACGTCTCCCAGATCATATCCGACCAGAACGCTTCCCGTATGCAGTTTATCCCTGTCCTTCTTCTCCAGAAACATATCGTCTCCTAGCGTATCTGAAATATGGCGTTCGCCATATAGTCTCTCTGATAGTATTCCCTCAGAAGGCCGTCCACCGTATCGTAGTCATTCAGCGTCATGCCGACCATGATATCGTTCAGCATCGTGAAGCGGCTCTCGAAACCGTCCTGCGCGGCATCGCTTTTGTTGATTTCGCCGCTCTCGGTAGGCTGCTCGCCGTTCGCCGACTCCTCCGTGATATAATACTGCAGCTTCTCCCCGAAGAACAGGAGAAACTCCTTGACGTAAATGCCTCCGTACACGGCCCGCATCTCTTCTCTGCGGTACTCTTCCTTCGTCCCCTCGTCCCGCCGGATCACATAGTAGATAAACACCCTGCGGCCGGGTTTCGTGCGGTATTCGACAATCGTCTTGTCCTGGTACTCATCCATCTGCGGAATATATCCCGGATACTCTCTGTAGCACGGCAGCACGACGCCCGCCTCCGACAGATCGCGCAGGAAATCACAGCACACCCGCCTGATCTCCTCCGTCTGCTCCGCCTTGTTCTCCGCGTAATACTGCAGAAAAGCGATCTTGCACACGGGCTGTACCTGCGCCAGATTTCCGTAGAGCTGCATGATGCACTGAAACGTGTAGGGCTCGATGATCTGTCCGCCCACCACATAATCATAGCAGCACCCGGACACAAAGGCCAGCATCAGCGGTTCGCTGCCGCCACGCCTGCAGTATGCCCTGAAAATATCCATCTTCTCCCCGACATGCGCGCCCGTATACAACATCTGCACGATCATGCGCTCGCACAGCTCATAGGTGTCCACGCCAAAATTCTCCGCGGTTTTCCACACGTCCCGCATATCCTTCATGCTCCCGGAGAAAAAGCGGATCAGATAGCGCAGGATATTTTCGTTATACTTGCCCTTGCGCATCACGTAGAAGAGCACGCCCGTCATGACGGGATCCTCCTCCGTCGTCTCCTCGTCCAACAGTCTGCTGCACAGCTTGGCGAGCACCTTGGCGTCCACGCCGTACGGTCCGCGGCGGCGCACCCACTCATAAGCCTCCCTGTACATGCCGCGAACCGTCATGAGGCGAATCAACTCCCCGCCGTCCTCCGCGGCAATATCCTCAGGCTTAAGTTCCAGCAGGTAATCATCCAGTTCCCGCATCCTGTCCTTCTCATAGTAGAAGCGCACCAACATCATGCGGATACTCCGCCGCGTGCCCTCCTCCACCCGGTCGCATTTTGACAGGAAGAGAAAAAGATCCGCGTTGTCCTCCTGCACGGCGGCGATACCGCGGCGCTCGAAGCACTCATAGACGGCATAGCCAAGATGCTCCCGCACAAACGGCGCGATCATGGACGCCAGCTTCGCCGGGTCAAGCAGCGCCTTCGCCCCGCCTTCCGCGCCGGTCACATAGCGGTTGCCCTCCCCGTCGCTCAGAAGGATTCTTCCCTCCGAGTGAAAAACCGGGATCTGCGCCCGTCCCGAGACGACGGGATACGCCTGCTCCCCCTCCACATGCGGATAGACGAGAATTGCCTCCCTGATCCGCTCCGGCACAGCCTCGAGCTCTCTCATAAAAATCAGCCGTACAAGTCTGGCCGCGCTCTCCTCATCAATCATGGCGGGCGTGATCAGACTGCTATACAGATATGCCAGATCCCCGTTGAAATGCCCCAACGCGATCTGTTCCGCCACAAACTGCTCCATGTCGGTCGCATAGTTTACATAAATATCCGGCATCTCCGTTCTGTGCCGGTACACATAAGCGTACAGATAGGCCGTAACCTCATAGTAGAGATCGCTCCGATAGGCAAAATACAGCAAGATCGCCTTCGGCAGCACCGTGTCGTCCCGCCGCGGCACAGACATCATATAGTACTCGTACAGCTTGGTGATCCTGAGATTCTGTTCCACGCCCGCGCGGTACCATTCAAAATACGCCTCGCCATAGCGGTTACCCCTGATGAGCAGCGTGCAGATCGCATGGAGAATATCGTTTCGCGGACTCTTCTCATAGCAGCCTGTCAGAATCCGGAACACGCCCTCCGAATAATCCTTCTGCCTCTGCGCGCGGTAGACGATCTGCAGAATGACGTCCTCCTTCATGAGATCATGCCTGACCGCATAGAGCAGTATCTGCTGTTCAAAGGTATCCAGCTTGAGCAGCATGGCCGGATTCGCGCTGAGAATATGCCACGCTTCAATATAGATGACCGGCGAAGTGCAGCGGCAGCAAAACAACTCCTCCAGAAGTTCCCACCTGCGCGCCGGATCATCGGCATACTCCTCGGACAGATGCAGAAGCAGCCAGGCGATCCGCCAGTTGCCCCTGTTGCGCCCGTATACTTCCCGCACCTCCGCCGCGGCCTCGTCCACATAGCGGTAGTCTTTGCTGTAGAGCGTCGTGAGATACAGGTAATAGCACCACAACTCCGGACATTCCCGCTGTCTTGCCAACACCTGCTCCTGCTGCTTCTCTATCAGCCATTTCGCCTCATTATAGCGCTCCTCCGTCAGCAGAAGCTGTGCCTGAAAAAGCCTGTAGGCAATGTTCTTGTCATCGAGCTCCGTCAGGCGGGACAGAATCCTGTTCGTCTCCGCCATCCATTCCTTCGCGCTGATCTTTTTCAGGCGAAACTCCTGGTAATACTCCATCATCCGCACGGTGAGCCGGTTCTTCTCACCGCGGATGCCAAGCGCTTTCCGGGAGGTTCTCCGGACAGTCACCGTGACCGGTATGCGGATCCTGTCCAGCTGTCTAATCAGCACAATGCTGCCGTAATTATTGCCCGCGTGAAGCTTCTCATGATCCACATAGTAATATACCCTGTAGATATTGCCGAGAAAAGACTCCTCCGTCGCAACGTTCTCCTCCACGCGCAGGAACGCTCCCTCCGTCTCGATCCGTAAGAACGTATATCCCCAGCCTTCCCTGTTGACCGCAAGCGCATAGCGGGCCGTCTCCTCCGGATCCTCGATCCTGATCTCCGTCTCCTCCGGTATATATTCCACGGGCTTCTTCTTATGGATCGCCACCAGGAACTCCTCCACGTTGTGCTCGTTGCCCCTGACGGCGGACAAGCCCTTATAGAGCGCATAGTACTGTCCGTCGCTTCCCGCAAAGATCGACCGGAACGCGTCCGAATAGAACAGCCTGACCGCCTCACCCCAGCTGCTCTTCGCAAGATTCGTAAAGTGAAACAGATTCCTGATGTTGCCCATGCCGGATGCGGTATATTCCCTTGTGGCCGTCACGGAAAAAGGCAGGTAGAATTCCCCCAGATTGGAGATCACATGAAAGGCGCCCCGCACCTCCTCGCCCGCCGCAAGCCAGCCCGCGTCAAACCGATAGCCAATCTCTGCCTGCTCCCCGGCAAAAGACTTCGTCAGACATTCCATGCGCAGGTCTGTGGACACGACGTACCCCTCCGCCGCGCAGTCCCCGCGCCCGTAGACCGTGAAGGAGCCCGAGATCGTCCCGCCCGCGTATACCGTCAATTCCACGCGCGGACAGGAAAAGTCCAGCGAACCGCCGCCCGTGTTAAATTTGCCGTTTAAAATCTCCTCAACCGTCCGCTTCACGATCTGACGTCTGCCTTTCTACATAGATATTAAAATTATATCATTTGAACGCCGGTAAACGCAACACCTAGTATACTCTGTCTGTCTTTCGTCTGTCTTTCTGTTTCGCGTATGCGGTGACGAATCCGGCTGACCCGCATATCCTAATAGGGAGAAAAGCACTGTGAGGTCACACATGGAAGATGCGATCCTGAAGAATACGCAGGCAGACGGAACCGCCCGGGGCAGGCTGCAGGTCAATGTCACCTCAGACACCGGGCTGATCCCGATCCCCAATGCCTCCATAACCATAGCCTATACCGGCGAGCCGGACAATACCGTGGAGACGCTGACAACGGACGACTCCGGGCAGACTGCAGCCGTCTC
>CANPXP010000067.1 GCA_947586255.1 uncultured Lachnospiraceae bacterium | reverse complement strand
TATCGTAAAAGCCGCACCTTCGCGCCGTTTTAAAACGTTATGTTTTAGTACCTGGAAGAATTGAGTTATCGTAAAAGTCCGCTCTTGCCTGCCTGAATTATCCCCAGGTTTTAGTACCTGGAAGAATTGAGTTATCGTAAAAGTCACACTGGGGTGCGGGTGATCAAGACCTAGTTTTAGTACCTGGAAGAATTGAGTTATCGTAAAAGGCTGGACAGCCAGCGCAGTGAAAGGGCCGGGTTTTAGTACCTGGAAGAATTGAGTTATCGTAAAAGTATGAGAACAGAAATTATCTACAGCACGACGTTTTAGTACCTGGAAGAATTGAGTTATCGTAAAAGTTGGAGGTGCGAAATGAGCCAGTTACTATTGTTTTAGTACCTGGAAGAATTGAGTTATCGTAAAAGCATGACAGATGCGCAGTACACGGCTGCGGTGTTTTAGTACCTGGAAGAATTGAGTTATCGTAAAAGTCACGCTGACAGAACTCATATAAACATTTAGTTTTAGTACCTGGAAGAATTGAGTTATCGTAAAAGCCACCTCGTCGGGCGTGAGCTGATCGAATCGTTTTAGTACCTGGAAGAATTGAGTTATCGTAAAAGCGGAGAGTACAGGTACCGCGACATCAAGGAGTTTTAGTACCTGGAAGAATTGAGTTATCGTAAAAGCTGATGCTTTCCCCACCTCCGATTGTTTAGTTTTAGTACCTGGAAGAATTGAGTTATCGTAAAAGCGTCCGCCGCCTGTTCGTCCAAAACCTCGCGTTTTAGTACCTGGAAGAATTGAGTTATCGTAAAAGAAGATAGCTTTCGTTGGTAATTTCCCTTAAGTTTTAGTACCTGGAAGAATTGAGTTATCGTAAAAGCGTCCATCGCAAACGTCATGACCTCCGCTCGTTTTAGTACCTGGAAGAATTGAGTTATCGTAAAAGCCCACTTACTTTATTTCACTAACGGCTTTGTTTTAGTACCTGGAAGAATTGAGTTATCGTAAAAGAGAGTGCAAAGTGGATATGTTTTGACTTGGGTTTTAGTACCTGGAAGAATTGAGTTATCGTAAAAGAAGAGTTGGATATCCTGAATTCGCACTTCAGTTTTAGTACCTGGAAGAATTGAGTTATCGTAAAAGTTCCGCCCTCGCTGTATTTCTCATTGATGGGTTTTAGTACCTGGAAGAATTGAGTTATCGTAAAAGGCCTTGCTGCACCAGCCCAGGACCTCTTTCGTTTTAGTACCTGGAAGAATTGAGTTATCGTAAAAGGCCGAATCCGGCGGAGGAGGTCGATCGTTGGTTTTAGTACCTGGAAGAATTGAGTTATCGTAAAAGTCTTTTCCCGGAGCTTAATGCACGCCCAGCGTTTTAGTACCTGGAAGAATTGAGTTATCGTAAAAGCAGCAAGATGCTTTTTGAGAAGATGGAAACGTTTTAGTACCTGGAAGAATTGAGTTATCGTAAAAGCGTGTCCCATTTCGTCACGTCGTCGATGATGTTTTAGTACCTGGAAGAATTGAGTTATCGTAAAAGAACCGTCCGGAATATCCGGTATAGGATCACGTTTTAGTACCTGGAAGAATTGAGTTATCGTAAAAGTGAGAGTATGGTACTTGCGGACACCTACCAGTTTTAGTACCTGGAAGAATTGAGTTATCGTAAAAGACGTGGCACAGCGCATAACTGACGAACGCCGTTTTAGTACCTGGAAGAATTGAGTTATCGTAAAAGGCGCGATCACTCCGACGATCAGGAGCCCCCGTTTTAGTACCTGGAAGAATTGAGTTATCGTAAAAGGCGCTATGATACGGTGGTTGCAAGATTGGAGTTTTAGTACCTGGAAGAATTGAGTTATCGTAAAAGAGATGTAAAGTTAAAGGAGGAGAATGCTATGTTTTAGTACCTGGAAGAATTGAGTTATCGTAAAAGTTGTATGCGATTTCTCATACTTGCGCTTTGTTTTAGTACCTGGAAGAATTGAGTTATCGTAAAAGGAAATATAGACGCTTTGAGGCGGGGCGAGAGTTTTAGTACCTGGAAGAATTGAGTTATCGTAAAAGCGAAGCCAGAAAAGTCACCTGATACATCCGGTTTTAGTACCTGGAAGAATTGAGTTATCGTAAAAGGGCGCGGTTGAGCGTCCTGAAAATCATGTGGTTTTAGTACCTGGAAGAATTGAGTTATCGTAAAAGTTCATACGCTCGAAGAATCCATGAATGACGGTTTTAGTACCTGGAAGAATTGAGTTATCGTAAAAGTCTTCGGATTTCTGGCCGGGCCCCTCTGCGGTTTTAGTACCTGGAAGAATTGAGTTATCGTAAAAGGAAAACGGAAGAACTGACGGATACGCTCTAGTTTTAGTACCTGGAAGAATTGAGTTATCGTAAAAGGGGGGGGGTGCCGAACCCCGAACCCTGAACCCGTTTTAGTACCTGGAAGAATTGAGTTATCGTAAAAGAAACCGTCCGGAATATCCGATGTAGATCACGTTTTAGTACCTGGAAGAATTGAGTTATCGTAAAAGCAAGGAGGAAAAATGAGAGAACAGGCCCTTGTTTTAGTACCTGGAAGAATTGAGTTATCGTAAAAGTGTTATCCATGAAGAAAAGCTCGAGGCTCTGTTTTAGTACCTGGAAGGATTGAGTTATCGTAAAAGAAGAAAGGCCAGGTGACACAAGCTATGATTGTTTTAGTACCTGGAAGAATTGAGTTATCGTAAAAGTATATACATAAATAAAGATCTTATGCATTTGTTTTAGTACCTGGAAGAATTGAGTTATCGTAAAAGATGCCGTAAGCCTCGCGGAAAGCCGCGTATGTTTTAGTACCTGGAAGAATTGAGTTATCGTAAAAGTCCGGACTATGACGGCATACACGACGGAGGGTTTTAGTACCTGGAAGAATTGAGTTATCGTAAAAGCCGGGAGCTGACGGAGTACAAGAACACCTAGTTTTAGTACCTAGAAGAATTGAGTTATCGTAAAAGGCGTAGTGGTATCGATGCCGTCTTTCACCGGTTTTAGTACCTGGAAGAATTGAGTTATCGTAAAAGATCGTATGCTTTTTGCCATACTATGGTATGGTTTTAGTACCCGGAAGAATTGAGTTGTCGTAAAAGTGCAAGCGTGGTCTCCAGCTTGTCAGGCTGTTTTAGTACCTAAAGGAATTGAGTTATCGAAAAGCCATGACAGATGGTTGGGGGAAGGGCTGCCAGTACGTGATTTGAATTGCTTCAAAGGTTGTCTCATCAGAGGCGCCGTTGGCGACGCGCTTGGATATATGGTCGAGTTTATGCCCGCTTTAGCCATATTTCAAAAGTATGGGACAAACGGTATTGCTGAATATGGGTTCCGTCATGGCAGCGCGGAAATATCCGATGATACGTAGATGACACTGTTTACGGCGCCGGACTCCTTCTCTGCCTGCGGTACTGCTGCGGCGTGAGTCCGGTTTTCAGGCGGAAGGAGGCAGAGAGGTTGCCGGGATACTGGTAGCCGGTCTCCATGGCGATCTCTGTGACGGATTTGTCGGTGTTGAGAAGCAGCCGGGAGGCGTGCTTGATGCGGATATAGCTCAGGTACTCGGAGTAGGACTTGCCGAGCTGTTTCTGGAAAAGGCGCGAAAAGTAGGCGGCGGAATAGCCGGCGGCCTCGGCGACCTGCTCGATGGTGAGCTGTTCGGCATAGTGGCTCTCCATATAGGAGACGGCTTCCATGACGGGCAGCGTGAGCTGTGTCGCGTGGGAGGCGGAGTCGTCTTCGGGCAGGCGGTACTCCGCGATCGCCAGCAGCAGCTCGCACAGGAGGCACTGCATCCGAAAGTCTCTGTAAGGGGAATTGCCGTCGTATATTTCCAGCAGTTCTGTAAAATATCGGTAGACGGCCGGCTGTCTGTCGGCGTCGAAGCGGTTGGTCGGTCTGGCGTAGATGCGGTCCAGCAGCTGTTCCCCGAAACGGTCGGTGAGGGGCTTTACGAACAGCGGCGAAAACTTGATCAGGATGCTCTCATAGACTTCGGTGGAGGCCGGGATTGTCCGGTGATAGATATAAGGGGCGAGCGTGCTGACGCTCCCGGGATGCTGTGTGAAGGTGAAACTCGGGGTGATGGTGGTGCGGTCGCCTTTTATGTGGTAGTTGAGGGAATAGTGGTCGTAGGCGATTTCGAGGGAAGGCATCTCGTAGTCTGCGGGGAGGATTCTGTGTGTAATCTGAAAAAGCTGTCCCTCGGGGAGCGGCAGAGCCATGGCGGTCTCCTTTCGCGGCCGGTCTTTCGGATTGGCCGATCAAGTCTGTTTTTTTTCATAAAATGTCATATTATCATAAATTCCAAACCCAAAAAGGTAAATACAGATAAGAAAAATATGGATATTTTATATAGTATATAACATGGATCGGACAAAAAAGCAAATGTTTCTGTGGGAGCGCTGACAGATGGAACGAAAAAAGATTGATATGACACAGGGGCCGATCATGAAGAATGTCTTTCTCTTTGCCATTCCCATGATCTTGGGCAATATTCTGCAATATCTGTACACGACGGTAGATACGCTGGTGATCGGCAATTACTGCGGCAAGACTTCTCTGGCGGCCGTGGGCACGAGCGCGCAGCCGGTGGAGGTGCTGCTGTGCATTTTTCTGGGGATAGGGACAGGTGTCTCCATACTGGTTTCCCAGTACGCCGGCGCGAAGGATGCGGAGCGGCTGCGCAGGGCGGCCGATACCGCCACTTTTTTTGTGTATGTGTGCGGTCTGCCGCTGTGCGTGCTCGGCTGGTTCGCGACGCCGCTCATCCTGCGGGCCATGGGCGTGCCGGCGGACACCTGGGACGCGGCGGTCTCCTACACGCGGATCGTGTTCTTCGGTTCCCTGGGCAATATCGGCTACAACATGAACGCCGGTATCCTGCGCGGGATGGGGGACAGCAAGGCATCGCTCTGGTTTCTGGTGGTGTCCTGTATCGCCAACATCGTGCTGGATCTGCTGTTCGTCGCGGGCTTCGGCATGGACGCGGGCGGCGCGGCGCTCTCGACGACCTTGGCGATGTATCTGTCCTGGGTCATCAGCGTCGTCTATATCCGGCGGAGGTTTCCGGAGCTTCGGTTGACCTGGCTGCCGCACGGCTTTGACGCGGGACAGCTCAAACAGTTCGTCAGGCTGGGGCTTCCCATCGGCCTGAACAACTCACTGTACTCGCTGGGCCATGTGGCGATCCAGACGCTGGTGAACGCGCAGGGCTCTACTTTCATGGCGGGCAACTCGGTGGCCGGCAGGGTGACGGGCATGGCCAACATCGCGGTCACGGCGCTGTCCTCGGCGGCTACCACTTTCTCGGGACAGAATTACGGGGCTAAGAATTTCGACAGGCTCAGGAAGGGATATATCAAGATTCCCGTGATCTCCGGCGCGGTGACGCTGACGGCCGGGCTGTGCGTGATGTCCTTTCGCATGCCTGTGCTGCGCATCTTCACGCGAGACGCGGCGGTGCTGCTGTACGCCGAGCGCTATGTCCGGGTGATGCTTCTGTCGTACTGGTTCTACGCGATTTTCAACGGCATTATCTGTATCGTGAACGGCGTCGGCCTGATCCGCTACACCACGGTGGTGAACCTGCTCATGCTCTGGGCGGTGCGGATTCCCAGCGCTTATCTGATCGACCGCTATTTCGACGGCACCTATCTGATGCTGTGTTTCCCGATCAGCTTCAGCTTCGGCATGGTCATGATGCTGGGGTATTACGTCTTCTCGAGGCGGTGGCATGAGATTATCAGAACAGGCTTGGAGGAGGAAGGCGGCGGAGGGAGCCGGGCCGCCGGCTGAACTGTTAAAATATTATGAAATCACGCGGCGGTCACTTGACAAGAACCGCGGCGTTCAGTAATATACATAGAGGAAATGCAAGTGCACGGCGGGACAAAAGCGAGTTGACTTATTTGGTCAACTCTTTTTGCGCGCATAAGCAGAGTCAGAAAGAAAGGGAAGAAAAATGAGCGCAAACGACAAAACAGAAGCGCAGGCTCCTAAGGGCGCGGACGGCTTCGAGGAGATCCGGCAGGGGTTTTATGTCGGCGAGCGGCCGCTTTTTAACAGAGATCACCTGCGTGTGATCGACACGATCTTCACGGACGGCGAGTCGCCGCTGAAAGAATGCAGCGATATCGAGCTGGAGGGCAGTATGTTCAAGTGGAAATATCCTCTCTGGTACTCCCGCAACATTGTGGCGAAGAACTGCACATGGTTTGATATGGCCAGAGCCGGCGTGTGGTACACGGAGAATATGCTGGCGGAGGACTGCGCGATCGAGGCGCCCAAAAACTTTCGCAGGTGCCGTGACCTGACGCTCAGGAACGTATCTTTTCCCAATGCCGCTGAGACGCTGTGGAGCTGCGACGGAGTGCGTCTGGAGCGGGTGACGGCGAGGGGAGATTACTTCGCGATGAACAGCCGCAACATGACCGTGCGGGATCTGACGCTCTACGGAAACTATTCTTTCGACGGCGCGGAGAATGTGGAGATTCACGATTCGCGGCTGCTCTCGAAGGACGCCTTCTGGAACGGCGATCATGTGACGGTGTACGACTCCTTTATCTCCGGCGAATATCTGGGCTGGAACGCGAAGAACCTGACGCTTGTCAACTGCACCGTCGAGAGTCTGCAGGGCATGTGCTATATAGACAATCTCGTGATGAAGAACTGCAAGCTGATCAACACGACGCTGGCCTTTGAGTATTCCACGGTGGACGCGGATATCGTCACGAAGATCGACAGTGTGATCAACCCTTCCGGCGGCGTGATCCGCGCGGAACACATCGACGAGCTCATCATCGAGAAGGATAAGGTCGATCCCGACAGGACGAAGATTATCTGCAGGTAAGCGGTGTGGAGGCAGAGGCCAACAGAGCGCGGAGCATACAGAAGCGGTAGGATATGGGAACATACAGGAGCGGCAGGGTATGAAATATGATTTCGACACAGGCATAGACAGAAGGGACACGGATTCCCTGAAATGGGATGTGGCGGCTGGCGAGCTTCCCATGTGGGTCGCCGACATGGATTTTCCCACCGCGCCCGAGGTGCGGGAGGCGATTCGGGAACGGGCGTCGCACGGCGTCTTCGGCTATTGTGTGGTTCCCGACGCGTGGTATGAGGCGTATGCCGGCTGGTGGGAGAGGAGACACGGCTTCAGGTTGCAAAAGGACTGGCTGATCTTCTGCACGGGCGTCGTGCCCGCGATTTCCAGCGTTGTGCGTAAGCTGACGACGCCGGCGGAAAAGGTGCTCATACAGCCGCCGGTCTACAATATCTTTTACAACTCGATCCTCAATAACGGCAGGCAGGTGCTGGAGAATCCGCTTCTGTATGACGGGGAGCGCTATGAAATCGATTTCGACGGCCTGGAGCGCGGTCTTGCCGATCCGCAGACGACCCTGATGATTCTCTGCAATCCGCACAATCCCGTCGGAAAAATATGGAGCGCGGAAGAACTTGCGCGCATCGGGGAGCTGTGCGCGAAGTACCATGTACTCGTGCTCTCCGATGAGATTCACTGTGACCTGACGGATCCTGGCTGCGGGTATACGCCCTTTGCTGCCGTCTCAGATACGTGTCGGAAGAACAGCGTCACCTGCATCGCCCCGACCAAGGCGTTCAATCTGGCGGGCATACAGACGGCGGCGGTGGCCGTGCCCGATGAGACGATTCGCCATAAGGTGTGGCGGGGGCTGAATACCGACGAGATCGCGGAGCCCAACGCTTTCGCCGTGACGGCGGCGGTGGCGGCGTTCACGAGGGGCGAGGCGTGGCTGGATGAACTGCGGGAATATATCTTTGGTAATAAGAAGCTGGCGGCGGATTACATCGCGGGCGAGATCCCGCAGCTGCGCGTCGTGCCCTCTCAGGCGACCTATCTCATGTGGCTGCAATGCCTGACAGGGAAGAAGACGGCGGACGATATCGCGGATGATATCAGAAGAAGAACAGGGCTGTACCTGTCGGAAGGGGCGCAGTTCGGCAGCGGCGGCGAGCGGTTCCTGCGCATGAACGTGGCGTGCCCACGGGCGGTTCTGGAGGATGGACTGCGCCGCCTGAAAGAAGGAATGGCAGCCTACTCGACGGCTTCTTCCATGTAGCGGGCCACGTCGTCCCTCAGCGCCGCCCACTCCTCCTCGTGCTCCACGTAATAGAGAGGACATTTCTTGCCGCCCTCGTCGTAGTGGCGCAGAATATCCTCCGATGTCAGGCCGTATTCTCCGCAGAGCCATGCCAGAAGTTCGACGAGAGAGGCGCGGGTGGAGGAGGTGAATTTGCCGTCCTCGGACAGGTAACAGCACTCGATCGAGACGGAATCGTCATTTCTGCCTTTCACGGCGTAGGCTTCCTCATTCAGAGGAATGCACTGCAGGATTTCCCCGTTGTAACCGATGATAAAGTGCGCGCTGGCGGAGCGCTCGCCCGTATCGGCGAGGTTGGCGAAATAGCTTCGGTTCTGCTCGGCGGAGGTTCCCTGATTCGCGGTGTAATGCACGAAAATGCTTTTGACTTTCTTCAGCTCGTCGCCGGGCCTGGAATAGCGGTTGATTTCCAGTAAATCGACAGTGATGTCGGGCTTTTTGTACGGATTTCCGGTATCTTGTACATCTGTGTCATTTTCTGACCACACAGAGTTGACTTCTCTGTTCTGCACCCATTCGTGTATTCTGTGATAAACTATTCCGGTCAATTTGAATATACCTACAAGAAATAGGACGAACATGGCAAACGCGAGACCGCGGTAAAACAGGACTCGCCGTCTTCTGGCCCGCCGCCTTTTAATTGACTGTACTGGTCGGCCTGGATATTGAACGATCTGCCCGGACGCGGAACGTCTGCCTGCGTTTGAACGCTGCCCGGACGCGCCCGGCCTGCCGGCATTGAGGCGCTGTCCGGATACGGAACGTCTGTCGGCGTTTGGCCGCTGCTCGGATGCGGAACGTCTGCCGGCGTTTGAACGCTGCTCGGACGCGGAACGCCTGCCGGTGTGTGACCGGCTGTCTGCGGCTCCTCGCCGGGCGTCTGTCTGTCTGCGTGCCTGTGCCTTTCTCGTCTGCCCGCCGGAGGTCTGTCTGTCGTCGGTCCTTGGCGCGCGCTGTCTTTCGCTGTACGGTCTCTTTCGTATATCCTGCTGCACTGTATCTTCCGTCCCCTGTCTGTCGTGTTCTGTGCGCTTGTCCGCGCGCGGGCGCGGCCCTGCGGCCTGTTCCGCCTGATACTTTCACATATATTAGACGTGAAACCTTAACAAAAGGTGTCGGGGATTCTTAAGTTTTCATGAAAAATTTTCACGGACGGACTGCAGGGCTGCGCTTGTCAACGGAAGGTATTTATGTAATACTACTAAGTAAAGGAGCAAAATCATGCTGGGATTCGGAAAAAAGGCAAAGCAGGAAAAGCGGGCCGTCCCATTTGACCCATCAAGTCAACGGGCGGCGATCCGGTGCAGCATCTGCACGGGAGAGCAGGTGGCGGGCTTTCAGGATATTCACACGGGACAGTTCGAGGAGGTCATGCTGATTCGCGGGGAGGCGGATCTGCAGCGCTTTATGGCGCAGTACGGCGTGCGGGAAGTGGTGAAGTTCTATTAGAACGGCGGGCGCGCAGTGCGATGAAAGATGAAGTGAGAAGATTTCGCGTTGTAATTTCGCGCGTTTTTTCTTATGATAAAAATAGATGCGGAGAAGAGGGGGAGGTATACGCATGGCAGAGATGTATGAATTTCTGGACGACAAGGGGACGTTCCGGCTGGAGCAGCCGGAGAACACGAGCTATCTGTATTTTCCTATCGCGGGGGAACAGGGGCTGAAGGGAGCGGTCACGCCGCGACTGGGCGGTGATCTGAAACGCGGTCAGAATGAGTTCGTCCTGCAGCCGGTCAGCGCGGAGGAACTGCACAACAACAAGTCCACACGAAATTTCTGGTACAGGCTCAGGAACGGTGACTGCTATTCGGCCACGGGCGTGTCGGCGCAGGCGGAGGCGCAGCGCTTTACGGACAGGCAGACGAAGAGCGTGCTCACGGCGGGGCCGATGTGGCAGCAGGTCGAGCGCAGGGAGGAGGCGTGCGGCGTGCGCTCGCGCATCACTTCCTTCGTGCCGGCGTCGGAGCACGCTGTGGAGATCATGC
>CANPXP010000066.1 GCA_947586255.1 uncultured Lachnospiraceae bacterium | reverse complement strand
CATTCCCTCGATATCCGCCCCGCACTCTTCCGCCAGCCGCAGAAGCGCCAGCTCCGTCGGGTCGCCGACTCTCTCCCCGTCCTCCGGGACGCCGTCATTGCACAGCACGCAGCCCGCCAGGAAACGCCAGGCAGCCGTATTGTCTGTCCGCGCGGAGACGCCGCCGTCCAGCGTCCTCGCAGCAGCAGTCACAAACTCCCTGAAACTCTCCCCCGTGAACAGCCGCCCTTCCAGCCAGCACTCCGTCACCGTCATCCTGTTCTGTGTCAGCGTGCCCGTCTTGTCCGAGCAGACCACCTCGACAGACCCCAGCGTCTCCACGGAGGACAGCTTGCGGACAATCGTATTCGCCCGCACCATGCGCGACACGCTTAGAGCCAGCACGATTGTCACGATCGCGGGCAGCCCTTCCGGCACCGCCGCCACCGCCAGGGATACGGACGTCAGAAGCATGTCTCCCACGTCGCGCTTCTGCCATACCGCCGTCGCGAAGAGAAAAACGCAGATCCCCACCGCCAGAAAACTCAACGCCTTGCCGAGTTCTCCCAGCCTGACCTGCAGGGGCGTCAGCTTCTCCCCGCCGCCATGAAGCATGTCCGCAATGCGGCCGATGCGCGTCTCCATTCCCGTCGCCGTCACGACGCCCACGCCCCGTCCCCTGGTCATGTAAGTGGACATGTACGCCATATTTCTGTCACTGTTATCCCCCGGCAGATCCGCGACATAATCCGCGTCCTTCTCCACCGGCACAGACTCTCCCGTGAGGGCAGACTCTTCTACACAAACCCCGATTGTCTCAACCAGTCTGAGATCTGCCGGAATCACATTGCCGGCTTCCAGAAGAACAATATCGCCCGGCACAAGTTCCTCCGCCGGAAGCCTGACGCGCGCGCCGTCGCGCATCACGTGCGCCTGCGGCGAAGATATCCGCCGAAGCGCCTCCATCGCCCTGTCCGCCTTGCCCTCCTGAATGATGCCCACAGTGGCGTTCAGAACAATCACCGTGACGATGATCGCCGCGTCCCCGAACTCCCCTAATATCATGGAAATACCCATCGCCGCCACGAGAATCAGAATCAGCGGATCGTTGAGCTGCTGAAGAAGCATCTGCCAAACGCTCCTTTTCTCCTGCTCCCTCAGCTGATTCGCACCGTACTTCGCCTTTCGCTCCAGCGCCTCCCTTCGCCCAAGTCCCCTGTCCTTGTCCGCCCCGAGCATACGGAGCGTTTCCGCCGCCGTTTTCATTTCATACATGCCTGCCCCTCCATTCCCGACGCGCCTTGCACACGCGCTTTGTAAGGTATATGCGGGGGCTGTCCCATTTATGCCGGCTTCTTCGGACAGGCGCCGTATCTGTCGCCCTGCAGCCGGTCAAAATCGGCGGCATATCCAAAAAGGAGCTTCCGCAATCAGAAGCCCCTCAGTTTATCCGTACCGTCATCCACCGTATTCTCGATACTTTTTATGACCAGATAATATCCAAACTCTTTATTGACCTCCACGTAGACCCGGTCGCCCACCTTATGTCCCATGAGCGCCTTACCCAGCGGCGATTCAATACTGATCAGACCCTCCAGAGAATTGCCGCGCACCGTCGTCACCAGCTTGTACTTCTCCGTCGTATTGTCCTCCTCGATGCAGACCTCCACGGTGTTGTTTAGTCCCACCTCATCCTCCGCGGACTCGTCGGACACGATCACCGCCGTCTTAATCATTCTCTCCAGATACCGTATCCTGCTCTCGTTCTGGTTCTTGAACTTCTTGGCCGCATGGTACTCAAAATTCTCACTCAGATCGCCGTGCGCTCTGGCCGACTTCACATCCTCCAGCGCCTGCTTGCGCACCACCAGCTTCCGGTACTCGATCTCCTCCTCCATCCGCTCAATATCCTTCTGTGTCAGTTCGTTGTTCATGATTGTCTCCGTTTCTGTCTTTTCATTGATCCGCCCCGCGCTTTCACCGCGGGTCTAATCAGCATTATAGCACTTTGCGCGCGGCTGTCCACCCCGTTTCGTTGACATGCGCGGGATTCGGTCGTACAATAATTTCGACCCGAACCACACGAAAGGCGCAGTCATGGACACCATACTCATCGTCGAGGACGACCGCGCGCTGGCGGAAGGACTGGCCCGCGCGCTCACAACCGATCAGGTAAGGACACAGACCTGCTGCTCCGTCCGGGAAGCCGAGAGGCGGCTTGCCGCGGACCGCTATGCCCTTGTGATACTGGACGTCAATCTGCCCGACGGAAGCGGCTTCGATCTGCTGCGGACGATCAGACAGCGCGACGACTGCGGCGTCATCATGCTGACCGCCAACGATCTGGAAACCGATATCGTCGCCGGTCTGGAACAGGGCGCCGACGACTATATCACCAAACCCTTCAGTCTGGCCGTCCTGCGCGCCAGAGTGGGCGCACAGCTTCGCAAAAAGCGCGACGCCTCCGCATCCGGCCATCCGTACAGAAGCGGCGGCTATGTCTTCGATTTTGAACACATGGAATTCACCTGCAACGGCAGACCCGTCACACTCAGCAGGACGGAGCAGAAGCTGCTGCGCGTCCTCGTGGAGAACGCCGGCATCACCTTAAGCCGCGACAGACTGATGGACGCCGTCTGGACAGGCGACGCCGAATTTGTGGAGGAGAATGCGCTCTCCGTCACCGTGAAGCGCCTGCGGGACAAGCTGGAAGCCGATGGCCGCATCAGAACCGTATACGGCGTCGGCTATGTGTGGGAGCCGACGGCCCCTGTTTATGAAAAGGATTGAAAGTATGCTTTTTCCTGACAACATCGCTCTCTATATCGCCGCCGCCCTGCTGCTCATCGCCCTCTCGCTCCTCATCTGCGCAGTTCTCTTTCGCGCACATACCAGACGTCTGTATGGGAAGCTGAACCATATGCTGGACAGCGCGGCCGACGGCACGCTCCCCGAAGAGACCTTCGACGAATCCCTGCACTCCGCGTTGGAAAACCGATTCCACGACTATCTGACCGCCTCCGCGACGTCAGCGATGCGTGTCGCCGAGGAGCGGACGCGCATCAAGGAAATCATCTCCGACATCTCCCACCAGACCAAGACGCCGATCTCCAACATTTTGCTCTACACGGAGCTGCTGTCGGAGCAGGAACTGTCGGACGACGGCCGCGAGTACGTCCATGCCCTGGAGACACAGACGACCAAGCTGCGCTTTCTCATAGAATCTCTGGTCAAAATGTCCCACCTGGAGAGCGACGTCTTCGCGCTCTCTCCGCGCATGACACCCCTTGCTCCCATGCTCGACAGACTGCATACCCAGTTCGCTCTCCCCGCTGAGAACAAAGGGCTCTCCCTCATCTTCGAGCCGACGGACATCACCGCCGTCTTCGACGAAAAATGGACGACGGAAGCAGTCGGCAATCTTCTGGACAACGCTCTCAAATACACCGCCCGGGGCGGCGTGACGGTAAGCGCCGCAAGCTATGAAATGTTCTGCCGTATCGACGTCGCCGACACGGGCCGCGGCATCCCCGAAGAGGAACTGCCGCGCATCTTCACCCGCTTTCACCGCTCCCCGGACGTCCACGACGGGGAAGGCCTCGGCATCGGGCTCTATCTCGCCCGTGAGATCATTGCCAAAGAGGGCGGCTACATCAAGGTCAGCTCAACGCCGGGCGTCGGAAGCGTCTTCTCCGTCTATCTCCCCGCGGCCAGGCGCTGAGAGAAACGTCCGCATTCCGGGTTGCCGCCGTGGCAACGGACAGATCTGTTCTGACATAGATTTTGAAATCGAAAAAGCCCTGCTTTCGCAGAGCTTTTCTTGACGACTGCCCGTCTATGTTCTAATTCTTCTCGATCAGTTTGCCGCCCCTCTTGGATACAACATCAAAGATAACGGCTGCCAGAAGCACAAGTCCCTTAACCACCTTCTGCATATTCTGGTCTACGCCCATCAGCGACATGCCGAGGTTGATGACGCCCATCAGAACCGCACCGACGATAACGCCGGGAACCGTACCGATTCCGCCGTATGCGGAAGCGCCGCCGATGAAGCAGGACGCGATCGCATCCATCTCGTAGTTCTGACCGTATGTAGGCTGCGCCGATGTCAGTCTGGCAATCGTGACCATGCCGGCCAGTGCGGAGAGGAAGCCCATATTCAGGTATGCCAGGAAGTATACGTTGTTTGTGTTGATACCGGACAGCTTGGTGGCCTTCTCATTGCCGCCCACCGCATAGAAGTAACGGCCTATCGTGGTGTTGGAGGTAATATAAGAATACACAAGTATCACGATCATAACCCAGATCAGCACACTCGGTATACCCTTATGCTGTGCCAGTCTGACCGTAAAGGCCAGAATAACCGCACTGATCAGAACAGTCTTAATGATCATTCCCGCAGGCTTCTCCAGCTCATATCCTTTTTTCTTCTTATTAAGCCTTCCGATGATCTGTGACGCAATAAAAATCAGCATGACAATGACGCCTGCCACAATACAGGTCATGTTGATCCCGCTGCCGCCAAGCACATCGGGTATGTAACAGTTCGCGCCGCCGCCAAACAGATTGACAAAGGTCGTGCAGTTCTGAATAGAAACCGTCATGCCGTCCAGGACAACATTGCTCAATCCCCTGAATATCAGCATGCCCGCCAGTGTTACAATGAAAGGAGGAATTCTGACAAACGCGATCCAGAAGCCCTGCCATGCACCGATAGCGATACCGATCAGGAGCATGATCAAAATGGCAAGCGCCATATTCATACCTTTATTGACCATAAGTACCGCGCCGATGGCGCCGACAAAGCACACAACGCTGCCAACCGACAGATCGATGTTGCCGCCGGTCAGGATACATAACAGCATACCGGTTGCCAGAATGAAAACATATGCGTTCTGCGAGATCAGACTGCTGACGTTCATCGGCAGAAGGATCGCGCCATTCGTCCGCCACGCAAAGAATGCCGTGATCAGGACCAGCATAAGAATCATCGTATATTTTTTTACTATATCTAACGTTTTTGCCTTATTCATACTTCCTTACGCTCCTTTGCTACTGGATTTTAAAATGCATGACATGATGATCTCCTGCGTTGCCTCGCTGCCGTCAAGCTCGCCCACGATTCTGCCTTCATTCATGACATAGATCCTGTCGCACATACCGAGGATCTCCGGCAGTTCCGAGGAGATCATGATAACCGTCTTTCCCTCAGCTACCAACTGATTGATAATGCAGTAGATCTCATACTTGGCGCCTACATCAATACCTCTTGTCGGCTCGTCCAGGATCAGCACATCAGGGTCCGCAAACATCCACTTTGCCAGCAGGACCTTCTGCTGGTTGCCGCCGCTTAAGTTGCCGACATTCTGCTCCACAGTAGGGCACTTGGTTCTAAGCTTTTCTTTATATTCTACCGCCACACTGTACTCTTTGTCCTTATCGATAATACTGTGACTGCTCACACCGTCCAGATTCGCCAACGTCGTATTGATCTTAATGGGATTGCTTAAGATCAGGCCGTTGCCCTTGCGGTCCTCCGTCACATATGCCAACTTGTGTCTGATGGCGTCATGCACCGAATTTAAGTGAACTTCCTCGCCGTTGATATAGACCTTTCCGCTGATATTGGTTCCGTAACTCTTGCCGAACACGCTCATGGCAAGTTCTGTGCGCCCCGCACCCATCAGGCCCGAGATTCCCACCACTTCACCTTTGCGGGCATTGATACTGACGCCGTCCACCACTTTCCGTTCCGAATACAGCGGATGATATACGCTCCAATCCCTAATCTCCAGATTGATATCACCGATATGCTTCTCCCGCTTCGGGAAACGGTCCGACAGCTCACGGCCAACCATACCCTTGATGATACGCGCTTCCGAGATATCGTCTGTTTTCTTATCCAGCGTCTCTATCGTTGACCCGTCGCGGATCACGGTGATCTTATCCGCCACATAAGAGATTTCATTTAATTTATGGGAGATAATAATGGAAGTCATGCCCTGTTTCTTAAATTTGAGAAGCAGATCCAGAAGCGCCCTGGAATCCGTCTCATTCAGAGATGCCGTGGGTTCGTCCAAGATAAGAAGCTTCGCGTTCTTGGCGAGCGCCTTGGCGATCTCCACAAGCTGCTGTTTGCCTACGCCTATATCTTTAATCAATGTCTGGGGCGTCTCCTGTAGGCCTACCGTCTTTAACAGTTCGCCCGCACGACCAAATGTTTCATTCCAGTCTAATTTATATCTGTGGCCTCTCTCGTTACCCAGAAACATATTTTCACCGATCGTCATATAAGGAATCAGCGCCAGTTCCTGGTGAATGATCACGATTCCTTTCTCTTCACTGTCCTTGATCTGATTGAATCTGCATACCTCGCCGTTATAGATGATGTCGCCCGTATAGGTCCCGTAGGGATATATGCCGCTCAGCACATTCATCAACGTAGATTTGCCGGCGCCGTTCTCGCCTACCAGAGCGTGGATCTCGCCCTCCTCCACTTTCAGATTCACATTATCAAGCGCCTTAACACCGGGGAAAGTCTTGGTAATATTTTTCATTTCCAGTAAAACTTTTGCCAATTGTATCCCTCCCAACCACTACACATTCAGATTTCCTATCCTTCAGGATATTGACCCTTTTGAAAACCGGCAGGCGAAAGTACCGCCTGCCGTATATTTGCTTCTCTTCTCATCATAAGCTGCCGGGCAGCTTTACGAGTTAAATTGCGAAGCGATTTTACTCATACTACTGCAAATCGCTCTCTGCATAGTAACCGGAGTCTACCAACAGCTCTTTGTAATTGTTGACATCCGCGAATACGGGCTCGCACAGATAGGAAGGAACAACACCCTTGCCGTTATCATATGTCTCGGTATCGTTGACCGGAGCCTCGCCGCCCTTCATGATCGCGTCAACCATCTCTACAACCTTGGAAGCAAGAGTACGTGTATCCTTGAAGATAGACATGGACTGTTTGCCTGCGATCATGTTCTTCACGTTAGCGATATCGCAGTCCTGACCCGTAATGATCGGCCAGTCGCCTGTGTAGTTGGCTTCCAGAGAGTTCTCAACGCCAAGCGCTGTAGAATCGTTGGAGCAAAGAACAGCGTCCAGCTTCGTGCCGTCTGCATAGTTGGCGGAAATGATGGCATCCATTCTCGCCTGCGCCGTCTCTGTAGACCAGTTAGCGGTTGCAACCGTCTCAAAATCGGTCTGTCCGGACTTAACTACCAGTTTGCCGGCGTCAATGTACGGCTGAAGAACATCCATAGCGCCGCCGAAGAAATATCTTGCGTTATTGTCACCGGGATCGCCTGTTACAAGCTCAATGTTGAAAGGGCCTGCCGCATTGTCGAGATCAAGCTGGTCCCTGATGTATTCGCCCTGTTTCGTGCCTACCATGTAGTTGTCGAACGTAGCATAGTAGGAAACCGCATCGGAATTCATGATCAGACGGTCATAAGCGATAACCGGAATCTCTTTTTCCTTGGCCTGCTCAAGAACCGTGCCGAGGGAATCACCGTCGATGGATGCGATAACGAGAAGCTGGCACCCGGAGTTGATCATATTCTCGATCTGGGAAACCTGAGTAGCAATATCGTTCGCCGCATACTGAAGGTCTACCTCGTAACCTGCCGCTTCCAGCTCGGACTGCATATTCGAGCCGTCCTGATTCCATCTCTGCAGATCTTTGGTAGGCATCGCCACGCCTACTTTGCCGCCGCCTGCCGCGGTCGTATCCGCTGCTGCCGTGTCTGCCGCCGCCGTATCTGCCGCTGCTGTGCTATCCGCTGCTGTATCTGCCGCCGCTGTGCTGTCCGCTGCCGGTGCGGACGCGCTGTCTGTCCCTGCAGAGGAACCGCCGCCGCATCCCGCTAACAGGGTCGCGGTCATTGCCGTTGCCATAAGCATACATAACAATTTCTTCTTCATGTTTTTCCTCCCTTAATTTGTGAGATTTTATTGGTTTCCGCCACAGATGCGGTAAAAGCCTGCACCTGTCACAAGTTCAATCTAACACAAATTGAATAGGAATAACTTGCGATTTTCTGTATATTTTCATGCCGTTACCTGTACACGAGGGAAAAGGGTTAGCACAAATTTGTCAAAATGCGGCCGATGCAGCGCAAAAAAATCCTATCGCATCTTCATGATATATCCCCAATATCCTACTGCGGCATTTTTTCCGGCGCATTCAGATACACGTCCTCCTTCAGATGGAAACCGCTTCCGATAATGACTTCGTCAATATTGTCGCAGTTGACGCTTATGGGTTCCAACCCGATATAGGGTATCTCGTAACTGCCGTTCTCGAGCATCGTGACATCCGACGCGCTCAGTTCTTCTCCCCTGGCAAGGGCGACGGACGCCTGCGCAGCTTTGGTGGCAAGCCGCTCTACCGGCTTATACACCGTCATGACCTGCGTGCCTTCCACAATGCGCTGGCATGCCGCCAGGTCGGCATCCTGCCCGACTACGAGAATATCGCCCGCCATCCGGTTCTCCGCCAGCGCGCGTATGGTCTGGGTGGCAAGATCGTCGTTGCCGCACATGATGGCGTCTATATCCTGAAGCTCCGCGCTGTGATCATATATGTACGCCGCCGCCAGCTCTGCGCGCCATCCCTCCGCATGTGCGCTGTCCACGATCGTCACATCGTTGTCCCGCATCACCCTGCGGAAGGCGTCCTCCACAAGAGGAACATTGCTGTCCGTGGGAGAACCGCCCAGCATAAGCACATTGCCGCCCGAGACGCCCGCATCGACAAGCGCCTGTCCCATCATGGTTCCCACCATGGCATTATCAAATGAGATATACAGATCGATCTCCGCGTCCTTGATCAGACGGTCATAGGCAACGATCCTGATTCCTGCTTCCTCAGCCTTTTTCACGGATTCTTTCAGCGCGTCGGAATCGATACAGACGATGACAATCACATCCATGCCCTTCTGTATAAAATAGTCGATCTGCTTCTTCTGTTCTTCAATGTCTCCGTTGGCATTCTGTACGTTGACTTCCGCGCCCAGCTCCTTGGCCACAGAGACAAACACGTCCCTGTCTCTCTGCCATCTCTCGATGACGAAGGAGTCAAAACTCATGCCGATCTGGATCTTGTCGTCCTCTTCTTTTTTCTCTATGCTTCCGGTTTCCGCCTGTCCGCACGCCATACAGCAGACCAGAAGCGTCACGGCAAGGATCTCGCCGATACACCTTTTCAACATCGCTGCTCCGCGCCCCCTTCCGCCTTATATTCCGTAGGCGTGACACCCACGTTTTTCTTGAACGACCGGCTGAAATAATTGGGATCCGCATATCCTACCATGGAGCAGATCTCTTTCATGGAGCACTCCGTAGTGGACAGCAGCTCCTTCGCCTTTTCCATGCGGA
Organism: uncultured Lachnospiraceae bacterium; assembly: GCA_947586255.1. Taxonomy (GTDB): domain Bacteria; phylum Bacillota; class Clostridia; order Lachnospirales; family Lachnospiraceae; genus UBA3282. Next base: position 1,796 of record CANPXP010000066.1, on the reverse strand, counting down.
CGCCGGTCAGGTATTCCACGAATCCCTCTCCCGTTTCTTCTTTAAAGATTTTGCTGAAATAATAGGGGCTTATATTGACCCGGCGCGACACATCGTCAAGTGAGATATCTTTATTATAATTGTCCCTGATATATGCCTTCGCCGTCTCCACCTGGCTGACAGACTTCTCGGACACCTTGTGCAGGACGTTCTGGCACGCCTCGCCCACCTTCAGGACAAACCACTTCCGAAGCGTCTCCGCATCGGCGGCGTTCATCACCTCCGGAAGATACTCGTTTCGCGTGTTAAACTCGTAGGTCATACCGCCGTTCTCATAGGCGATATGTTCCGCCCAGAGGACAAATTCAAGCACCTTTAAGCGGATAGCCATCCGGCTGTCGGGGTTGTTATCCATCATCCAATCAAAAAATTTCCCCGCCGTCAGCATGGCGCGGTTCGGTTCCCCGTTCTTCACCTCCTCAAACAGGCGCTTTTCCAGATGGATCGGATAATCCCCTCCGTATTCGCAGTGGATCGGCAGGTCATCCGCGTGCGCCACGCTTCCGGTAGTGCGTACGAGCGCGTTAAGCGCTTCCGAATAGGAATTTTTCACTTCCTTCATCTGCCTGATAGAGCCGATGCCGATGCGGAAATTGATATCGGTCTTCCTGCGAAGCTCCCGGACCATCGCCCTCGACTTTTCAATCAGTTCTATCCTTTTGTTGTAATCCATGGACTCTTCACTGCAGGGAACCAGAACGGCGATCTTGTTCGCCATGACCGATCCCACGACGCATCCCGCAAAACCTTCTTTTAACGCCTCCCGCACTTCCTGTTCATGTCGGCTGATGCGGACGCTGCTTCCCACCGCATTGGTCAGATGGCTCCCCTCCTGAGCCTCGCCGCATACCACGACCGCCATATACGCATACTCCTGTTCTATCCCCAGCAGCTCCCTGTAGCTGTCGATGTCTTTGGTAAAATGCTCCTGCAAAAGAATATCGTATATCAGTCCGCTCTCTATGATCGGCGCCACCGTCTCCAGCTTCTCACGGATCAAAAGATCGTTACTGCGCTTCTCGCGCTCTCTGTCGATCTGCGCCATCGCCTTTCGGATCGCAGCCACGATCCGCGTCTTCTCCATGGGCTTTGTGATATATTCCAGCACACCCAGCCTGATGGCTTCCTTGGCATAGTCAAACTTGTCATAAGCCGACATCACGATGAACACGACATTCTGATTGGTCGCCCGTATCTCTTTCATGGCTTCGATACCGTTAATGCCGGGCATCTGAATATCCATGATCGCAATATCCGGCCGGTAATTCTCCGCCAGTTCGATCACGCTCCTGCCGGTCTTGGCATACTCTACCATGCACTCACTGCCAAATTCCTTCTCGATAATAAATTTGAGCGAGTCGATGACGATCCCCTCATCGTCCGCCAACATGATCCTGTACATACCTTATCTCCATTCCGGAATGCATTTCCTCACTGTTCTTCTGTGCCGCGCTGTCCCTCCGGGCCGCCGTTCACACCGCCGCCGGCTGGCTGCCTGATACGGATCAGCACTTCTGTGCCCTGTCCTTTTCCCTCGCTGTTGATCGCCACCGCGTCTTCATCCCCCGTGTACAGCCGCATACGCGATATCACGTTGTCCATGCCGATCCCGTTGGAGCCGGCGGCCCTGCCGCTCTCTCTGTAGGTACCGTTCATCACCCGATCGATCGTCTCCCGGCTCATGCCGACACCGTTATCCTTGATGCTGATGCAGATACCCCCCCCCCCAAAATCAGCGGCGGTTACGGCGCCTTCTC
>CANPXP010000065.1 GCA_947586255.1 uncultured Lachnospiraceae bacterium | reverse complement strand
CTTCGGAGGTGCCTGCCGTGACCTGCGACGGCGTGACGATCGCGCCGGAGACGGTTGTCGCGGATGAGAAGTTTGCCTATCTGTCTTTCCGTATCTCCGGTTTTCAGGCGGAGGCGTGGGAGACTGTGTCGGCGGGCCTGACGGAGGTCTATCTGGCTGACGATCCCGACGGAGAGAATAGCTGGGTCAATATGTCCGGCCATATCTATACCGGGATCACCGCCGACGAGGAGGGAAATCTGGTGTATGACGACGGAACGCCGGTGGCGTACGACGAGGAGGGCAGAACCCTCAACAGTTATACAGACGAGAACGGCGATCTGTCATATGTGATCCAGGCAAGCATCGGAGGCAGGGGAGGCTCACAGGACTCGCTGCTTGGCAGGACGCTCCACGTGGGATTTCAGGACATCGACGCGGTGGAGTATACCACAGACGCCTCCGGCGCCCGCAAGCCTGTCATAAAGTCGTGGGCGAGAGGCAGATGGGAGTTTGACATCCCCCTCCCGGATGTGAGCGCGGCGGAGCATATCGCGGTGGGACGGCCGGTGGAGAGCACGGCATTTACCGTGGAGAGCATCGATCTCTCGCCGGTCTCCGTCCGGGTGAACTATGAGGCGGACAAAGCGCCGGAGGCAGAGTTGGATGAAAACGGCGTCCCGACAGTCAGAAGTCTGATTCTTCGGGACGGTACGAGGCTTCCTGATATGGCGGGAGCCGGCGGGAAAGGTTATATGGACAGCGCGAAGAAGCGCGCGTGGGATATGACCGGCTTCGACAGGGTGATCGATGTGGACGAGGTCGCTGGGCTGATCCTCTCCGTCTGGGAGGGCGGGAACGAGTACCGGACGGTGGACGTGATGCTGCCATAGCAGGCTGTTGACAGATGAAAAAGAAAATGCTATAACCGGTATTGCAGATTCGACATGGAACGTCTGGCAGGATGCGCTGTGTCGGAAGACGGGAGGCGTTTTCGATGGAAAGAGAAACGGAGAAATCCGAGAGTATACAGAAGAAATATCTCTTCAGCGGGCAGGATCTGCGGAAGCTGATCGTGCCCCTGCTGATAGAGCAGTTTCTGGCGATCTTCGTCGGGCTGGCGGATTCCGTCATGGTGGCGTCGGTCGGGGAGTCCGCCGTGTCCGCGGTCTCGCTGATCGACACTATCATGGTGCTTCTGATCAATATGTTTACGGCGCTTGCCACGGGCGGCGCTATCGTGGCCGGGCAGGCTCTGGGCAGGCGGCATGAGGAGGACGGCTGCGACGCGGTGGAACAGACGCTTCTGTTTTCGTTCGCCTTTTCCCTGCTGATCACGGCGCTGATGTACGCGGGCAAATGGTTTATCCTGCACGTTGTCTTTGGGCGGATTGAGCCGGACGTCATGCGTAACTGCGATATTTATCTGATGATCGTCGCGGCCTCGATTCCTTTTCTGGCGGTCTACAACGTGGGCGCGGCGATGTTTCGCGCGATGGGGGATTCCAGGACGCCGATGTTCATGTCTCTGGTGATGAACGGGCTGAATCTGATCGGCAATGCGATTTTGCTCTACGGTCTGGGCTGGGGCGTGGAGGGCGCGGCGTTTCCCACGACGGGATCGCGGATGTTCGCGGGCGTCTGGATGCTTATTTTGCTCTGCAATCCGAAGAAAACGCTGCACGTCAGAAAGCTGCTTTCCATACGCGTGAAGTGGCAGGTGCTGGGGAAGGTGCTCCACATCGGTATCCCCTACGGCATGGAGAACAGTATGTTCCAGCTGGGCAAGATTCTGGTGATGAGCCTGGTGTCTTCCTTCGGCACGGTGTCCATCGCGGCCAACGCGGTGGCCAACAGTGTGTGCGCCTTTGCGGTGCTGGGAGGATCTTCGGTGGGACTGGCGCTGTCCGCGGTGGTCGCGCAGTGCGTGGGCGCCAACGATTTTGAACAGGTGCGCTACTACACGAAGAAGCTGATGCGGTACTCTTATTTGTCGATTCTCGCGGTGAATATTTTTATCCTTTTGATTCTGCCGCTTATCATCCGCGTCTACAATCTTTCGCCGGAGACGGGACAGCTCGCGAGACAGGTCATCACCTATCACGCGGCGCTTGCCGTGATTTTCTGGGCGCCGTCCTTTACGCTGCCGAACGCGCTGCGCGCCGCCAACGATGTGGCGTTCTGCATGTGGGTTGCCATCGTGTCCATGTGGGTATTCCGCATCGCCTTCAGCTATGTGCTGGCCATGTATCTCGGGCTGGGGCTCATGGGCGTCTGGATGGCGATGACGACCGACTGGATTGTGCGCGCGGTCTTCTTTTTCTTCCGGTACAGGGGCGATAAGTGGGAGAGAGTGAAGGCGGCGTGAGAGTTGTGAAATGAAAATGACGGATACCGATGGAGAAGGGGAGACGGATCATTCCGTCTCCCTCAGTCTTTCCACCACCGACCTGTCGGCGCTGAAGCGGTAGACGACAAGCGGCAGCAGTACGCCCAGCATAAGGAAAACAGGCGTGATGGCGAGTGCCGGCAGCGCCGTGAAGCGGTAAGTGAAAAACCAGAATGTGGAGCCCAACAGCGACGACACGAAGGGCGCGGTGGCGAGGATCAGCGCGAAGGCGAGAAGGAGGGTGAGGAGCGCGTAGCAGACGCCCTCCCGCACCAGCATCCCCTTAAGCTGTCTGCCGGTCATGCCTACGGACTGCAGTACCGCGAACTCACGCCTTCTGGTCAGGATGCCGGTGAGAATTGTGTTGAAGAAATTCAGCACGCCGATCATGCCGACGATCAGGCTCAGAGCGCCGCCGGCCAGCAGGAACATGCCGCGCATGGAGGCGAAGGACTGCTCGGCGGTCAGGCGGCTCTCGTAGCTGTACTGCGCGTCCTCGCTTTCGGTGAAATCCGCGAGGAAGTCTTCCATCGCCTGCCGGTGCGCTTCGTCCACATTGAAGGCATAGTACATGGCGTCCGCCGTCCCGGTCGCCTCTTTAAACTGCGCGGCGCTCATGACGAACTCCGGCGCGCCGTAGTAGCGGTAGCTTAAGGGATTCGGCATGGTCACGACGGCGACCACCTCGTAGTCCGTGTCGGTGTAGTCCAATAGGCTGGACTCGAAGGCGCGGTCGTCTTTGAGATACTGCCGGACCTCTTCAGCAGACAGGACGCGGCCCGTATCGCTGTCGCGGTTCTCATAGGACGCCCGGCGCAGGGTGAAGATGTCGCCCACTCTGGCATAGTGGCTGTCTTCTATGATCTCTCCGTAATCGCCCGTGGCATAGACGGCGGCGACGGCGTTGTCCCGGGTGGACAGCAGGGACAAATCGCCGTCCACAACAGTAAGCTTCGACAGGCAGAAGTCCTCCATGCCGTAGAGCTGGATGCTGCTTTGAATCCGCCCCGTCTCGTCCAGAAGGGCGTCCGTGTAGCTTTTTTTCGCCGCTTCGCTGGGATAGTAGGGGGCTTCGCTCTGATTTTTAGCCCAAAATTCCGCTTCATCGGCGACGGGCTCGTAGATGTTCCATGTGCCGTCCAGCAGCATACCGTAGGTGACGCCGCCCTCCGTGACGCCGCCGACGGCGCGGATCCTGCCGATCAGATCGTCGGAGACGGCGTCAAATCGATACGAGATGAGGCTGGGGTTATAGTAGTTGGCGTAGGCCACATGGAAGTCCGAGACGGTGTTCCTGGCCACATATTTCTCCATGTCGAAGCCGCCGGTAAAAGTGACGGTGAGATTTAAGAGCAGCACCGCCAGGGCGAGAGAAATCAGGGTGACGGCGGTGCGCTTCCTGTTCCGGCTCAGATTGGCAATGGCCATCCTGAGAAGAGACGCGCCTTTCCGTGGCCGCGCGGGGTGCAGTGCCTGCGGCGCTGCCGCGGACTGCCGTGTGCCTGTTCGACGGCCTGCCCGGTGTTTTGCCCTGTGAAAAGGCAGCAGGCGGGACAGAATTCCCGGCCCGGAGACGACGCTCTGTTCCGTGTAGCGGACCGCCTCCACCGGGGATACCTTCGCCGCCATCCGTCCGGGCTTACGACAGGAAAAGATCACCGTGACGAGGGAAAAAAGCGCCGCGCCGATGAAGATATAAGGGCTGATGGAGAGCTCGCCTGCGGTATAGTTGGTGAGACTGTGCACGATCACGGGCACGAACAGCGCGCCGACGCCGTAGCCGGTCAGAAGACCGAGAGGGATGCCGGCGGCGGACAGCAGAAGCGCCTGCAGAGTCACAATGCGCTTAAGCTGCCTGCCGGTGGCGCCGATGGTCTTGAGCAGTCCGTAGAAGCGGATGTCGTTTGCCACGGAGATCTGGAACACATTGTAGATGATCAGGTAGCCCGTAAAGAGGATGATGATCAGAACCAGCGCGAAGGAGACGACGGTGATGGGATCGGCGTTCTCATACTGGGCGCTTAAGTAGCACCAGTTGACGCCGATGCGGGGCAGCAGTCTGCCGTTTGCGTCCCGCTCGTTGGGCCGCACGTCGCGGGAGGGATAATCGTGGCGGGACAGGATGTCGCGCATGTTCTCCTCGATGTGGGAGGCGCTCTGAAACATCACATCCAGAAAATAAGTGCCTGTGGCGCCGTCGGCGTCGGAGGCGCCGGCCAGCCGCAGCAGTTCCTCCACGCGGCTGTCGGGCAGCAGCACATCGGCGGAGTCGGCGAAAGCGGCCGCGTCGTGTTCCCAGAAGCCGCAGAGGGTGAAGGTCGCTTCGATCTCCGTATTTTTCCAGCCGGCAGCACCGTCTTTGGCGTCCGCGCTCATGGCGACGGGCAGGGTAAACTCCGCGCCGATCTCGGCGGGTACGCCTAAGAGCGCCAGCACTTTCGCGTCGCAGGCGGCCTCGTTCGTCCCCTCCGCGGGCAGTCTGCCCGTCGTGGGCTCGCAGAAACTGAACGCGGCGTCGGCGGCGTCCCTGTAGGAGACTTCGATATGGGATTTCTGAAACGGTTCCCGCGTCGGCACCATGCCAAGCATGTGGCGCACGCCGTACGCTTTGATAAGCGGATCGGTCTTGAGGTCGTTTAACGTCTCTTCGTCCAGCGCTTTGAAGGTGCCGTGGGCGGAGCCGCCCGCGATACGGAAATTGTTCTGCTCAAAGGTGTAGACGAGGGATGAGGCGACGGTGAAGATCGCCGTAAAAAGCACCGAGGTCAGGGCGATGGCGGCGATGGCGATCAGGTTCCTCGCGGGTGCGGCTTTCATATGCCGGAAGGAGAGCCTGCGGATGCAGGCGCGGTTGTTTACGTTAGTGGTCATGGTGTGCCTCCTTTTCTATTCTATATTCTATGTCTCTGTCTCTCGCAGACGCTCGACTACGCTGTGTCTGCACAGAACTTTGCAGCAGAGCGCGGGAACGGCGGCCGCCGGCAGCAGCAGTACGGGAAGGGCGCATAAGAGCGGCACGACGGTGAGGCGGCTGTCAAAAAACCACATCAGGTTCTGTGCGCCGCGCATGAGAGCGCAGGTCAGGATGCTGCCGACGGTGAGCGAGAAGAACGCCGTGAGCAGGATATAGCATACGCCTTCTCCTATCAGTGTCCGGGCAAGCTGGCTTGTCGTCATGCCGACGGCCTGCAGCACTGCCAGTTCCTGTCGTCTGGCGCGGATCGAGGTGATGACCGCGTTGATGAAGTTCAGGATGCCGATCAGTGCGAGAAGGAAACTTAAAAGTCCGCCCGCCAGAACATCGGTGCGCCGCATATTTTCAAATTCATCGATGTAGCTCTGCCTGGAGCGGTAGTCGAGGGTGCTCCCCGCCTGTCCGCAGTAGGCGGCAAGCGCGTCTTCTATGGCGTCGATTTTGTCCGGCGCCGCATTCAGCGCGAGGTTCATCGCGCCGGTCTCTCCGGTGAGCGCCGTAAATTCTCCGGAAGGAAGTGTAAAATACGCGTCGAAGCCGTGGCCGTGCTGCGGGCCGAGGGCCCAAGGGACGTCGCCGATGGCCATGATCTCGTAGTTTTTTTGTTTCCCGTCCTGTGTGGACAGGGTCACAGTGTCACCGATTTCCCAGAGCCTTTGTGCGCCTGCCGCGCTGCCGCCCATCGTGGCGATGACATAGTCGCCGCTCTCAAATCTGGCGCGATCGAAGCTGCCCTCGCTGATCGACAGCTGTTCCTCCGCGATGCCGTCCACGCCGTAGATGTGGGCGGGCATCCGGCCTTCGTCGAAATAGGTCTGCGCCATTTGGAAGAACTGAGAAGTTTCGCCCAGCGTTTCTCTGTAGTTCTCCAGAATCCCGGCGGCGCGTGCCTGATCCGCGCCGCTTAACGGATACATGTATTCTCTCATGTAGACGCATCCGCTCTCCGTCACGCCATCCAGGGAGGTCAGCGCAGTGCGGACTTTTGGCGTAATGCTGTTCACTTCCGTGATGCTGCTGTAGCTGTTTAAGACCGTCGCGTCGGTGACGCAGAAATCCGATACCAGCTTATCCTGCAGATATTTTTCCATATCGAAGCCGCGCGTCAGGGAGACGGTGGCGTTTAACAGGATCAGGGACAGGGAGAGCGACAGCACCACGGCGGCGGTCTTCCTGCCTGTTCGGCGAATGTTGCCGACGGCCATGGAGAAGGGCGTGACTTTCCTTGTGCGCTTCCGACTGTGCTTCAGTGAGACATCTGTGGTGTAGCGCACCGCCTCCACGGGGGAGACGCGGCAGGCCAGCCTGCCCGGTCTGATGCAGCCAATCCACACGGTGAGCAGGGTAAACAGGCCGCTGCCGGTGAAGATCAGGGGATTGACCGAGATCACGCAGTCCGTCACATTCAGGGTGGACAGCACCGCCGGTACGAGCAGGACGGACAGGGCGAAACCGGCGCCGAGTCCGAGCGGTATGCCGGCCGCGGAGAGCAGGAGCGCCTGACGGCGCACGATGCGCTTTAACTGGCTGTTTGTCGTGCCGATGGTCTTCAGCAGTCCGTAGAAACGGATCTCCCCGTTGACGGAGAGATAGAAGATATTGTAGATGATGAGATAACCGGACAGCATGATGAGCGCCATGAGTCCGGTGAGGAGAGCGAGCGAACCCGCGTCCACGGTGTCCGTCGTGTAGGCCCAGTTCGAGCCCTCGTTTACGTCCGGACCGAACCCGCAGCGGTTTTTTAAGGCCTCCATCTGCTGCCCGATGTTCCACGGGGAGGAGAAGTACAGGGAGACGTTGACCGAGCCCGCGTAGACACCGGCATCGTAGTATTCCTGCCCGTCCTGCCAGGTCGGGGCGACTTCTTCCTGATAAGTGCGGGACACATAGGCGGTGTTTACGCCGGTGACGATGTCGCCCTCCCAGAAGCCGCAGAGCGTGAAAGTGTCGCTGCGGGTGACGCCGTTCGCCGTGATGAAGGTGAGGGGCACCTGCGCGCCCAGCTTATGAGGAACGTGCAGGGCGTCCAGCACCGCGGTGGTGGTCGCCAGGTCGAGGCGGTCCGCGGGCAGCGTGCCCGTAGTGGGAAGATTGAAACTCCACGCGGCGGCTTTTTCTTCGGTGTAGCGGATGTCGGTGATGGTCTTTTGCAGTTCCGGGTTCTTCGCGACGCCCACGATGATATTATAGGAAATGTCTTTGACATCCGCGTCGGCGCAGACTTTCTCATACTGCTGCCATGTGAGGAACTTGAAGCCGCCGTGGGAGGAAGTGCCGACCTGTCGCATGGTGGAGCGCTGGACAGAGTCGACGATGCTCGCGCCGACGGTGAAAACGGTCGTGAACATCACCGCCGTGAGGACGATGGCGGCGATGGCGATCAGATTGCGCGTGCGGCTGTTTCTCAGGGAGCGGCGGGAGAGTCTGGCGATTGGTCTGGCGTTATCTACTCTGATCATCTGCGCCACCTGCGATCTTTCCGTCCTCGATGCGGATAATTCTGTCCGCCGTCTGTGCGATCTCCTCGTTGTGGGTGATCATCACAATGGTCTGTGCGAAGCGTTCGCCTGTCACCTTGAGAAGCCCCATGACGTCGAGACTTGTCCTGCTGTCCAGATTGCCTGTGGGCTCGTCCGCGAGGATGATCGCGGGCTTGGACGCGAGAGCCCTAGCGATGGCGACGCGCTGCTGCTGGCCGCCGGAGAGCTGGTTCGGCAGACGGTCCGTCTTTTCGGTCAGGCCGAGCGTCTCGATGATGTTCTCGATATGCTTTCCGTCGATCCGCTGGCCGTCCAGCTCGATCGGCAGCACGATGTTCTCATAGACGTTCAGGACGGGCACCAGATTGTAACTCTGGAAGACGAAGCCGATCCTGCGCCTGCGGAAGATGGTGAGTTCCTCGTCCTTCAGGGAGAAGATGTCCTTGCCGTCCACGGTGACGCTGCCGGAAGTGGGCCTGTCCAGTCCGCCCAGCATGTGCAGAAGCGTGGACTTGCCGCTGCCGGAGGTGCCGACTATGGCGACGAATTCCCCTTTCTCCACAGAGAGATTGACGCCCGCCAGGGCGTGTACCGCGGTCTCGCCGCTTCCATATTGCTTCTTTAAATCATGGGTTTGTAAGATTATCATTTGGATAGCCTCCGTTCTGTCATATTGTAGAGCTGTGGGGAGAGATGTGCAAGGTCATAGCGTTCGCACGATGATCTGTACTTTTCTCCTGCAACTACTATCATACACAACAATTCTTACCACAATCTGTCACAGACGAAAAAGATTCTTACAGTTTTGAAAGATTTCCCGGTGAGCGGAGCGAGAGGAGAGCAAAGCGGACTTTCGTTGAAAAAGATTGTTATATATGCTAGGATAACAAAGGTACATTACGATTAAGTAGCAGGAAAAGAGGAAAAACCCATGGAAATAAAGACATTCAAGTCTTCTTATCTGCGCGAAACAAAAGACGCATTGCGAAGCGCATTTTATCATGAGAACAGTGACGCGCTTTTCAACGAATGGGAGTTCGCGGAAAAATTGCTTGCATCTGACGGATATTTGCCGGAGCTGTGTATGATTGCGACAGATGAAAAAAATGTAGTCGGTTACAACGCGCTGACGAAAGCCAAAATCGGAAGTTCTCAGGGGCTTGCTCTGGGGCCATTGGGCGTGCGGAAGGAATATCAGAATAAGGGAATAGGCTCTGCGCTTGTGAGAGAGTGCGTGGGACGGGCCGAAAGATCAGGATTTCCTTGGATCGCCCTGCTGGGCGGAGGCTATTATTCCCGATTTGGCTTTGAAAGCGGAAAACCATATGGGATTACCGTATCAGAGAATGCATTTGACAATGAACATTTGCAGATTTTATTTTTGGACGAATCGGTGAAGGGGAAGATTTCCGGGAGACTTGTCTACTGCGATGCGTTTTATGATGCGGAAGGCAATCTGCTGTGAGCATTTTTGCGGGTCGGCAGACAACTCATATGGATGCAGAAGGAGAAGTCATGAACGGACAAAAGAACTACAGAAAAACGCTTATCGCCTGTTATCTTGGATTTGTCACCCAGGCGATAGCCGCAAACTTTACGCCGCTTTTGTTTATCACATTCAGGAATACCTATGGAATCGGGCTCGGAAAGATAGCGCTGATTCCGTTTACTTTTTATTTGACACAGCTTTTGGTTGACCTTGCGGCCACGAAATTCGTAGATAAAATCGGATACCGCGTATGCGTGGTGGCGTCCGAGGTGTTGTCCGTGGCGGGGCTGGTATGCATGACCATCCTGCCGGAGCTGTTTCTCGACCCGTTTTCGGGGATTCTGGCCGCGGTGGTACTCTATGCTGTGGGCAGCGGTCTGATTGAGGTTTTGGTAAGCCCGATTGTGGAGGCCTGCCCCTTTGAAAATAAGGACGGTATGATGAGCCTGCTGCACTCCTTTTACTGCTGGGGCGCGGCCGCCGTGATTTTGGGCTCGACGCTCTTCTTTGCGGTATTCGGCACGGCAAACTGGAAAATTCTTGCGCTGATTTGGGCGCTGGTGCCGCTCTGTAATGTGTTCAATTTTATCTCCTGCCCGATTGAGCGGCTGGTGGAGGACGGTGAGAGTATGCGGCCGGGACAGCTGCTCAGCCTGCCGCTGTTCTGGCTGCTGATCCTGCTTATGGTGTGCGCCGGCGCGTCTGAGACGTCTATGGCGCAGTGGGCTTCCGCTTTCACAGAGTCGGCGATGGGCGTCTCCAAAACCGTCGGCGATCTGGCAGGGCCCTGTCTGTTTGCGGTGTTTATGGGAATATCCAGAGTCGTATACGGCAAAATGAGCGGGAAGCTGGATCTGGTTCGGACGATGACTGTGTGCGGTCTGTTATGCGTGGCCTGCTATCTGACGGCGGCGCTGGCCTCTTTACCGGTTCTCGGGCTGGCGGGCTGCGCTCTCTGCGGCATTGCGGTCGGCATTATGTGGCCGGGTGCAATCAGCATTTCAGCCCAGAAGTGTCCGCGGGGCGGCACGGCGATGTTCGCCTTTTTGGCCCTGGCCGGGGATTTGGGGGCGACCGTAAGTCCTACGCTGGTGGGCGGCGTCTCCAATATGGCAGGCGGCAATCTGAAAACCGGACTGTTTGTGGCCACTGTATTCCCGCTGTTCCTGATCCTTGGCCTGACTGTTCTTCGGCGGAGGTTCGGCGGGACGGCGAAGTAAGAACCGTTTCAAAATATCATTATCACGTTGGCTTTATCATTTCCAATCGGAATTGTGTTAGGACGTGTAGGGTAATCTCTATGCGTCCTGTTTTTTAGTCCCTACTTTTTCAAAAAGGAATTTTTTAAAAGACAAAAAAAACATATTGACACGGTGTCAGAATGGTGTTACACTTCATGTTGACACGATGTCAGAATAAAAAGATGATATTTTCCTTTGCAGCGGGAATCATCGTGAACATCATCGTATAGACGCAGAACAAAAATGAGGGAGGAAACGAAATGCCAAAGGGATCACCGGAACTTACCAATGCAAGAAAGGAAGAGATCATCAACGCCTGCGAGAAATTGTATCAGACAAAAAGCTTTAAAGAGATCACTTTAAAAGACATCGGGAACGCGACCAGCTTTACCAGAACTTCGATCTATAATTACTTTCAGACGAAAGAAGAAATATTTCTCGCTTTGCTGCAGAGGGAAAATGAGCTTTGGATCGCCGATCTGGATCAGATGATGGAGGAACATAAAACGCTTACCAGGGATGAGTTTGCCGATAAGCTGGCACATTCTCTGGAGAAACGGGCACAGCTTCTCAAGATCATGTCGATGAACCATTATGATCTGGAAAGCAGCAGCCGGCTGGAGCGGCTCACGGAGTTTAA
>CANPXP010000064.1 GCA_947586255.1 uncultured Lachnospiraceae bacterium | reverse complement strand
ACCTGCTTTTCTGTTCTGGGCAATAAAATAGGAGCTGCTGCTCCATAGATGATTCATCTATTTTGCAACAGCCCCTTCATTTTTCCACAGGAAAGAAGAGCGCCCGCAGGATATGAAATGTCTGCGGGATGGAAGCGAAGGGTGAGCGGATGAATATATACTTGCTGCGGCATGGAGAGACGGACTGGAATCGCGAGAGGCGGATTCAGGGACGCACGGACGTCAGGATGAATGATACGGGAAGAATGCAGATCAGGCATGTGGCGGATGTCTTGGCGCATCTGGCTATCGATATGGAAGTGATTCTGGCCAGTCCTCTATCGCGGGCGCAGGAGAGCGCGCAGATCGTCGCCGACAGACTTGGCTACAGAAGAGAGGATATTGTGACGGAGGAGCTGCTGATCGAGCGCTGTTTCGGCGAGGGAGAAGGGCTGACGGAGGCGGAGCGGCAGGCCAGATTTCAGAACACGCCCTTCGGCCATCTCTATCCGGGGATGGAGACGCTGGAGGAAGTGCTGGCGCGCGGCCGCAGGGCGTTCGACAAGATCGTGGAGACGTATCGTGATCGGGAGAATGTGTTGGCGGTCTGCCACGGCGCGATCCTTTTTGCCATCATGAGCGCGGCCACGGACGGACGGATCGTCTACTGGGGCGACCAGATCACCCTGCAGCAGGGCAATATCCACCTTCTCACCTACCGGGACGGCAAAGTGAGTGCGGCGCAGTACACGGAGGCGGAGCCGTTCTTCAAGGCTGTTGAATAATGCCTCCTATTTCGCGGGAATTTCTTTGTCCGCACGGAGGATGTGGTTGACTAACCAGCCCAGCAGAAACTCCATCAGGCTTTCCAGATATTCCTTGGGATCGCCGGTAATATCTTTGACGTCAATCTCGTTCAGACGGGCGATAAACGCCTCGTGAGCCCGCTTCTGCGCCTCATATCCCTCGTAGTGGATACTCTGCATGTATTCCTCTTCGTCCGCAAAATGAAGCTTGGTGTAATCCTTTAACTCTGTCAGAATCGCCGAAATTTTCTCATACCCGTCTCCCGGGACGTAGGAACGCACCAGTTGATTCGTCCGCTCCGCGATTTCAAACAGAATCCGGTGCTCCTTGTCGATAATGTCGATGCCTGTCTCATATTCCGGTACAAATTCACAGGGATTTTCCCGCAGCATCCACTCTTCCAGCGGCGGCAGCTTTCCGATCATGCTGTCGCTCCCGATAATGTGCTGATAGAGCCACTTGGCCAGAAAATTGATCAGCTCTTCTATCGCTTCTACCTGCGATTCGAAATCATCGATATTCTTTACCGTAAATTCCAGGATTCTCTCCCGGAACATCATGTGCTGCGGGCGCTGTAAGATCAGTTCGGGATCCCGAATCTGCTGCATGTAGGCCTCCTCGTAGGCAAAATGCCGATCCGCGTAGGCCTCCAGTTCCGCGAGCAGTTCCTTGATGGCATAATACTGATCGCCCACATATTGATTTTGCAGAAGATACAGACCTTTGTTCAAAAGCTCGAACAGATGCCTGTGCTCATTGTCAATTTCCTCGATTCCGATAAGACAATCCTCCGTAAACAGAAACATGTCCGATTCCTCCCGTCTCTCTCTTTTTGAAAATAACCGGCTCCGCAGAGCGTTCCTGTTTTTTATTATAGCATATCGGGAATACAGTTGGGATAAAAATTTATCCTTTAATGCGGAGGGACATATTCTGCGAGAAATGTCTGTATCGTTCCATAGTATGCCTCTGGGTCCTTGTCCTGCGGCTGGCCGTGTCCCGCGCCGTCGATGATCAGAAGCTCCTTCGGGCAGGAGGCGGCTTCGTACAGCTCCTCGGACATGCGGGCCGGAATCATGACGTCGGCCGCACCGTGGATAAAGAGGGTGGGAACGCTGCTTCTCGTGACGGCGTCGAGCGCGGAGGCGTCGTACAGATCGTATCCGCCCCGCATAAGCAGCGCAAGGCGCGCGGAATCCACCAGCGGAAAGGCAGGCAGGTGAAACCAATCTTTGATTTTGTCGCCGAACATGGCATAGGCGTCCGTGTAGGCGCTGTCCGAGACAATGGCGGCGATGTGTGCAGACACATCCGCATCACCGCTCATCATCAGTGCCGTGGAAGCGCCCATCGACTGGCCGTGGATGACAATGACAGCCTCCGCGTCCTGTGACAGAATATAGTTGATCCAGAGCCTGCAGTCGAAGTGGTCCGTCCACCCCATGCCGATGAAGTCTCCCTCGCTCTCACCCTGACAGCGCAGGTCGGGGACGATCACATGGTACCCCTGCTCCTGGTACCAGCGGGCGAACGGGTACATCTCCTCCTTCCAGCCGGTGTAGCCGTGCAGGACGAGCGCCCAGAGGTGGCTGCCGGAATCTGCCGCTTCTGTGCTAAGCTGTGAGCCTGCAGACTTTTCCGCAGGGAAGAACTCCGCGGCGACCAGTGTGAAGCCGTCTTCGGTCACGACGGAAATCTTCTGTGAGCGCACCGCCTGCAGCCATTCCTCCGTCTCGTTCAGTGCCAGCTGGCGATTCACCTGAATATCCGATGTCTGTACTTGCGCCGCGTAACTTTCGTCTGTGATCCGCTGGAAGGCATCCAATCTGCGCATGAAGGAGGGTACGAGAGCCGCGCTCACAAGAAAATTGACCAGAATAACATACAATACGGCTGACAGTAAGACCATGACGGCCAGTATCTTAAAGACTTTGCGTTTTCGTTTCACTGCTATCATTTCCTCTGTAGAAAACCCCTGTCTTTATTCTACTATGCCGCGGCCTTTTCTGCCAGCCGTATTGTGTTGTCAGTTATGTTATTTTTTACCTTATTTTTTACAGTGTGATATGTCCTGCGCGCATTGCGCCGCGCAAGCCGCTGTGTGCCGCGCCTACTCCGCGTGGTCCGCGTTGATGTCAGGGAAGACGGAGAGCATCGGCTCCACGTCCGTCTTCTTGCGAATAATGCGGTCCACATAGTTTTTCGTGATCCGCATTACGAGCGGCGACAGGCAGAGCACGCCGATTAAGTTCGGCATTGCCATCAGGCCGTTGAAGGTATCGGAGAGATCCCACGCGAGGCTCAGATTCATGGTCGCGCCCACGAAGATGATGACGATAAATACAATGCGGTACGCGATGGTGGACGCCGTGCCGAAGAGATACTCCCAAGCCTTCGTGCCGTAGTGGCTCCAGCCGAGCACCGTGGAGAACGCGAACAGCAGGATGGCAACCGCAATGAACATCGGCCCGAAGGAGCCGAATACCGTGGCGAACGCCTGACCTACCAGCGCGGAGTCCGCAGCGTCGCTGAGCACTGCGCCCGTCTCTAAGTCGATCAGACCGGAGGAGAGCACGGAGAAAGCTGTCAGCGTGCAGACTACCATGGTGTCCGCAAACACCTCGAAGATACCCCACATGCCTTGACGGGCAGGCTCCTTGACGTTGGAATTGGAGTGTACCATAACGGAGGAACCGAGGCCGGCTTCATTGGAGAACACGCCTCGCTTCATACCCCATGTGAGCGCCATCTTGACACCGGAACCGACGATGCCGCCGCCGACTGCCTTCAGGCCGAAAGCGCCCTTGAAGATTGCGCCGAACACCGCGCCGACATGGCCGATATTCGCAAAGAAGATCACCAGAGTACCGATGATGTACAGGATAGCCATGAAGGGAACGAGTTTCTCCGTAACCGATGCGATTCTCTTCAGGCCGCCCAGAATGACAAGGGCCGCCAGAATCATCAGCACTACGCCCGTCACCTGTGTGGGAATGGAGAACGCCGCTTTCATGTTGAGCGCGATCGAGTTGATCTGGCTCATGTTGCCGATGCCGAAGGACGCCAGCAGGCAGAAGATCGAGAACAGCACCGCCAGAATGGCGCCGATCTGTTTGCAGCCCTTGCGGGAACCGAGACCGTCCTTCAGATAATACATGGCGCCGCCGCACCACTCGCCCTTGGAATTTTTGCGGCGATAGTAGATGCCGAGCACGTTCTCGGAATAGTTCGTCATCATGCCGAAGAAGGCTACGACCCACATCCAGAAGATCGCGCCGGGGCCGCCGGCGATCAGCGCGCTGGCAACGCCCACGATATTACCCGTGCCGATGGTGGCGGCGAGGGCCGTACACAGAGACTGAAACTGTGAGATAGCCTTGTCGTTTTTGTCCGTGTGCTTGGTGACGTGCCTGTCGCTGAAGATGCCGCCGATCGTGTTCTTCCACCAGTGTCCGATGTGGGACAGCTGAAAGAACTTCGTCAGGACGGTCATCAGAATACCGGTGCCGACCAGCATGATCAGCATGGGGATGCCCCACACGAAGCTGTTGACGGCGCTGTTGACCTTGGTGATCATGTCCACTAGTCCATTCATAATCATTTCCTCCCTCTTTTCCGAAAAAAAGCGCAGACACCGAAAGTATGTCTACGCTGACATTCAGAAATACTCTATTGATAATGGATCTTTACACTTTATCGAGTATAGCACACAAACGGCGGCACTGCAAGAAAAAAATCCTCCCGATAAAGGAGGATAAAAGGGAGGATGCCAAGTAAAGAGGCTCTTTACTTGGCATTTATTATGAAAAAGTTTCATTAATCTGTTGGCGCTTGGAAGTCATTACTGCTGTGTTGCTATGGTTTTAGTATACGCAGGAGAAATGTCTAAACAATGATTCGCACATGAAGTTTTTTTAAATTAAATATGAACAAATTATGAATGCATCGCGGGCCGTCGGAGGTGTGAAACTGGCATTTTACGGACATAGATGCTATAATAAATTCGGGTGTGACGCGTTTTGCGCCCGGAGATTCTGACAGCATAATAATAGTAGAAGGAGGCGGAAGTATTCATATGACGGAAAACATAGAGGTATTCACACAGAGCAGCATCCGGATTCAGGACGGAGATAGGAAGATTTACATGGATCCGTTTCAGATGAAGACAGAACCGCACGATGCGGACTATATCCTGATTACGCATGATCACTACGACCACTTTTCACCGGAGGATATCGCGAAAGCGGCGAAAAAGGACACGGTGCTTGTAGTGCCGGAGAAGATGAAGGACAAGGCCCGGGAGGTAGCGGGGCTTGTGCGACAGATCGTGACGGTGGAGCCGGGAGTCCGCCGGGAGGCGGAAGGACTGGCGCTGGAGACCGTGCCGGCGTACAATATGCTGAAGCCGTTCCACCCTAAGAGCGCCGGCTGGGTGGGATATATTCTGCAGGTAGACGGAAAACGCATTTATATCGCGGGAGACACGGACGCCACCAGAGAAGCGAAGGCGGTCAGGTGCGACGTCGCGCTCGTACCCATCGGCGGCACCTATACGATGGACGCCGGGAAAGCGGCGGAGCTTGTGAATGCCATCCGGCCGGAGGTGGCAATCCCCATACATTACGGCAGTATCGTGGGAAAACCGTCTGACGGGGAGGCTTTCGCGGGCTATGTGAAGGCTCCGATCAGAGTGGAGCTGAAATTGAGTTTCTAAATATATGATAAAAGGGGCTGTTGCAAAATAGATGAATCATCTATGGAGCAGCAGTTTCCTTTTTATTGCCCAGAACAGAAAAGCAGGTTCCGAAGAGCCTGCTTTTCATGGTATAATACTGGGGAAATAAAGAGAATTTATTGGTTGAATGATAGACAGTTTATAATTTTACACGGAGAGGAAAGATAATGAAAAAGAGAATGTATCTTGTAACGGCGGTATCGGCGGCAGTGATAGCAATGTCGGCTTGCTCAACACGGAAAGAAAGCGACAGTGTTACAAGTGAAAGACTGAATCAAAATATCCAGATTTCATCAGAGAATGCAAACCAAGACTTCTCAAATGTTTCTGAGTCTAATTCGGTAGTTGAGGATAATACCGAAAACGGTCAAGACACAAAAAAGTTGGAAGAACAAGATATAGTTGAAAAGATTGCGGAGGCAGAGGAAACAGAGATAAGCGTTACATGGCAGGACGCCTATAAAAATATTATCAGCAATATACCGAGTAATCTTGCTGACCCTTATAACTTTATTTCGGAATTTGGTTTTAATGGAGATGCTTATGTGGGGATACATGATTTTGACAATAATAATATTCCTGAATTGATTATAGGTGAGGCCACATCTGTTGCTGTATTTACCTATGAAGAAGGAAAAGCGGAAAAAGTTGCAGATCTGTACGAAACGGAAGATTGGGGAGGAATCAATTGGTTATGTTATAAGGATAATCATCTTGTCCTTATGAGCTGCGGAAATGGCGAAAACGCTGGCGATGGCTGGGTCTGTTTTACTTATGAACAGGGAGAATATATCACGGGGTTTTACGATGATTATCAACCGAATAAGGCGACGATTAACGGAAAACCTGTTAGCAAAGAAGAGTTTCTGTTACAGTTTGATATTTTCAAATTAAAGGAAAACAATCACCTTGAATTTAATAATTGGCAAAACAGTACTATTGCGTATTGTGAAGTAAATGATGAAGATGAAATCAGGTTAGCGGGCAATGATGAATGGATTGCAATAGGCGATTTGGATTTCAGTTTAATAGAATGGTAGTATGATAAACTAAACATAGGAAAGCTATAGTTTTTCCCTGGTATTCCCTGCCATAAAAGAAGGAGTGCCGCTCCATAACTATTTCTTAGTTATTTTGCGACACTCCCTTTTCCTTACATCTTTTCCGGATCCGGGTAATCCACGCCGAAAGTTTCCACAGTCACGGATTTCAGCTTCTGCTCCTCCAGCGGCCTGTCGTTGTAGTCGGTGGCCGTCTCGGCAATGCGGTTCACCGCGTCCATGCCTTCCGTCACTTTGCCGAATGCCGCATAGGCACCGTCCAGATGGGGCGCGTTCTTGTGCATGATGAAGAATTGGCTGCCTGCGGAATTGGGATGCATGCTCCTCGCCATGGAGAGCACGCCCGCGGTGTGCTTCAAGTCGTTGGGATAACCGTTCTGGGCGAACTCGCCGCGAATCGAGTAGCCGGGGCCGCCCATGCCCGTTCCCTCGGGATCGCCGCCCTGGATCATAAAGCCCTTGATGACTCTGTGAAAGATCAGACCGTCATAGAAGCCCTGTCTGATCAGACTGATAAAATTGTTGACGGATATGGGCGCGACGTCGGGATAGAGCTCAGCCTTGATCACATCGCCGTTTTCCATCGTAAAAGTAACTATGGGATTCTGTGCCATTTTGTCCTCCGTTCCGAAATCAAATTCGCGATTCCCTGCTGATATGGAAATTATAACTCCAAAATCCGTCTGCTGTGCAGCCGCCGTGCTGACACACTCAAAGATTCTGTCGTTATCATGTCAGGTGAAATCAAATGCCCGCTTCGCTCGCGCTTGATTTCCTGCTGACATGATATATTATATATAAAAAAAATGAAGGAATGCAAGAGAAAGTATTGGCGCAGATAGTACTATATAGTACTATTCTATATAAAAGAAAACCTTCAGCAAACGGGAAACAGGATATGCTCGGGAAAGTATTTTTATATCTGGAAAAGAATATGATGCGGGCGGCAGGACCGCTCGCCGACGATCTGCGGAAACATGAGATCGCCGTCGTTACGGTATCATACACAAGAAGCGCCGGCAAGCTGCAGCATATGAAAGGATATGAGGCGGTGCACGATGCGGCGAAGCCGGATGAAGGCAGCGGGAATGCAGAGAAACAGAGAGACGTTCTGTACATCACGGACTCCGAGGAGATATATCGCGCGCTGCTTAAGCAGGGCGCTTATGTACTGCCCTGTCGCCATGCGGGAAACCGGGAAGCGGCCTTCACGGGCGCAGCCTATGTGATCGAACAGATCGAAGAACTGGGATATGAGGAGATCGACATGGCTTATCGGCGGCTCGCGGGCCTGCCGTGGAAGATTCTTACAACAAAACGTTGTATCATCCGTGAGACGACGGAGGAGGACGCAGACAGCTTCTATAAAATATACGCGGCCCCGGAGATCACGGCTTACATGGAGGATCTGTACGCCGACCGGGAGGAGGAACTGGCCTATATCCGGGAGTATCGGGAGAAGGTATACGGTTTCTACGGCTACGGCATGTGGACGGTGTTGTTGAAGGACGGCACGGTGATCGGACGCGCGGGCGTCAGCTGGCGGGAGGGATATGATGTGCCGGAGCTGGGTTTTGTGATCGGTGTTCCGTGGCAGCGGCAGGGGTATGCTTATGAGGTGTGCAGCGCGATTCTCGACTATGCGGCCGAAGAGCTGGGTATGACGCAGATTCAAGCGCTTGTCATGCACGGCAATGAGAAGTCGCGGGCCCTGTGCGCCAAACTCGGTTTTCGGGAGACAGGCGAGGTGCGGATCGGGGATTGCGGCTATGCGCGGCTGGTGCGATGCCTGTCGCGCGGGAAGCGCCATGGGTAGAATTTCTTATTGTTTTTCTGTCTTTTCAATGCTATATTTACTGTAATGTAGATTTTCGTGCGTATGTGCGATACCCGATGGTGTCTGAGTGAGAACGGAGGAAAAGATGGACGGTAATTTCGATAATCAGGAACAGAATAACACGAGCCGGCAGGAAGCGGACAACAATCAGCAGAATCAGAGCCGGCAGGAAGCGGACAACAATCAGCAGAATCAGAGCTGGCAGGAAGCGGACAATGATCAGCAGGGTCAGGACTGGCAGGACGCCGGTCAGGGCCAAGAGAACCAAAATTGGCAGAATCAGAATCCATATTACGGCGAGTATAACAGACAGCCCGGCGGTGAATATCAGCCCGGCAATGTGTACCAGAATGACAACGCATACCAAGGTGGCAATGCATACCAGAACGGTAATGTATATCAGAGCGGTAATGCGTATCAGTCCGGCAATGTGTACCAGAACGGCAATGCGTATCAGTCCGGCAATGTGTACCAGAACGGCAGCGCATACCAGTCTGGCAATGTGTATCAAAATGGTAATGCATATCAGCCCGGCAACATGTACCAGAACGGCAACGCGTATCAGGGTGGCAATGTGTACCAGTCCGGCAATATGTATCAGAACGGTGCATATCCCAATCCGAATATGCCGAATCAGGGCTATGGACCGAATGGCGGTTACAACGGCTATGCGCCCAACGGCTACAACGGGCCGGTCGTCGGCTACAACGCCGTGC
This sequence comes from uncultured Lachnospiraceae bacterium, assembly GCA_947586255.1. GTDB lineage: Bacteria > Bacillota > Clostridia > Lachnospirales > Lachnospiraceae > UBA3282. Next base: position 2,579 of record CANPXP010000064.1, on the reverse strand, counting down.
CGAAGAAGGGCGGCGGTCTGGCGGTCGGCAGTCTGGTGTGCGGTGTGGCTTCCATCATCTGTTTCTGGTTGGTCATTCCGATTATAGCGGCTGTTGTCGGCGTGGTGTTCGGCATTGTGAATATTGCGCAGAACCGGCCCAATAGGGCGCTGGCGATCGCGGGCATCGTGACCAGCGGTCTGGCGATTCTCCTGATACTGGCATTTATTGTGTTGCTGGCAGCTCTGTGACGTTGGCGGCGGGTACAGGATAGATTTTTGACAAAATTTTAAAATAGCTATTGACAGAAGAATTTGACGGTGCTAGAATCGCATTCAGAGAGAGCAAAGGTGCTGTGACGAAGGTCGCGGCATCTTTTTTTCTCAAAATAATTGTAAAAGATACGGAGCAATGGGGCTTTGGACAGGGCGCATTGTATCCGTATTTTTTATGTGAGGAGGAGAAATTATGAGTGAAGAAATTTTGAGCGCCATAACAGGCGAAGTGTACGGCGTCTGGTTCCTGATCGGCGCCGCGCTGGTGTTCTGGATGCAGGCCGGCTTCGCTATGGTAGAGACAGGTTTTACCAGAGCGAAGAACGCGGGCAATATCCTGATGAAAAACCTGATGGATTTCTGTATCGGTACGGTCGTATTTATTCTGATCGGTTTCGGTCTGTTCCTGGGTGAAGATCTGATGGGTATTATCGGTAAGCCCGGTTTTGACATTTTTACCAACTATGCAGAGTTCGACTGGTCGAACTTCGTGTTCAACCTGGTATTCTGCGCGACCACCGCGACGATCGTGTCGGGCGCGATGGCTGAGAGAACGAAATTCTTATCCTACTGCGTGTACTCGGGTGTGATCTCCGCGGTCATCTATCCGATTGAGGCGCACTGGACATGGGGCGGCGGCTGGCTCGCACAGATAGGTTTCCACGATTTCGCCGGTTCCAACTGTATTCATATGGTGGGCGGTATCAGCGCTCTGATCGGCGCGGCGATGCTCGGTCCCCGTATCGGTAAGTTCGTGAAAGACAAATCCGGCAAGATCACGAAGGTGAACGCTTTTCCGGGACACAATCTCCCGATCGGCTGCCTGGGCGTATTTATCCTGTGGCTCGGCTGGTACGGATTCAACGGCGCGGCTGCGGTATCGGTCGAGGAGCTCGGTTCCATCTTTGTGACGACGACCATCGCTCCGGCGGTTGCGACGGTAGTATGTATGGTATTCACATGGGTGAAGTACGGCAAGCCCGATGTCTCCATGTGCCTGAATGCTTCTCTGGCAGGTCTGGTGGCGATCACCGCTCCCTGCGATGTGTGCGACGCTTTCGGCGCGATTGTCATCGGCGCGGTTGCCGGTGTGCTGGTAGTATTCGGCGTATGGCTGCTTGATTACAAGCTGCACATCGACGATCCCGTAGGTGCGGTTGCGGTGCACTGCCTGAACGGTATCTGGGGTACCATTGCGGTTGGTCTGTTCGCCACGGATACGGCGCCCGCCTTTGCGAGAGGCTATGGCGACGGCGTGACCTTCGGCGCGAACCAGATCGCGGCGGAAGGACTGTTCTACGGCGGCGGCTTCAAGCAGCTCGGCCTGCAGCTGCTGGGTATGGGAACCACGGCTCTGTGGACGGCAGTGACGATCACGCTGACCTTCCTGGCAATCAAGGCGATCTTCGGCCTGCGGGCTTCTGCGGAGGAGGAAATCGTTGGTCTGGATGCGACGGAGCACGGTCTTGCGTCCGCATACTCGGGCTTCAGCATCATGGATGTGTCCAACACAATGTCTATGGACGTCAACGAGAACACCAGTCTTGGCGTAGAGGATTATGATCAGGCTTCGGAGGTTCAGAAGAACGCGGCCGTCAAAGTGACGCAGGTTCCTGTGGCGTCTGCAACGGGTATGTATAAGGTATCTATCATCGCGAAGCTGTCCAGATATGACCAACTGAGAAAAGCGATGAACGACTTGGGCGTGACGGGTATGACCGTGACACAGGTCATGGGCTGCGGCGTACAGAAGGGCGCGGGCGAGATGTACCGCGGCGTCGAGATGGACGCGACCCTGCTGCCTAAGGTCAAGGTAGAAGTCGTAGTGAGCAAGATCCCGGTAGCGGATGTGATCGAGGCGGCCAAGAAGGCGCTCTATACAGGTCATATCGGCGACGGCAAGATCTTCGTATACAATGTCGACAAGGTTGTCAAGGTCCGCACGGGCGAGGAGGACTTTGCAGCATTGCAGGATGTTGAGTAAGCGTATACCTATATCCCTTAGTTTGTATTGATAAAACGGGCTTCCGGTGCTTCCACCACCGGGAGCTCGTTTTATCTTGGAGACGGCTGGCTTTCTGTGCTCTTGAAGACAATTCCCTCATTTTTTTGTTATAATGCATATACAATTCCCTCATATTTTTGATAAAATCACATATCAATTCCCACATGTTTTTGTTATCACGAGCCGATAATTCCCTCATTTTTTTGTAAAAATATTGTATTTCCGCGGGAAATTGCATATACTAATGAAAAGTCTGCAAATAAAAAGTCAAGCAGAAATTTGTGAACTTTGAAAATTTTATACAGGTTGAATAAAACGTA
>CANPXP010000063.1 GCA_947586255.1 uncultured Lachnospiraceae bacterium | reverse complement strand
CTTTTTTGCCCGCTTTGTCACCTCAATTCCCAAACGCAGGCAAAGCCAGTCGTTACAATCCTTACCCCTCTCCGGCGTCAAGAATCACTATGGATGGAGCATGACATGGTATCTGGATGGCTATGAGACGCTGGACGCACTGTATAAGGATGTCGTGATCAAATATGCCGATACCTATAACCATGAAGACAACATCGATGAAAGTGCGGCGACCACGGCTGTAGACAACAGCAGTGAGGAGATTGATGAGGAAGATGAGGAAGATGGGGACGGCGAGGACGGCGTGATCTTCCCGGACAGCTCCGATGAGCGGCTCGATGAGGATGAGGTGAAAGACCTCTCCGATGAAGATCTTCGTTACGCGATCAATGAGATCTATGCAAGACACGGCTATATTTTCAAGGACGAGGAGCTGGGCGAATACTACTCTCAGTTCGACTGGTATGAGGGCAAGATCAAAGCCGCAGACTTCTCGATGGATATGTTCAACGATGTGGAGCAGGATAATGTGGAGTTGCTCCAGAAGGAACGAGACAGGCGATAATTATCCAAAGCATATATATATGCAAGATTTCCTCACAGGACGCAGCGCAGCCGTAAAGGTATGCGCTGTGTCCTTTGTTTTTATGCGCGTGCTTTTGGACACAATCACCAGAAACGCCGCGGCTTTGCGGGGAAAAATTGTTTTATCTGAATACTTGTGAAATACGGGGATGTGTAGTAAAATGAGTAGCGGTGTATGATTGTATACAATTATCCAATGTAGAATTCGTATATGGCGTACCAAAGCATGACAACCGTGAAAGGAGTATCGACACAGAGATGAAACCGTACAGAGAGATGAGCAGAGAAGAGCTTCTTGCGCTGAAGGCGGAGCTTGACAGGCAGTTTGAGGACGCGAAGGGAAAAGGGCTGAAGCTGGATATGTCCAGAGGAAAGCCGGCGCCGGCGCAGCTGGATATGGGCATGGGCATTCTGGACGCGCTGACCTCTGAGTCCGACATGAAGGACGAGACCGGTCTGGACACAAGAAACTACGGCGCGATGGACGGGATCCCGGAGGCCAAGCATCTGATGGCGGACGTGATGGGCGGCGTGTCGGCGGACAACGTGATCGTCTACGGCAACTCGAGCCTCTCGATCATGTACGATACGGTCTCCCGCGCTATGACCCACGGCGTGCTTGGTTCCACGCCTTGGTGCAAGCTCGACCGGGTGAAGTTCCTGTGTCCCGCGCCGGGCTATGACAGACACTTCGCGATCACGCAGCATTTTGGTATCGAGATGATCACGATCCCGATGACGCCCGCCGGACCGGACATGGATCTGGTGGAGCGGTATGTCTCGCAGGATGAGGCGGTCAAGGGAATCTGGTGTGTGCCGAAGTACTCCAACCCGCAGGGCTATACATACTCCGACGAGACGGTGAGGCGTTTCGCGGCGCTGAAGCCGGCGGCGAAGGATTTCAGGATCTACTGGGACAACGCTTACGCGGTGCATGATTTGTACGATGACAGGAAGGATGAGCTTCTGGACATCTTAAGCGAGTGTGAGAAGGCGGGCAACCCCGATCTGGTGTACGAGTTCGCCTCCACCTCCAAGGTCAGCTTCTCTGGCGCGGGCATCGCGGCTTTCGCATCCTCCGCGGCGAATATCGAGGAGGCGAAGCGCTCCATGAAGATACAGATTATCGGCTACGACAAGGTCAACCAGCTCCGCCATGCGCGGTATTTTAAGAATCTGGAAGGGCTGAAGGCGCATATGCGCAGACACGCCGCTCTGATCAGGCCGAAGTTTGAGGCGACGCTGGCGGTTCTGGACCGAGAGCTGGGAGGTCTCGGCATCGGCGAGTGGACGAGGCCCAACGGCGGTTACTTTATCTCTTTCGACGCGATGGAGGGCTGTGCGAAGGCCATCGTGGCGAAGTGCAAGGAGGCCGGCGTCGTGCTGACGGGGGCGGGCGCTACCTTCCCTTACGGCCAGGATCCGAAGGACAGCAATATCCGCATCGCGCCGACTTATCCGACGGTGGAGGAGATGTCGGCGGCGGCCGATCTGTTCGTGCTGTGCGTGAAGCTGGTGAGCGTGGAGAAACTGCTGGCAAAGTAGAGGGATAGTGCGACGGCATACAGTGTATCGGGATATGGCGCGTGCGGCGGCGATGGCGGCACAAGGATGGATGACGAGTCAGAGAGGATATAGGGGATATCGGTTATGGAAAAATATGAACGTATCGGCAGGGAGTTGATTCACCACGGCGCGATCATAGATTACTATCAGGATACGATCAGGGTGCCCAACGGAAATATCGCCAAGTGGGATTATATCAGGCATCAGGGCGCGGCGGCGGTGGTTGCCGTGAAGGACGACGGAAAGCTTTTGATGGTGAGACAGTACAGGAACGCGCTGAACCGGGAGACGCTGGAGATTCCGGCCGGCGGTCTAAACGGAGCGGACGAGCCGACGGATATCGCCGCGGCGAGAGAGTTGGAGGAGGAGGCGGGGTACACTGCCGGCAGGCTGGAGAAGCTGTTGTCGATCCGCACGACGGTCGCCTTCTGCGATGAGAAGATCGATATTTATCTGGCGACGGATTTAAAGAGGAGCCACCAGCATCTGGACGAGGACGAGTACCTGGATGTGGAGAGCTACGATGTCGAGGAGCTGGTGAAGATGATCTACGAGTGCAGGATCCAGGACGGCAAGACGGTGGCGGCGATTCTGGCTTACTACAATCGGTACCGGGCCGGACAGAGCCGGCCGTAAGGGCAGATCCCGCGCGGTGCCGGACAGGACAGAGCCGACCGTGAGGGCGGATCCCGCAGGAATATGGACAGAGAGTGACAGAGCGTACCGCGAAGCCGTAAAAAGGCTGCGGGGCGCTCTTTTTTTACGAGTGACGAAGCTGAAGCCTCTGCGGAAAGAGTCATGTCCGGCCGGGCCGCGTCATATAATAGGACAACGGAAGGGGAGAGAAGAAGTGAGACAGCCTTTATCCAGAAATTTCTATTATGTCGTATACCTGTTCCTGATCGGCCTATTCCTCGGGATTCTGACGGTCAATCTGGGATATGACGCGTGGATTGAAAACGGCGATCTGTTTGACACAGACATGATTCTGTGCCTGCGGGACAGCGCGCCGGACGGCGGACGTCTGCTTCCCTGCATCCTGCGGCATCGGGTGGGCGCCGTCTGTATGCTGGGTCTTCTGGCGACCACGGTCATCGGCTTTCCGGCAGTCTGCGTCTATATGTGTTACTGCGGTTTGGCGGCGGGCTGTCTCCTGTCGGTCGCCGTGATTCGCTACGGCGTCAGAGGGCTGCTCTTGATGGCGGCCGGCATCATGCCGCAGGGACTTCTGCTGATTCCGGGATACATGGCGCTGTTTGCCTGGGCCGTCAGCGTCAACAGACTGCTGTACTCGCGCAGTCCGTACAGGGAACCCTACATGCGCTACAGCAGGCAGACTTACATCAGACACGGCCTGCAGATGGCGGGCATTATTGCAGTTGTCATAACGGGGTGTCTGCTGGAAAGTTATGTCAATCCTAAGTTACTGCATTTCGTATTAAAAATTTTTTAAAAAAATTTTTACAGACGATTTTGCCAACATATAGTAGACATAAAAAATAACGCTGACGATATGTTGTGTTTTGCGCCAAAAGTGGCTGAAAAGCCCATAAAATCAACAAAAAATCCATTTGCTTTTCCGGGAAATTCTGATTATAATGAGATTCAGGCGATAAATTGATTTACATAAGAGGGGTCGCGCAGGGAAAGGTTTCCGGTTGCATGGAAAAAGAGATCAACGCATTTATAGCATATTTACATAATGTAAAGGGCACATCCGCCAACACGGAGATGTCCTACAAGCGCGATCTGGAGAAGGTAGAGCATTTCATGGAATCCCGCGGGAAGCGTGAGATAGCCGATGTATCCGGACAGGATCTGAAGGATTATGTGCAATATCTGGAGGACAATCACTTTGCGGCGGCGACGGTTTCCAGGAATATCGCCTCGCTGAAAGCGTTCTATCACTATTTGGTGCAGGAGGGCATGGCGGCGGAGGATCTGCCCGAGCAGCTCAAGGCGCCGAAGATCGAGAAGAAAATGCCGGAGATCATGTCGCCTGACGAGGTAGTGCGGCTTTTGGAGCAGCCGTCAGGCAGCTCGCCGAAGGAGATCCGGGACAAGGCGATGCTGGAGCTCCTCTATGCCACGGGCATCCGGGTGACGGAGCTGATCACTCTCAAACTCTCGGACGTCAATATGTCGATGAACTTTATTCTGTGCCGCGACCGCAACAAGGAGAGGATCATTCCCTTCGGGACGGCGGCGAAGAACGCGCTGACAAGATACCTGGACGGCACGCGGGATGAGATGCTGGAGAACAAGGCCTCCGACGTGCTTTTTGCCAACTGTTCCGGGCAGCCGATGAGCAGACAGGGCTTCTGGAAACTGATCAAATATTATGCCAAGAAGGCGGATATCCAGGCGGATATCACGCCCCACACACTGCGGCACTCCTTCGCGGCGCATCTGGTGGAGAACGGTGCGGATCTGCGGAGCGTGCAGGAGATGCTGGGGCACTCTGATATTTCCACCACGCAGATTTACGCCAATATGAACCACAATCACATCCGGGAGGTGTACGCGAAAGCGCATCCAAGGGGATAAGCGAACTTATTCATACTCCGCAATGTCATAGATCAGTCTCTCCGAAGCCTCCCATCCCAGACATGGATCGGTGATGGATTTGCCGTAGACGCCCTCGCCGATTTTCTGGCTGCCCTCCTCGATGTAGCTCTCCACCATAACGCCCTTGACCATGTTGTGAATATCGCTGTTCAGCTTCCGGCTGTGCATGACTTCCTTGACGATGCGGACCTGCTGATCGTATTCCTTGTTGGAATTGCTGTGGTTGGCGTCGATGATGCAGGCGGGGTTGAGCAGATCGAACTCCTGGTACAGCGAGTGGAGCATGGCGAGATCCTCGTAGTGGTAGTTGGGAATGCTCTGCCCGTGCTTGTTGGCGGAGCCGCGCAGCACGGCGTGGGCCAGAGGATTGCCGTTCGTGTTGACCTCATAGCCTCTGTAGATGAAGGAGTGCGGGTGCTGCGCCGCGTAGATGGAGTTGAGCATGACGGACAGGGTGCCGCTGGTCGGATTTTTCATGCCGGCGGCCACGTCGAAGCCGCTGACTGTCATGCGGTGCTGCTGATCCTCCACGGAGCGCGCGCCGATAGCCACGTAGGAGAGGATGTCCTCCACATAGCCCCAGTTGTCGGGATAGAGCATTTCGTCGGCGGCGGTCAGGCCGGACTCCTCGATGGCGCGGATGTGCATCTTGCGCATGGCGATCAGACCGCTGTGGAAGTCGGGCTTTTTCTCTGGATCGGGCTGGCTGACGATGCCCTTGTAGCCCTCTCCGGTGGTGCGGGGCTTGTTGGTGTAGATTCTGGGAATCAGGATCAGCTTGTCCCGCACCTTCTCGCTGACGCGGGCCAGGCGGCTCACATAGTCGCACACGGCGTCCTCGTTGTCGGCGGAGCAGGGGCCGATGATCACCAGAAATTTATTGCTTTCGCCGGTGATCACAGCGCGGATCTCGGCGTCGCGTTCGGCTTTACATTTTACAAGATGCTCCGGCATCGGGAACTGTTCGCGGATCTCCTGCGGTGTCGGCAGCTTGGCTACATATTGAAATGACATAATTTCTCCCGTCCGAGGCTGGCCGCCTCTTTTTTTTTCTGTGGCAAAAACATGTATATTATAGTATATTGAATGCAGAATCGCAAGCGCGGGTTTGCGGCGTCCGCGAAGGGGCAGGGACGGCGCGGGCGGTCAGGGGCGGTTCTGTGTCCTGCGGGAGAGATGCAGGGCCGAGGCGGTGCACAGGGCGGTCTGGAGCAGCTGGCTTGCAAGCATTCCCCACAGATATCCCCGGATGCCGTAGACCGGGATGGCGATGAAGACGAAGAGTAGGCGGAGCAGCAGGCTGACCACGCTGAACAGGAAGGTCTGCGCCGTCTTGCCGAGACCGTTCAGGACGCTGTTCAGGGTGCTCGCGATGTACATGAGGGGACAGATAAAGCTGAGCGTCAGGATGAAGCTGCCGGCCAGTTCGGAGTGAAACAGGAGACGCCCGGCTGCCCGGCCTGTCAGCAGGAATACCGCCGTACAGAAAAAGCCGAGGAGCAGGCAGCAGCGTATGGAGGTCATCACGGCGCGCCGGACGGCGACACGGTCGCCGCCCGCGTCCGCCTCGGACACGACCGGCAGGAGCAGCACGGAGATGGAGTTCGTGATGGCGGAGGGAAACAGGATCAGGGGCAGGCTCATGCCCGTCAGCACGCCATAGACGCCCAGCGCGTCGGCGCTGCTCAGACCGTAGGCCATCAGGCGGTTGGGGATGTAGACGGCCTCCACACTCTGCAGAAGATTGAGCACTAGACGATTGGCGGAGAGCGGCACGGCGAGTTGCAGGAGTTGCCCCGTGATGCGTTGGTATGCGGGCAGCGCTGCGGCGGGCCGGGAAGCCGGAAGGCCGGACGGAAACACGCTGTGCGCCCGGGAGAGGATGGCCACGATGGACACAATCATGGACGCGCTCTCGCCGATGACCAGTCCGACCACGGCGAAGCTGATGGTGGGCGTCAGATTATGCCGCAGGCAGATGCGGTAGATCAGCCAGACGCTTCCTACCCGGCAGAGTTGTTCCGCCAGCTGCGACAGGGCGGGGACGGAGGTCCTGCGGATGCCGTAGAAATAGCCGTTGATGCAGGAGTGCACAGAGGCCATCGGAACGGAGAGGGCGATGATGCGAAGAAGAGGCGCCGTCCGCTTCTCCATCAGGAAGTCCGCGGCGATGCGGTCCGCGTTCAGATAGATGCAGGCGGCGCAGGTTGCGGACAGGGCCATGGAGAGAAGAAAGCCTGCGAAGAGCGTGCGAAAGGAAGTCCTGTAATCGCGCGTGACTGTCTCCGCGGCCACGTATTTGGAGATGGCGGTCTGGATGCCGGAGGCGGTCAGGGCGAAGGAGAGCGCCAGGACGGGGGAGATCAGCTGATAGATTCCCATACCCTCCGCGCCGAACACGTCGGAGAGAAAGATGCGGTAGAAAAAGCCGATAAAACGGCTCAGGAATCCTGTCAGCGTGAGGACGAATGTGCCGAGGATCAGCGGATTTTTCCAGTTTTTACGATGCATAGTCCACCCGTGTATGCCGGATATCGTTTTAGTGTATGCGCGGGCCGTACAGACAAGAACAAAAGACAGAAAACTTGCGCGAAAACAGGAAAGCGGAAAGCCGCGCCGCACAGACGGCTGCGGTGCGGAGGCGGACGGAGGAGTCACAGATGGATAGGAAAAAAGTAGTGGTAGGCATGTCGGGCGGCGTGGATTCTTCCGTGGCGGCGTATCTTCTCAAAGAGCAGGGGTACGACGTCGTCGGCGCCACCATGCAGATCTGGCAGGACGAGGAGCGCGATGCGGTGGAGGAGAACGGCGGCTGCTGCGGCCTGAGCGCCGTGGAGGACGCCCGCAGGGTGGCTGAGGTGCTTGACATTCCCCACTATGTGATGAATTTTAAGCGGGAGTTCAGGACCCATGTCATGGATTACTTCACGCGGGAGTATCTGGCAGGCAGGACGCCGAATCCGTGTATCGCGTGCAACCGCTATGTGAAGTGGGAATCCATGCTCAGGCGCAGCATGGAGATCGGGGCGGACTATATCGCCACGGGGCACTACGCGCGGGTAATACAGACGGCGGAGGGCAGATATGCGCTCAGGACCTCCGCGACCGCGAGGAAAGATCAGACCTACGCCCTGTACAGTCTGACCCAGGAGCAGCTGCGGCGCACGCTGCTGCCCGTGGGGGAGTACACCAAGGAGGAGATTCGCGGAATCGCCGAAAAGGCGGGGCTTCCCGTGGCGCATAAGCCCGACAGCCAGGAGATCTGCTTTATCCCGGATCACGACTACGCCGCCTACATTGAGAGAGAGGCGGGAGGGCGCGTGCCGCCCGCGGGGAATTTTGTCACCGAAGACGGCCGGGTGCTCGGACGGCATCGCGGCATCACGCACTACACGGTGGGGCAGCGCAAGGGCTTAAATCTCGCGCTGGGGCATCCCGTGTTCGTCACGGAGATCCGGCCGGAGACCGACGAGGTGGTGATCGGCGAGGCGGAGGATGTGTTCCGGGGCGGACTTGTCTGCGATCACATCAGCTATATGGGAATGGCTGGTCTGCCCGCGCCTAGGGAGGTCACGGCGAAGATACGATACGCCCACGCGGGCGAGCGATGTGTCATCGAGAGGGTGGAGGAGGATGTGATCCGCTGTACTTTCCGGCAGCCTGTGCGGGCCGTCACGCCGGGGCAGGCGGTGGTGTTCTACGATGAGGACGGCTGCGTGCTGGGCGGGGGCGTGATCCGTTGTCCGCTGTCCTGAAGCGTATCCCGCAGCGGAGCGGAAGCGGTTGACGCTTGCGGAGACAGACCGCATTTGCTATACTCAGAGAAGTGAAAAACAGCGGTACAGAAGGAGTGAGATCAGATGAAAGAGCAGGAGAACCTGGCCTGGGAGGAGATCAGCACGGAACATATCGTGCAGGACGAGTGGATAGATTTCAGGAGGTCGGCTTACCGTTTCCCGGACGGCAGCGTGTTCGAGCCGTTCTACAGCTACAGCCGCAGAGATTACGTGGTGATCGTGGCCTGTGACACGCAGGGGAAGTATCTGTGCGTCCGCCAGTTCCGGCAGGGCATCAGGAGAGTGACCACCGAGTTTCCGGCGGGCGGGATTGAGCGAAAGGATGGGAAGGAGTACGGCGCCGACAGCCTCTCCGCGGAGGACGCCCTGGCGGCGGCGAAGCGGGAGCTTCTGGAGGAGACGGGCTATGAGTCCGACGAGTGGCGCCATCTGCTCACGGTGCCCTCCAACGCCACCATCGCCGACAACTACGCCCATCTTTTTGTGGCGGGAAACTGCCGTAAGGTGTCCGGACAGTCCCTGGACGAGACGGAATTTCTGCACGTGCACAAATACAGTGCGCAGGAGATTGAGGATATGATCGCGGAGGGAGAGTTCCCTCAGGCGGTCCACATCGCGGCGTGGCTTCTGGCGAGCAGGGCAGACCGTTAGCAGGACCAGGTGGAGAGAATTGTAATGAAAAAATGGCAGAACGGCGTTTCAGTCTGCAAGCAGCCATGCGATCAGGTTCTCGGACTTGATCCCTTCGTATGAGTGATCCAGTCCCGGTTCAAGCGACAGCACGATCTTTTCATAGTTGTCACGTATTTTTTGCAGCGGGGTCAGTTCACGCTTCCTTACCTCCTCACTGTTCATGGATTCCGTCACCTGAATATATTTTCTCTCGTTGGCGGTAGTTGCGATGAAGTCCACTTCCATGTTATCGATTTTACCGATCGCTACGTCGTATCCTCTGCGGAGCAGTTCAAAATAGACGACATTTTCGATTGCATGACCGCTGTCGCGGTCTCTAAACCCCAGTAGATAATTTCTCAGCGCTATATCGACGATATAGTACTTGCCGAGTGTGCGGAGGTATTCTTTCCCTTTGATATTGAAGCGCTTGATCTCATAGAAGAAATAGCTTTCAAGCAGCGCGTTGACATATGCCTGAACCGTATGCGCGCTCGGCGCGCTTTTCCGTCCGCCCTCTGCGAGAAGGCCTTCGCTCACCAGGGTATTGCCTATGGAGGCAATAGAGACATTGGAACCGATATTGTCGGCAAGGAACATGATAATTTTACGAAGCAGGATCGGATCGGTAATCCGCTTCTGTCCCCGGCGCTTTTCCCGTTCCAGAATATCGCGGACGACAACGGTAGAATAGATGCCGTCAAGGAGGGTAAGCGCTTTTTCCTGATCGAGTCCGACATCGATAATGCCCGGCATTCCGCCGAAGCGCATGAATGCTTCAAATGCCTCCCGCAGTTCATAGTGCTCGCCGTTTTTGTCCGATATTCGCTTATGAACGCCGCCGAGAGCGCTCTTTGTTTCTTTCACCTCAAAATCATGAAAATAGAGAAACTCACTGAAGGAGAGCGGCAGCATTCTGATCTCCACGCATCTGCCGGAAAGATAGGTGGAATATTCCGAGGAGAGCAGGTACGCGTTGGAACCGGTCACATAGATATCACAGTCCAAATCTACGCGCAAAGCATTGACCGCGTCCTCCCAGGCGTTGATTCTCTGGATCTCATCGAAAAACAGATACATGCGCTTCCCGGACACGGCTTGGTCTTTTACATAAGCATAGACGGCATCGGAAGTCATCTTTCGAAAATCATTGGATTCAAAGTTCATCTCAACGATCTGCTCCGGTTGAATACCTGTTTCGATCAGATGAGCGATCATCAGCTTCAGAAGACTTGATTTCCCGCAGCGTCTTATTCCGGTAATGACTTTTACCGGTTCGGTATCCTGAAAGCCGATCAATTTGTTGAGGTAACGATCTCTTTTTTTCAATTTATGTGGTTCTATCATTGTGATCCCTCCAGTTGCTTTTAGTATAACACAAACAGATAAAAAGAATCAAATATATGCACTCAAGTGCATAAACTTTATTTTTTTGGCTGATTATGCAGAGCGACTTGCGCGCATGAAAGACCATATGATATAATGACCTCGGAATTTAGCTGCTGCGCGGCCGTCGTGCTGACGCACTGGCAGAAAAACGGAAAAGAGGTCATAGCATGAAAGTATTGATGATTAACGGAAGTCCCCACGCGAACGGCAACACCTACACGGCGCTTGATGAGATGCGGAAAATCTTTGAGAAGGAGGGCGTCGAGACAGAGCTTCTGCACATCGGCACCCAGGCTGTCCGCAGCTGTATCGCCTGCGGAGGATGCGCCGAAAAAGGCCGGTGTGTGTTCGACGATATCGTGAACGAGGCGGCGCCGAAGTTCGAGGCCAGCGACGGGCTGGTGGTGGGCAGTCCGGTGTATTACGCCTCCGCCAACGCGACGCTGGTGGCGTTTCTGACCAGGCTCTTCTACAGCACGCACTTTGACAAGACGATGAAGGTCGGCGCGTGCGTGGTGGCGGCGAGAAGGGGCGGCCTGTCGGCGACCTTCGATGAGCTGAACAAGTTCTTCACCATCTCCGGTATGCCCGTGGCGTCGGGACAGTACTGGAACAGCGTGCACGGCAGGGCTGCGGGCGAGGCCGCGCAGGATGCTGAAGGTCTGCAGAGCATGAGGACGCTGGCGAGGAACATGACGTTTCTGATGAAGAGCATCGCCCTCGGCAGGGAAGCTTACGGCCTGCCCGAGAGAGAACCCTTCGAGCGGACGAATTTTATCAGGTAATTGGCAGACGAACCATGCCGCCCGAGCAGATCCGAAAGACGGTGGCCGAGTTTTTCGAGAAGAGAAAGATTAAGGACGAGCGCTACGGCTTATAATTTATGAAAGGAAGGGCTGCGTTTTTCAAAGGTCGCATAGTACCGGAAACCGCAGTCCTTCAGTATGTCCGCGGCGCGGTCGAAGGCGTGGGCGATCTGCGCGGGGCTGTGGGCGTCGGAGCCGACCGTGACGATCTCGCCGCCCAGTTCTCTGTAGCGTCTCAGCACGCCGGCGCAGGGGTTGGGCTCCCGCATTCCTTTCGCCAGTCCCGCCGTGTTGAGTTCGATGCCTTTCTCCATGTCGATCAGGCGCAAGAGGATCGCGTCGAAGACGTCGCGGTAGGCTTCATAGGAGTATCCCGTATCCTTCGCAGGGCCGTAGCGCACCACATAGTCCAGATGGCCGTAGACGTCGAAATTGCTGTAGGAGCGCAGGTTTTCCAGAATGGATTCAAAATATTCCCGGTAGGCTTCTTCCTGTGTGCGCCCCTCATAGAAAGAAGGGTAGTAGGGATCCCGGCCGTGGCAGACGTGGGAGGAGGCGATGACGAAGTCGTAGTCGTGGGCTTTCACGAAAGCGGCGTTGCGTCTCGTCAGCTGA
>CANPXP010000062.1 GCA_947586255.1 uncultured Lachnospiraceae bacterium | reverse complement strand
ACGCACAGGGCGTCCTCAACCGCACCACGAACTCCTAGAGTCTCTAAGAATCTCAGCAAAGTCCTTAAATTACTTAATCAACCTGTTTTATTGATTAACTTTCACACACTCCAGACAAATATTAAACGCAGAAGGCGCCCACATTTGACCACTGAGTCATGGAGGTGAGTGTATTGTTGATCGCATAGTGGATCGATCATAGCCCGCGGTTTTTCCGCGGGCTTTCCATGCTGGCATAGCTCAGTCGGTAGAGCAAATGATTTGTAATCATTAGGCCGCGGGTTCGAGTCCTGCTGCCAGCTCCAAAGAATCTGACCGCAGGAGGTAAGCGATGACAAAAGAATGGGTAGAAAAGCGTATCGCAGAAGCGAGAGAAGAAGCACAAAAGTACAGAGAGCAGATCGTCGAGTGCATATCAGAAAGCGATATGTCTGCCTTGGACAAAGCCCAGGCTCTAAAATCGTTGGATAAGCTGAACGGCTACAACCGCAGTATGTTCAAGCATACCGTCCTGTTCGCAGGGATCACGGCGTACCAGGATGACCCTGAGCGCCGCCGTGCGTGGGTGAAGAAGGTGGAAGACCTCCCGATCGAAGACCTGATCGCGCTGACATGGGAGGTCGAGAACTGCGAGAGCCGCTATCTGGACAGCGAACCTGTCGAGTTCGACGGGGACATCATCATCACGGACCCATGCTATGTGATCCGCAGCGAAAACGAGATGACGCCTGATGATTGGGGCGCGTCCGGGTATGGCGAGAATATGGGAGCGCTCGGCATCACGCATTATATGTCCAGAGATACGCTGTACGGCGACTGGGGATGCACGGTTTACGACACCGACAGCGGAGAGGAGATCGGTGAGTTCTGCGCTGACGCCGGCATGGTTTCCGTGATGCTTCTGGATGACGTGCTGCGGTACAATCCCGCTTTCGACTACCATCTGGTAAAGTGCTGGACTACCGCGTGGATCGAGGACTTCAAAGGCACTGTGCAGTTCGTGGTCACGGAACACAGCGGCACGTATGAGTACGACAGCGAGTTCCATAAGGCCGGCGATAAATGGTTTGACTACCACGTAGAGGTGGTCGGCCACGGCATCAACAAGAAAACAGGCAAGCCCATCAACTTCGTTTGCAAGCAAACAGAGCTGTAAAACTTATCTTTCATGTAAGGAGGTAGTCCCATGACAAGAGAAGAATTTTGGAATACAGTAGACGATTTCGACAGTCTTCTGGACTTCATGCACGAGATCGACTACGACAACGATATTCTCGATGACGACCAATACGACGATTACGTCAACGATGATATATCCGAGTGCGACTGCTCGTGGTGGGTCCTGAAGGACTATCTGGACTCCCTTCCTGAAAGCCGCCGGAACACGTATTACCGCAGGAACGCCAGCTTCGACTACGATGTTTTGGATGATAACGATCTTGAAAACTATAAGTCTGATGTCTCTGAGTTTTGCGATGACTGGGGCTTTTGGGACGATCCGGAAGATGAAGACGGGGACGAGGACGAGGATATGCCGGGTGACTACGATGACGAGAGCGACCCGTATTTCAAGTCCGTGCCCCTGGACAAGCTGGAGGATGACGAGCTGAACGTCCATACCGGCGTCGGAGCCGTTTCGATGCTCGGAATGTTGTTTTAAGTAAATGACCCCATGGGAATGGGCTGCTATACATACGGTCTGGCAGTCGCTCTGCGCCGTTGGCCGGAGTAAGACAAAGTTTGCTGCGTCCCGTTCCGCCTTTGAATGTGTCTGCGATACATTCAAAGGCCGGCGTCGGCTGCGCCGCCGCCGATAGATACTTGAGAACGGGACGGCGGTACTGCATATCGATCCGTTCTACTTTTCATCTACACGATGAAAAGTAGAGGCTCGATACGGATGGGGTTCCTTTCTTTTTACCGGGGCGGGCTTCGGCCCGCCCTTGGACACTATCAAGGAGGAGAATATGTTATACGCCTATCAGCCGCCGCTGAAAGGAAGATCGGTCGGCGTGGTTTTCGGTTCCTTTGCGCCGCTGCATCAGGGGCACCTTGACCTGATCATGCGCGCCAAAAAGGAAAACGACGCGGGCTGTATCGTGTTCGTCTGCGGCTTTGACGGAGACAAGGGCGAGCCTCTCATGCCGCACAACATGAGATACCGCTATGTCCGTGAGTTTTTCGCAGACGATGATCTCGTTGCCGTATATGCCATCAATGACACAGAGCTTGGTCTGGACGCTTATCCGAACGGGTGGGACGGCTGGATGGCCGAGGCGAACAGGATCATGGATGACGTTGCCAAGGTGCAGGCAAGCAGCAGGACGTGGTATGTGGGCGACGAGATATACTACAACGACTTGACCGCGCTCAGAGAGAGGGCGGTCTGGATAAATCGAACGAGAGACAATCCGATATGCGCCACGATGATACGGCAGAATCCGATCAAGCATTGGGAGAAGATCACCTTCCCGTTCCGTCGGGTGTTCAGCACCAACATCCTGATCTGTGGTACGGCATCGGAGGGGAAAACAACGCTCGTCCAGGACATCGGCAAGTATTTCAACGCCCCGTATGGGTACGAGTGGGCGAGAGAGTACATGAAGGAGAGCGCCGTAAGCGACTGGGAGCTGAACGGTGCTGACTATATCGCGTTTTTGAACGGCCAGTATAACCTCAATAAGCGCCTGATCAACTCGCCGGCCAACAATGGCGTATTCTTCGCGGATACAGACTCTATGGTCACGAGAATGTATGCGGAGTATTACGCACAGGATGACCGCTGCGCTTTGACACAGGCGGAATTTGAGAAGGTCGCCGTCGTTGCCGACGAGATCACCTCCAAATGCAGATGGGACAAGATCTTTATGATCGCCCCGCATGGCGTGTTCGTGGACGACCACACGCGGTTCATGGCTCACTCCGGGATGGAGGAGCGGACCGCGCTTTTCAGCATCCTGCGCCGGAACATTGAGCAGTCCGGCAATATCGACAAGACAACAATTCTGACCGGCAGCTACTATGAGAACTTTGATGCTGTCCGTTCTTATGTGAGAGGAGTGATCGAACATGGCAGACAGTAAGGCAAAAGCGTGGTTCAAGAAAAACTTCTGGACGGGGTATTCCACGTTTGAAAAGCTGTTCCTGGTTCTCATGGTCGCCGTACAGGTGATCGTGTATATCATAGCACCGGACACACCGCTCGGCATCGTCGCCGGGCTTTTTGGCGTCGTGTCTGTGGTGCTGTGTGCAAAAGGTAAGGTGGTGTTCTACTTCATCGGTTTCGTACAGAACTTCACGTATATGCTCCTGGCGTGGCAGAACCGTTTTTACGGCGAGGTCATCGAAAATGTGTTCTATGTCATCACAATGATATGGGGCATCTTCGTATGGAAGAAGAACACCGTGGAGAACACAGACGGTACGGAGGACGTGGCTGCGCTGAAGTTTTCCGCGTGGCAGTGGGTCGCCGCCGTCATCGTGACGGTCATCGGCACCGCGGCTCTTGGCTGGTGGCTTGACTCCATCGGCAGCTTTCAGGCGTACACGGACGCCGCCACGAACATCATGGCTGTGGTTGCACAGCTGCTCATGGTATGGCGTTTCCGTGAACAGTGGGTATGGTGGATCGTTATCGACCTGCTGTGTATCAAGATGTGGTTCGTCGCCGGCAACTGGTCTATGGTCGCCATGTATGTGGCGTGGACAGCCAACTGTGTGTATGGCTGGGTCAACTGGTCGAAGCTGAACCGTCAGCAGAGCCAGCTCAAGGGCGGTGAAGCGTGTGAGGCATAGGGTCTCGCGTCTGTGCCTGATCATCGCGGCGCTGATATTTGCCGCAGCTACGCTTTTGATCGTGAGCGTCACCACGAGGGAGAGCGCTTTTACATACGAATCACTCCCGGAGTATCACGACAGCGCCATGCTTGGCAACATCGCTCTTGAGATCAGCGAGTACATCAGCGATCTGGAAGATAAAATTCAAGAGGAGACACGGAAGTATTACGACATCGTTGAGCGGCAACGCCAGATCAACGCGGAGGAGGTCGGCTGGTAATGTCCAGGCTGTTTTTGATGTCCGGTCCGAGCGGGAGCGGAAAGACCACCTTTGCCAAGGGTTTCGCAAAGGAAAACGGTCTGCTGTATCTCTGTCCCGATGACTTCTATGGTCTGTTCCACGGTGATGACAGGATACACGAAGACGAATTTGATGTCTGGCTGAGTCTGTGGCGCGCCATCCATCTGGCGGAAGTGCATGGACGTGACTGCATCGTCGATACAAACTCCCCGACACGTGTTGACCGCGACCAGTTCCTCAACTGGTTCGGTGATTTCACGGAACACCACATGATCTATGTGGATGCGCCGGCGCAGATATGCCTGAACAACAACGCATCCCGCCGCAGAGTGATACCGGACGATGAAATGTACCGTATCCTATCCCGCATGGAGCGTCCACAGATATATGAGGACAGCCGGTGGGATACCGTCACGGTACTGATCAACGACGGGAACGCAGGGTATACCTTCAACACGCTTCGCGGATATATGAGGGACGTAAGGAGGTATGTCTCTGTATGACGGACAGTTTGGAAAAGTTCGTGCAAGACTTCACCAGCGGCATGATACATATTTTCTGCCCCACAAGAGAAAAGCGTGCAGAGATGACGACCCTTCTCAGGAGCTGCGGTGTGCCGTTTGGCAGGTCTGGATGGTCCGAAAAGATAGCAAATGGATATATCGAACCGGTGTCATCTTGGGACACGATCTTTATGTCCCAGACCTGCAAGGGGATCGAGTACTATCGCGGCGGCGGCAATTTGTCAGTCGAGCTTGCCATATCTGCTTCATGCAGGCTGCTCACCGCAGACGATGTATATTTCAAATACTTTTATCGGGCAGAAGAGATCGATACCAACGGCGGCGATCACTTCAACATCGACGAGCTATTCCCGTAACAACAGGGGCGTACCCTATCACATAAGGAGGACGGAAAATGAACATCGCTTTCTTCCTTCTGGCAGGTCTTGCGCTGGTAGCGCTTTGGTTCTTGTTTAACCCCGTGTTCAAATACATAGGCGGGTTTTTCGAGGACGCTGTGGAAAATGTCAAGAAAAATACGTCCGACGGGGAGCCGGACGGAGAGAACGAAAGGACGGACGAATAATTGAACAAAGGTAAAGTCGGTGCTGTTATCGTGGCGATCGCTCTGATCGTTACCGTGATCGTGTGCTTCGCCTGCTGGGAGAAGGTCCCCGCTGGGTATGTAGGCGTTGTCTACAATATGTCCGGCGGCGTGGACGGTGAGATTCTCACGCAGGGGCATCATCTTGTTGCCCCCACCAAAAAGGTCACGCTGTATTCTGTCGGCGTCGAGCAGTCGTATCTGACAGCCGGTGAGGACGGCGATTCTCCCAACGATGACAGCTTTGAGACGCCTTCCTCTGACGGCAAGGGTCTGACCGTCGATCTCACGTTTACCTATCGCTATGACGTGGATAAGGTTGCGGACGCCTTTGTCCGTTTCAAGGGACAGTCCGGCAAGGAGATACTCACATCCTTCATCAAGCCGAACGTGATCTCCTGGACGAAGGAAGTCACGGCGCAGTACCCGGTCACAGAGATCCTCGGCGATCAGCGTGCCACTTTGAATCAGGTATTGACAGATTATCTGGCGCAGAAGTTTGAGCGGTACGGCATTGTGATCGAGAACGCATCGCTGATCGACATCAATCCGGACGATGCCACACGCGAGGCCATCCAGAAGAAAGTGACGGCCCAGCAGGAGCTGGAGCTTGCCAACATCGAGGCCAACACCGCGAAGGTGCAGGCCAACAAGGATAAGGAAGTGGCGCAGATCGCCGCTGAGACTGCGATCATTGAGGCAAATGCCGATGCCGAGGTGGTCCGTATTGAGGCCGAGGCGCAGGCCGACGCCAACAAGAAGATCGCGGACTCCCTGACAGACGAGCTGATCGAGAAGATCAAGTATGAGAAGTGGAATGGCGTACTCCCCAAGGTCTCCGGGAGCGGCGCTACGATCATCGACGCCGGCGACATCACCGCCGACGCCGTAGAGTAATACAAAAAACGCCGGGGTTTCAGAGTGTACGCCTCTGTTGCTTCCCCGGCGTTTCTATATCTGGGTGTGGCTTAGATTGGCAGAGCGCGTGGCTTGGGACCACGAGGTCGCGGGTTCAAATCCCGCCACTCAGACCACCGTCACAAGAGAACGGACAAAGCGCCGATTCGGACCGGCGCGGAAAAGGGGCGCTCCCTCCGTGCGTCCCTTTTTTATGTGCCTCTAGCTCAAATGGCAGAGCATCCGGCTCATAACCGGACGGTTTTGGGTTCGATCCCCAAGGGGCGCACCAATACGACACAGGAGGTCTCTGATATGGACGGCTATATCCCCGGCAAAGGTATCCTCGTCGGAACGTATTCGGAACAGGACCTTGACGCCGGCAAGGACAGGCGTGATGTTGCAGAAATGCAGGAGAAGACAGGACTGAAATACACCAACACGATGGTCATCAAGGACTCTGGCATACCGGTCGGACTGAGAGTGTGGATATGCACAGCGGAAGACTGCAAGGTTTTGCCGCTCAACAAATTCTGAAGGAGGATATACATATGGGAAACCGCGCTGTGATCACTGCCTACGCAGATAAAAAGGTCGCATCCGCATCGCCGGACATCGGCATCTATCTCCACTGGAACGGAGGACGTGACAGTGTGGAGGCGTTTTTGAAATACTGCGAACTCCGCGGTTTTCGTGCGCCGGAGGAAGACAACTACGGCTGGGCGCGTCTGTGTCAGGTGATCGCCAATTTCTTTGGCGGAGATTTGAGCATCGGTATCGGCCCGTGCTGCACGCTGGACTGTGACAACTGGGATAACGGAACGTACCTGATCAAGAAATGGAAGATCGTTGGCCGCCAGAATTTCCACGGCGAGGAGCAGGATCAGTACGACATGATGGAAATGCTCCGCCAGATCGATCAGAGTCAGCCGGAGAAAGACCGTCTCGGTGATACGCTGGAGGTTCGGTACAAGCGCAGCCAGATGGCGGGAATGAGGGCCGCAGGATGAACGAGGATAAGTGGAAGCTCGGCCTCGGCCAGACAACGAGCGACTCCGTGATGGACGGATTCACGTTCGACGATCTGATAACCGCCATCCAGAGCAACTGCAAGGAGATCACGGAGGATGACGTTTGGGAGCAGGCTATGTCCATCATACGTGGACAAATGGAGGATATGAAATACCTCATTGAGACGAATATGGAACAAATCATCAACGCCGCTTTTGCGGGAAGGGAGGAACGGGCTTGAGCCACTATGCTGTTTTGGTCGCCATTCCCGGCGCTAAGATCAAGAAGGATTTCACAGGCATCGAGGGTCTGCTCGACGAGATACTTGCTCCGTATGACGAGGGAACGGAAGACCCCAGCTATCTCGAATTTGAAGACCGCACGGATAAGGTCATGGAATGGGCCGCCGCGCACAAGGACCGGACGATCGAGGAGATCGCGGATGACGAGGGATACACAGAGCATGACGGGAAGTACGGGTACTTCGTGAATCCGAACGCCAAGTGGGACTGGTATTCCATCGGAGGTCGGTGGAGCGGTATGCTGCACGTGGCCGGCGGACATTGGGACGTTTCCCGCGTTGGAGACATCGATTGGGAATCCATGCGGGAGACGGAGAATCAGAGTGCGAAAGCACAGTACGAGCTGTACGCAAAGGCCATGGAGGAGGGAAAACCGCAGCCCGATATGGGTCTTGCCTTCGTAAAGGAGGACAAGATCGTCAGCTGGGGCGGCGATACGCTGTTTGTAAAAGGCGATACGTTCGATGACTACCTCAAACGGCGTGGGTATACCACGAAGTATCCGATCAGCACCTACGCCTATGTAGACAAGGACGGTTCGTGGCACGAGCGCGGCGAGATGGGCTGGTTCGGCCTATCGTCAAACGACAAAGAGCTGGATGTGTGGCTCGATATGCTGCACACCTTCATCGATTCTCTGGACGCCGACGATGTGGTTGCGTGCGTTGATTGCCATATCTGAAATCAACAGGAGGGTATATGACTTTTAAGGAGTTCAAGACAATATTCCAGCGCCATTTTGCCGAGATGGTCGCTGACGAGCGGCATCTGTTCGAGGTCGGCGTGGACAAGGACGAGCTGTGGAATCTCTATCTGAACAGTTTCCCCGCCGGTACGAACAACGTATACAGAGAGCGGCGCGAGTTCGACTGCTCCTGCTGCCGGCAGTTTATGAAGGCGTTCGGCAATGTCGTTACCATCAGGAATAACGTCGTTCACACCATCTGGGAGTTCGACACGGGCGATCCGATGTACCAGCCCGTCGTAGACGCGCTGGATGCGTACATCAAAAACCGCGCCGTCACAGACGAGTATCTGACCGACCACGGGAGGATCGGGACCGACAAGAACTACGAGCAGACCGCCGACGGCGTAAAGACGTGGGAACACCTCTCCCTGGAACTGCCGGCGCAGCTCGTCAAGCGCAACCGTTACGGCTCATATCTCAACGACATGAAGAACGAGATTAGGACGGGCAAGCAGGTTTTCAAACGCTCCCTGGACGAGATCACCCAGGACGCCGTTGCGACGGTCCTTGAGCTGATCGCGCAGAACTCCATTTACCGTGGGGCAGAGTGGAAAAGGGCGCTGGAGGAGTTTGCCTCGCTGCAGGCGGCGTATGCCGCGGTCCCCGCCGAGCTGCGCGACAATTTCGCGTGGGAAAAGTACCAGTCCGTCGGCCCGTCTGTCTCCAGGCTCCGCAATCACAGCATGGGTACGCTGCTGGTAGACATCAGCGACGGGATGGATCTGAACGAGGCCGTCCGTCGGTATGAGGCGATCGTGGCCCCGGAAAACTACAAGCGCCCGAAGGCCATCTTCACGAAGCGTATGCTTGAGGACGCCAAGAAAACAGTCACGGAGCTTGGTTATATGCCTTCTCTTGAGCGGCGGTTTGCCACGCTGGAGGACATCACCGTCAATAATATCCTGTTCTCCAACAAGGACGCCGCCAAGCGTATGGGCGGGAATGTGTTTGACCAAATGGCCGAATCCGTGGCAGTCAATCCGAAAAAGTTTGCTATGGTGCAGGAGGTCACGGCAGAGGATTTCGTCAAGAACATCCTGCCGACCGCCACAAATGTGGACGTGCTTCTGGAGGCGCGTCATATGCAGAATTTCATGTCTCTGATCGCTCCTGTCCACAAGGATGCGCCGAGTATGTTCAAGTGGAACAACGGTTTCAGCTGGGCGTACACAGGCAACATGACGGACAGCACGATCCGGAAGAACGTAAAGGCCGCCGGAGGTCATGTGGACGGCGCGCTGCGGTTCTCTATCCAGTGGAACGATGGCAGCGACTACGATCCGAACGATGAAGACGCCCACTGTGTTGTACCGACCGGCAGGCATATCTTCTACGCCAGCAAATACGACCCCCAAACAGGCGGCCAGCTGGACGTGGACATCATCCATCCGATCCGCGGGAAGGCTGCTGTTGAGAACATCATTTTCCCGAAGATGGAGCGGCTTACCGAGGGTATGTATAAATTCTTCGTCCACTGTTTCAGCAGCCGCGGCGGACGCAGCGGTTTCCGGGCTGAGATCGAGTTCGACGGGAATATCTACTCCTTCGACTATGCCACCCCGCTCCGCCACGGAGAGAGCGTGGAGGTCGCCTATGTCACCTACTCCAAGGCCCGTGGTTTCTCCATCCAGGAGAAGCTGCCGTCTACGACATCTTCCCGTGAAGTGTGGGGGCTGAACACAAATCAGTTCGTTCCCGTCTCTGTGATCAGCTACTCCCCGAACTACTGGGACGAGCAGTCCGGCATCGGCAACAGGCATTACTTCTTCTTCCTCAAGGATTGCGTGAATCCGGAGAAGCCGAACGGTTTTTACAACGAGTTCATCAAGCCGGAGCTGGAGAAGCACAAGAGAGTTTTTGAAGCGCTCGGCAGTCAGATGGCCGTGCAGGATTCTCCCGACCAGCTTTCCGGCCTGGGCTTTTCTTCCACACAGCGAAACGATCTGCTGGTCAGAGTGACCGGCGCTACCGAGCGTATGCTCAGAATCAAATTCTAACAGGAGGACTCTGAAATGTTCGAGAAGGCTGTACGAAACAAATATCGTTTCCCCTATAGGGGAAGCATCTCCGTCGAGGATCTGTGGGACCTTCCCCTTCGTGATCTGGACGGTATCTTCAAGACGCTGAACGCGCAGAAGAAACGCGAGAGCGAGGAAAGCCTGCTGTCTGTGCGGTCTGCCGCCGAGACGGAGCTGGATGACAAGATCGAGATCGTGCGCTACATCGTGGGCGTGAAGCTGGCCGAGCATGAGGCGGCCAAGGCTGCCAGCGAGAAGAAGGCGCAGAAGCAGCGCATCATGGAGATCATCGCTTCCAAGAAGGATGCGGAACTCCAGAACAAGTCCGTCGAGGAACTCACCGCGATGCTCGACGCGGAGTAAGCCAGAAATGTCGGGGCGCTTATCGGTATCACGCCATTTGCGCCCCTGTAAAACAGGTTTTTGGTGAACACATATAGGATACTGACAGAAATGTGAGGCGATATGATGCAGCAAAAACTTAAATGTCCAGAGTGCGGGTATCTCCTGGCCTGTTCAGAATCCCTTCTGACGTGGGATGACGGGACGATGAAAACATACGATGTGACGCTGAAATGCAGGCGGTGCCTCCGCGAGTATAAGCAGAAGGTGACGATGCGGTTGTTGATCGACCACGTGTCTGAGCTTCATGCAATCACTGGTTGATCCGATGACGCTGCTCAAATCTCTCGCCTATATCTATCTCGACCTAAACAGGCCGAAGGGCACACTGATCAGACTGGTGGTCGATTTTCAAGACCACGGATACTTGGCACACTGGGAGGGGTACATATACTGGACGGATGCAGGTATCGACTGGAGCAACTTCGTTGAAGGGTCCCCGATCTTCGCCAGCATACCAGAACAGCAGATGCTGCTGAATCACAACATTGACTCTATTGAGTTCTGTGCAGACGGCGACTGCAAGATATGCATGACTTTCTTTGATGATAGTCTGCCGTTCTAAAAGGCAAGGAGGCGATAGGCCGTGGTTTTTATAACCGGCGATACACACGCGGATTTTTCGCGTTTCAATACACGTTATTTCCCAGAGCAAAAAGAAATGCATCGCAGCGATACGGTCATCGTTCTCGGTGACTTCGGCGGTGTGTGGTACGATTCAGCAAAGGAGAGGCATCGGCTAGACTGGCTTTCCAAGAAGCCATATACGACCTGCTTCATTGACGGAAATCACGAGAACTTCGATCGCTTGTACGGCGACGAGTTCCAGACGGTAGAGTTTCACGGCGGCGTTGCGCGCAAGATACGCAACGGCGTGTACTACATCCCCCGCGGTCAAGTCCTTGATTTCGAGGGAAAGAAATTTTTCTGCTTCGGCGGAGCGCGGTCCCACGACATTCGTGACGGGATACTTGACCCGTCGGATTTTGACTCCACCGACGCCTTCAACCGGGAATATACGCACTGGATGTTTGCCGGAAAGCAGTTCAGGATCAATCACCTCTCATGGTGGGAGAGGGAGCTTCCGGACGATGCGGAGATGGACCGGGCGCGCAAAGCGCTGAAGAAGCATCGCTATAAAGTGGATTACGTCATCGCTCACTGTCTGCCAACATCGATCGCGTCTGCCTATTCCGGCGGTTTTTACGAACCGGACGTGTTGACAGACTTCTTCGACAGTCTTTTGTCAGATGGGTTGAGGTTCAAAGAATGGCATTGTGGCCATTATCACAAGAGAGACCGTGCGTATGGACAGTATTTCATCCATTACGGCGACATCTTCAGACTGCTGTGAATATAGAGAGGTGACGATATGTATAACGACGCTCTTTGCGATCGGATGAAGGGGTATGAAAACGTCAGTCGAACATACCTCATGCGAAGGATGCCAGTGATCATCCGGCTGGATGGCAAGGCATTTCACACATTTACCCGCGGTTTTCGCAAACCGTTTGACGATGTTCTGAATCGCTCGATGCAGAATACGATGCTTGCCCTTTGCAGAAACATCCAAGGATGTGTTCTTGGGTACACGCAGTCCGACGAGATCACGCTTGTGCTTGTGGACTATCAGAAACTTACGACAGATGCGTGGTTCGGTTACGGCGTGCAGAAGTGTGCAAGTGTGGCGGCGAGCATGGCTACGCTGTACTTCAACATTATGTTCAATGACAGCATACTTAACTATTATGAACCTACTGAGGAAGCGTGCCGCGCTCACAGCATCCTGTGGGAAGGGAAAGAGACACTAACGCCGGAAGAAAAGGCAATTTTGGACTATATGCACGCGCTCAAGACCGCGCAGTTCAATGGAGCGCTGTTCGATGCACGTGTGTTCAACGTGCCAAAAGAGGAAGTATGCAACTGTCTTTTATGGAGGCAGAATGATGCGACAAGAAACTCCATTGAGATGGTTGGTCACGTATTCCTCGGACACAAAAAGATGATCGGTATGTCCTGTAATCAGGTACAGGACGAACTGCTCAGCAGGTACAACATCAACTGGAACAACTACCCGACCAAATACAAGCGTGGGAGTTGCTGTATCAAACGTTCCAACGGGGACGGCAGCGGGTCGTGGCAGATAGATGACGAGATCCCGATCTTCAAGGGAGAGGGCAGAAAGTATATCGACGATCTGATTTTCGTCGGTGAATGAGTACATAAGTGCGGTGGCGGAATAGACACCATCATCCAGGTGGTAAAGCCTACGAGGTATGGCAGACTACCGGAAGTTTGCCCAGTAATTCCTCCAAACAGCAACGGTAGACGCTAGTGAGCAAGTAAACGAGGCACAGAAACGGTTCAAATCCGACTGCCATGGAAGATCTTGCTGTGGTGAAGATCTGTGTCATGCGTGGTGCAAATCCACGCCCGCACTTATTTATATACATCCCATGCCGACATCGCCCCGGCCTTTTCGGGATGCGATAGACATGGGAATTAGATCATCCCATGGGAAAGGCAGCACGGAAAGACGGCTCTCTTATGGCGCAGCCCCAGCCGGACAGAGATTAGATCGGGGAAGCAGAGTACAGTCCGTGGGGCCTCTGTTTGGTTTCGGCCTTACAAGCACAATTCACACGGCCATCTGCCCGCGGGGAAGGAACACCCCTCCGTAAAGCCGGACGCACGCCGCGCGTTATCTGACGGCACAATGCTGGCTGACGAGCCACCCGTGAAAGCCGGGCGCAGTCAATAGCGATAGGCCGCGAGGAGGAATGTGCGAGTGACGATGGCTTGGCATACCGTGGGGGAATGCG
>CANPXP010000061.1 GCA_947586255.1 uncultured Lachnospiraceae bacterium | reverse complement strand
AAATATTGACAAAAAATTTCCAGCATTCACAAGGGATTGCTGGATTATTGTAAAATATGAACTTCAAAACTCAGGGGGCGAGATATAAGAAAGTGATCGAAATTTTTTTGGGAGAATGAAAAATAGGGCTTGCAAACGGGCATAATATATTGTATAATTCCAAAATGTAATGTTAATGGGCTATCGCCAAATGGTAAGGCAACGGACTCTGACTCCGTCATTTCAAGGTTCGAATCCTTGTAGCCCAGCTTACAGGACTCAGTTGAGAGATCAACTGAGTCTTTTTTGAGAGAAGAAAGAGGAAAAAGCCATGTATACGTTTGACAGCAGAGTGCGGTACAGCGAGGTGGGGGTGGACGGAAACCTCACGATCGAGGCGCTGATCGACTATTTTCAGGACTGTTCCACGTTCCACTCGGAGGATGTCGGACTCGGCGTAGACTATTTCAAGGAATTTCATATGGTGTGGATGCTGTCCTCGTGGCAGATCTGCGTGAACCGGTATCCGCACCTGTGCGAACGGATTGTGATCGGCACGGCGCCCTATGAATTCCGGGGCTTTATCGGCTGTCGTAACTTTGAGATGAAGACGGCGGCGGGAGAGGTCCTAGCCTATGCCAATTCCATCTGGACGCTGATGAATATTCAGAAGATGATGCCGGCAAAGCCCAACGAGAAAATGCTGCAGGGTTATGCGCTGGAAGAGAAGTATCCGATGGAGTACGCGCCGCGCAAGATCGCCGTGCCGGAGGGCGGCAGGGCGCTGGAGACTTTCACGGTCAAACAGCACCATCTGGACACCAACAATCATGTGAACAACGGACAGTACGTGCGGATGGCGATGGACTGTCTCCCGAAGGAGTTCCCGATCAGGCAGCTCCGCGTGGAGTACAAGAGTCAGGCGAAGCTGCACGACACGATCTGTCCGGTTGTGGCGGCGGGCGCGGACGGCCGCCTGTATACGGTATCGCTGAATAATGAGGAGGGCAGGCCGTACAGCGTGGTGGAGATGACGGGAGGTGTGCAATGATCAGGCTGGGAGAGGTACAGACGCTTCGGATTGTAAAGAAAGTGGAGTTCGGCGTGTACCTGAGCGACAGCGATCAGGCGGAGACGAGAGTCCTGCTCCCGAAAAAACAGGTGCCGGAGCATGCGAGGCCAGGCGATGAGATAACCGTGTTTGTGTATCGCGATTCCGGGGACCGGCTGATTGCCACGACGGCAGTCCCAAAACTGAGGCTTCATGAGGTCGCGAGACTGCGCGTTGCGCAGGTCGGCAAAATCGGCGCTTTTCTGGACTGGGGATTGGAAAAGGAACTGCTCCTGCCCTACGCGGAGCAGCGGAAGAGAGTGGCGGAGGGTGAAGAGTGCCTCGTGGCTCTCTATATCGATAAGAGTGACAGACTGTGCGCCACCATGAATGTGTATCCCTATCTGGCTTCCGGCAGTCCCTATAAAGAGGAAGACAGAGTGAGCGGGACGGTTTATGAGATCAGCGACAACTTCGGCGCTTTTGTGGCGGTGGACGACAGGTATTCCGGGCTGATACCGAAGCGGGAGCTGTATGGCAGCGTGCGCGTCGGGGATGTGATACAGGCCCGTGTCGTCAAAGTGAAAGAGGACGGCAGGCTGGATCTGAGTATTCGTGAGAAGGCGTATCTGCAGATGGACACGGATGCGAAGAGGCTTCTTGAGATCATAGACAGCTTTGACGGCGTTCTGCCTTTTACAGACAAGGCCTCGCCCGAGGTGATCAAGCGGGAGACACAGATGAGCAAAAATGAATTTAAGCGTGCGGTGGGCAGACTTCTCAAGGAGGGAAAGATACAGATTACGGAGAAAGCAATCCGCCTGAGCGGGCGGTAGAAGCTGCCGCGGGCGGAGATGCTTGCTGCGCAGTATAAAAGTCAGGCGCTTGGGCCTGACTTTTATATGGAGATATCGATGTTGGCGCCGACATATGGGTTTACGGACAACTCCATGGCGGCTGCGTCCATCATCTCTACGATCTGACCGCCGGTGGAGGAAGCCTGATCCAGAGACTTGCTCAGCATAGCCACGCCGTAGGCGCTCTGCGTGTTCGTAAGCGACATCGCCATTGACAATCCTGCAATATCCATTTGCATCTCCTCCTTCCCGATATCTGATTTCAGTATAGCACAGTTCTTCCCGATTGGCGAGTCTTTTTTGATTGTGTAAAATGCCTAATAAATCAAAATGAAAAAAAGATGCGATTACCTTAAAAAATACACAAAAAAATTGTGATTAGAGGTAGATTTTTTTGTGTATATAGATTAAAATGGTTACTGGATGTTGCATTTTGATGAATTTGTTGGGGTGTTATTTTGTGTAATTTGCTAAATTGGGAAAGTAAGAGGTGGGGTTATGATTTCAAATCAGATTTTGCAAAACACGATTGAGGGATTGAAATCGATTGCGAGAGTGGAGCTGTGCGTTATGGATGTCGACGGCAAGCCCGTGGCCATGACGGCGGACGAGATGGAACAGTGCGCCAGACCGGCGGCGGAGTTTGCCAAATCTCCGGCGGATTCACAGGAGATACAGGGGTATCAGTATTTTAAAATTTTCGATGAGCAGCAGCTGGAGTATATTCTGATCGCGGGAGGCGACGGCGAGGACGTATACATGGTCGGCAAGATGGTCGCGTTCCAGATTCAGAATCTGCTGGTTGCATATAAAGAACGCTTTGACAAGGACAATTTTATTAAGAATCTGCTACTGGATAATCTTCTGCTGGTGGATATCTACGGCCGCGCCAAGAAATTACATATCCAGACGGACGAGAAGAGAGTGGCGCTGATCGTCGAGACGGAGAACACCAAGGAAAGCAATGTGCTGGAGCTGATGCGCACCTGCTTCGGCAGCAACAATAAGGATTTCATTACGGCGGTTGACGAGAACAGCGTGATAGTCGTCAAGGATCTGTCTGAGGGCGACAGCACGAAGGAGATTGAGAAGACCGCCGATAATATTGCCTCTTTTCTGGCGAAGGAGAATTTCAAAAATGTCAGGATCGCGTATGGCACGATCGTCAACGAGCTCAAGGAGGTGAGCCGTTCTTATAAGGAAGCGAAGATGGCGCTGGACGTGGGCAAGATTTTCTTCGGGGAGCGGGATGTGATCGCATACAGCGAGCTTGGAATCGGGCGGCTGATTTACCAGCTTCCCATACCGTTATGCAAGATGTTCATCAAGGAGATTTTCGACGTCAAGAGTCCGGATGACTTCGACGAGGAGACGCTCACGACGATCAACAAGTTTTTTGAAAATTCCCTGAATGTATCGGAGACGTCCAGGCAGCTGTTCATCCACAGGAACACGCTGGTGTACCGCCTGGATAAGCTGCAGAAGAGCACGGGGCTGGATCTGCGCGTGTTCGAGGACGCGATCACCTTTAAGATCGCGCTCATGGTTGTAAAATACATGAAATATATGGAAACTTTTGAATACTAAAAGATTACGGGAGTGAACAAAGTGGCGACGAAGAAGAAGAAAAAAAGTACGGCGGCAGAAAATGAGATCATCACGCTGACGAATGTCTGCAAGGCATATTCTACCGGCGCACCGGCGCTGAAGGACGTCAATCTGCGCATCAACAGAGGGGAATTTGTCTTTATCGTGGGCGACAGCGGATCCGGCAAATCCACGCTGATCAAGCTGCTGCTCAGGGAGTTGACCATCACCAGCGGCTACATTAACGTGATGGGGTACGACCTCTCCAAGATCCGGCACAGGAAGATTCCGAAGTTCAGAAGAAACCTGGGCGTTGTGTTCCAGGATTTCCGGCTTTTGAAGGACCGCAATGTGTATGAGAATGTGGCTTTCGCACAGCGCGTTATCCAGAAATCCAATAAGGAGATCAAGAGAAATGTGCCGAGCATACTGGCGGTAGTCGGACTGGCGGGCAAGTACAAGGCGAAGCCGAGGCAGCTGTCCGGCGGAGAGCAGCAGAGAGTCGCGCTGGCGAGGGCGCTCGTCAATCAGCCCACGGTCCTCCTGGCGGATGAGCCTACCGGAAATCTCGATCCGACGAATTCCTGGGAGATCATGAAGCTGTTGGATCAGATCAATCAGAACGGGACCACCGTCATTGTCGTGACGCACAACAGAGAGATTGTCAACGCCATGAAGAAGCGGGTTGTCACCTTGCGAAAAGGCGTCATCATAAGCGATGAGGAGGAGGGAGAATACATAGATGAGGATTAACACTTTTTTCTATACACTCAGACAAGGCTTCCGCAACCTGTTCCGCAACAAGTGGTTCACGCTTGCATCCATCGCTACGATCAGCGCCTGCCTGTTCCTGTTCGGTCTGTTCTACGCGATTGTCATGAACTTCGCGCACATGGTCAAGACGGCGCAGGAGGGCGTGGCGGTCTATGTGTTCTTCGACGACGGTCTGGAGGAGAGCAGGATACAGGAGATCGGGGAACTGATCCTGAAACGGCCCGAGGTATCGGAAATCAATTTCGTCTCCGCGGAGGAGGCGTGGGAGTCTTTTAAAGCGGAATATCTGGGCGATTACGCGGACGGTTTCACGGAGAATCCACTGGCGGATTCCGCCAACTACGAAGTGTATTTGAACGATGTGTCCATGCAGTCGGCGCTCGTCACTTATCTGGAGTCTCTGGACGGCGTCAGACTGGTCAACCGCTCCGAGATCGTGGCGACGACGCTGACCGGTGTGAACGCGCTGATCGCTTACGTGTCTGTGGGTATCATCGCGATTCTGTTTGCGGTGTCCGTGTTCCTGATCAGCAATACGGTCACCATCGGTATCTCGGTCCGCAGGGAGGAGATTACCATCATGAAATATATCGGCGCGACGGACTTTTTCGTCAGGTCGCCCTTTGTCATTGAAGGTATGATGATCGGGCTGATTGGCGCCTCTATTCCGCTGGCCGTGATCTACGGTATGTACAATGTGGTGATGGAGTACGTGACCACCAGATTTACGATGCTGTCCTCGCTGCTCAGCTTCCTGACCGTGGAGGAGATCTTCGGCATTCTGACGCCGGTTTCCCTCGGCATCGGCGTCGGCATCGGCTTTTTGGGCAGCGCGGCTACTGTCAGGAGACATTTGCGGGTATAACAGCAGGGATTGGCGTATGAGACATATGAGACATTGGAAGAGAACAATATGTATCGCGCTTGGCGCGGCCGTCGTGCTCACGGGCACTTATTCCGAGCCGGTGCATGCCGTCACCAGTGAGAGCATCCAGGAGAAGGAAGACCAGATCGCCGCGGCGAGAGAGCAGGTTAAGGGCCTGAAATCCAGTCTGACGGATGTGGAAGCGCTGAAGAAGGAACTGGAGAAGTCCAAGAACGACCTGACGGCGTATGTGGCGCAGCTTGACGGCCAACTGAGTGACATACAGGAAAAGATCGCGCAATATAATACACTGATCACCGAAAAAGAAGGGGAGATCGAAGAGACGACCGAGGAACTGAACGAGGCGATCAGGCAGCAGGAAGATCAGTACGAGGCCATGAAGAAGCGTATCCGCTTCATGTACGAGAAGGGGGACACCTTCTATCTCGAGCTTCTCTTTACATCGGACAGCTTCTCGGACATGACAAACAAGGCGGACTATATCGAGGCGCTCTCCCGATACGACAAGGATAAGCTGGACGAGTACGTGGAGACGAAGGAGATGGTTCAGCTGTGCAAGGAGCAGCTGGAGGCGGACAAGGAAGTGCTGGACGAGGCCAAAGCCGCCGTGGAGGAGGAGGAGAACAGCGTAAGCTCGCTTCTGCAGGAGAAGAACGATCAGCTGTATGCGGTGAACGGCGATATCTCCGCGAAAGAGGCGGCCATCAAGGAATATGAGGCGCAGATCGCGCAGGAGAACGAGGAGATTGCGGCGCTGGAGAAAGCGGTGGCCGAGGAGAAGGCGAGACTTGCGGCGGAGAACGCGCGAGTCTACAACGGCGGTATGTTTGCCTGGCCGTGCCCTTCCTATAAGAGAATATCTGACGAGTTCGGTAACCGTATGCACCCGACGCTGGGGATAGAGAAATTCCATAACGGGCTGGATATGGCGGCGCCCGGCGGCTCGGCGATTCTTGCGGCCTATGACGGCGACGTGGTGGCCGCGGCGTACAGCAGCTCCATGGGGAATTACATCATGATAGATCACGGCAGCGGGCTGTACACGATTTATATGCATTGTTCCGCGCTGTATGTGTCCAAGGGGCAGTCGGTGACGAAGGGGCAGAATATCGCGGCGGTCGGAAGCACCGGGCGTTCTACGGGCAACCACCTGCACTTCGGCGTGCGCCTGAACGGCAACTACGTCAATCCCTGGAATTATCTTGGATAAGAGTCGGGAGAGCGGGCGGCAGGGCGCGCAGTCAAAGACGGAGCGTATCGGAGATGGAGATGATTTGACTTGAACTCTAACGGAGACAATAATTATTATAACGAGGATTATAACCGACGGAATGTGAATCGGGGAATGCAGTCCCCCTATTATCAGCAGCAGCCGCAGTATCCGACGCCGCCGTCCGGAGGATCGGATAACAGGGGCGGCGTCTTTTTACTCGGCCTTTTGGCAGGCGTTATCATTATGACCCTTGTAGGCAGCGCCGCCTATGTGGGCACGAAGCTGTACCGGCTGGCTGATGACAGGGCGGCAGCGGCGAATGCCGACAGAGAAACGGCGGACGGTCTGATCAATGACACTACAATTGAGAAGCTGGAAACGCTGGAAGACATTGTGGAGGAATATTACTACAAGGACGAGGATATCGACACCGACGAGATGATCGAGGGCATGTACGCGGGCGTGATCGATTCGCTGGGCGATCCCTATTCCGTCTACTACACCGCCGACGAGTGGCAGGCGCTGATTGCGGATACCGAGGGGATTTATTATGGAATCGGGGCATATGTCAGCCTCGACGTGGCGACGGGATTCGCCAAGATCAGCGGCGTGATCGCCGGTACGCCGGCCGAGGAGGCGGGGCTGCGCGAAAATGACGTCATCTATATGGTGGACGGGGAACTCACGCAGGGCTACGAGCTCACGGAAGTGACGGCCATGATCAAGGGCGAGGAGGGAACAAGCGTACACTTGACGATCTACCGCGACGGCGAG
Source organism: uncultured Lachnospiraceae bacterium (assembly GCA_947586255.1). GTDB lineage: Bacteria > Bacillota > Clostridia > Lachnospirales > Lachnospiraceae > UBA3282. Next base: position 6,428 of record CANPXP010000061.1, on the reverse strand, counting down.
GACGACTATCTGGAGATGGACGTTACGAGGCGCAAGATCGAATCGCCCACGGTAAACTATGAGATGTATGACAACGATATCGGATATATTCAGATCACCGAGTTTGACGAGGTGACGGCGGATCAGTTCACGGAAGCGCTTGCGGTTGTGAAGGGATCCGGCGCGAAAGGACTGATTCTGGATCTGCGCAGCAATCCGGGCGGCAGCCTGCCCGTAGTGGTGGATATTGCGCGGGCTATCCTGCCGGAGGGACTGATCGTATACACGGAAGACAAGTACGGCAAACGGGAAGAATATACCTGTGACGGCAAGAACGAACTGAATATTCCACTGGTCGTTCTGATCAACGGCAATTCCGCCAGCGCCTCGGAGATTCTGGCGGGAGCGATCAAGGATTACGGCAAGGGCACGCTGATCGGCACGACGACTTTCGGCAAGGGCATTGTGCAGAGAATCCTGCCGCTCACGGACGGCACGGCGCTGAAACTCACGATCAGCTCTTACTATACGCCGAAAGGCAACAATATTCACGGTATCGGTATCGATCCGGATATCGAGTGCGAGTTTGATCCCGATGCCTATTATGACGAGGGCGTGGACAATCAGCTGGAGCGCGCCAAGGAAGAGATCGGGCGGATGATACAGTGAGATGCGAAAGGATGGACGTATGAATATCGTATTGTTATCGGGCGGCTCCGGCAAGCGCTTGTGGCCGCTGTCCAATGATACAAGATCCAAGCAGTTTATCAAAATTTTCAGGACGCAGAACGACGAATATGAGTCTATGGTACAGCGGGTATACAGGCAGATCATGTCCGTGGACGGCAATGCGGAGGTCACAATCGCCACATCCAAGTCCCAGGTGTCCGCGATTCACAATCAGCTGGGCGGCGACGTCGGCATCAGCGTGGAACCGTGCCGGAGAGATACGTTCCCGGCGATCGCGCTGGCGGCGGCATATCTGCGCGATGTGCGCGGCGTGGCGGAGGAGGAAGCAGTGGTCGTGTGCCCTGTGGATCCCTATGTGGAGGAGGACTATTTCCGGGCGCTTCGCAGGCTTGGCGACCGCGCCGCCGCAAGCGGCGCCAATCTGGTGCTGATGGGAATCGAGCCGACATACCCGAGTGAAAAATACGGCTACATTCTTCCGGAGACGGAGGAGAACATCAGCCGCGTTTCCATGTTCAAAGAAAAGCCGACGGCGGAGAAGGCGCAGGAGTATATTGCGCAGGGAGCACTCTGGAACGGCGGTGTGTTTGCCTTTCGGTTGGGCTATGTGCTGAAACGGGCGCACGAGTTGATTGATTTTCAGGATTATGAAGATCTTTTCCGGCGATACGATACGCTCACGAAAATCAGCTTCGACTATGCGGTGGTGGAGCATGAAAAACAGATCGAAGTGATGCGTTTCGGCGGCATGTGGAAGGATATCGGGACATGGAATACGCTGACCGAGGCGATGGAGAGCGATACCATCGGCAAGGCGATTCTGAATGAACGCTGCGACAATGTGCATGTGATCAATGAACTCAACGTGCCGGTGCTGTGCATGGGACTGCGCGACGCGGTGGTGGCGGCCAGCCCGGAAGGCATTCTCGTGTCGGATCTGGACCAGTCAAGCTACATTAAACCGTATGTCGACGCGATAGATCAGCAGATCATGTTCGCGGAGAAGTCGTGGGGCAGTTTCCAGGTGATTGACATTGAAGAGGACAGTATGACGATCAAGGTGACGCTGAATGCGGGCCACGGCATGAATTATCACAGCCATGAGCATCGCGACGAAGTGTGGACGGTGATCAGCGGCCGCGGCAGAGCCATTGTGGACGGCGAGGAGCGCCCGGTGTCGGTGGGCGATGTCGTCCGTATGCCGGCGGGGATGCCGCACACGATTATGGCGGACACGAAGCTGCAAGTGATTGAGGCGCAGATCGGCAAGGAGATCAGCGTGCACGACAAGAAAAAATTGGAATTGCCCGTTCACTGAATACAGATACCTGGAGGAAAGCAGCAGAAATAGAACAAAAGTTCGATTTCTGCTGTACTTTTGTGCAGGGCTGTGCTATACTAACCGCGGAGGATTGCTATGGACTTTAAATTACACTCCGAATATGCGCCCACCGGGGATCAGCCGCAGGCCATCGCCGAGCTGGTGGAGGGCTTTCGAAGAGGCAACCAGTTTCAGACGCTTCTGGGTGTGACCGGATCGGGTAAGACTTTTACGATGGCAAATATCATACAGGCGCTGAACAAGCCGACGCTTGTCATCGCGCACAACAAGACGCTGGCGGGACAGCTGTACGGTGAGTTTAAGGAGTTCTTTCCGGAGAACGCGGTGGAGTATTTTGTCAGCTATTACGACTATTATCAGCCGGAGGCCTATGTGCCCTCCACGGACACCTACATTGCCAAGGACTCGTCGATCAACGATGAGATCGACAAGCTCAGACTGTCGGCCACGGCTTCCCTGACAGAGCGCAGGGATGTGGTCGTGGTGGCCAGCGTGTCCTGTATCTACGGTCTGGGAAGTCCGGAGGAGTACGCGGGGATGAGTATGTCGCTGCGACCGGGGATGCAGCGTGACCGCGACGACGTGATACGCGGCCTGATCGACATGCAGTATGAGCGCAATGATATGAACCTGGAGCGCTGCTGCTTTCGCGTGCGCGGCGACGTGGTGGAGATTTATCCGGCGCAGAGCGACGACTACCTGATCCGCGTGGAGTTTTTCGGGGACGAGATCGACCGCATCGCACAGACGGATATCCTGACGGGGCAGGTCCACGCGACGCTGGAGCATGTCATGATTTACCCGGCATCCCACTATGTGGTGCCCCAGGAGAAGATCAATGCGGGCTGCAGGGAGATTGAGAAGGAGCTGGAGGAGCGGGTCAGATTTTTCAAGAGCGAGGACAAGCTGCTGGAGGCGCAGCGCATCTCGGAGCGCACGAACTTCGATGTGGAGATGCTGCGGGAGACGGGATTCTGCTCAGGCATCGAGAACTATTCCCGCCATCTGAACGGCATGGCGGAGGGCGAGCCGCCCTTTACGCTTCTGGACTATTTTACCGACGATTTTCTGATTATTATAGACGAGTCGCATATGACGATCCCGCAGATCAGAGGCATGTACGCGGGGGACAGGTCGCGGAAGACGACGCTGGTGGATTACGGCTTCCGTCTGCCCTCGGCGCTGGACAACAGGCCGCTCAATTTTCCGGAGTTTGAGCGGCATATCGATCAGATGCTTTTCGTGTCGGCGACGCCCTCGGACTATGAGGCGGAGCATGAACTGCTCCGCACGGAACAGATCATCCGCCCGACCGGGCTTTTGGATCCGAGCGTGGATGTGCGGCCTGTGGAGGGGCAGATCGACGATCTGGTCTCGGAGGTCAACAGGGAAGTCGCGAAGCACAACAAGGTTCTGGTGACGACGCTGACCAAGCGGATGGCGGAGGATCTGACGGATTACATGAAGGAAGTGGATATCCGCGTCAAATATCTGCACTCCGACATCGACACGCTGGAGCGGGCAGAGATTATCCGCGATATGCGTCTGGACGTATTCGACGTGCTGGTGGGAATCAATCTGCTGCGGGAGGGGCTGGACATCCCGGAAATCTCTCTGGTGGCAATCCTGGACGCGGACAAGGAAGGCTTTCTGCGCTCGGAGACCTCTCTGATTCAGACGATCGGACGCGCCGCGCGCAATGTGGACGGGCATGTGATCATGTACGCGGACACAGTGACGGATTCCATGCGGGCGGCCATCGACGAGACGAACCGCAGACGTGAAATCCAGCAGAAATATAACGAAGAGCACAATATTACGCCGCAGTCGATCCGCAAGGCGGTCCGCGATCTCATCAGCATTTCCAAAACGGTCGAGAAGGAGCAGCTGCAGTTTGAGAAAGATCCGGAATCCATGAGCAGGCAGGAGCTGGAGAAGCTTGTCAGAGATGTGGAGAAGCAGATGAAGAAGGCTGCCGCGGACCTAAATTTCGAGGCTGCCGCAGAGCTTCGCGACCGCATGAAGGATCTGAAGGGAAGGCTGCGGGATTTTGACAAATAGAAAAGGGCCGCCACAGAATTTGACTTGTATAGTCAATGCCGTGCGGCGGCATTCGGGTAAAGAATCAGGATGGGAACAATACGGAGGGAATCGGAAGACACGATGGCGGATACAACGGATACGATAAAGATGCGCCCGCGGGAATATATTAAGATACGCGGCGCAAATGAACACAATTTAAAAAATCTGAGCGTGGATGTGCCGCGAAATGAGTTCGTGGTGTTTACGGGCCTGTCGGGGTCGGGCAAATCTTCCCTCGCCTTTGACACAATCTATGCGGAGGGGCAGAGAAGATATATGGAATCGCTGTCCTCTTACGCAAGACAGTTCCTGGGACAGATGGAGAAACCCAATGTGGAGAAGATAGAAGGGTTGTCCCCCGCGATTTCCATCGATCAGAAATCGACGAACCGCAACCCGCGCTCCACGGTGGGCACTGTGACGGAAATCTATGACTATTTCAGGCTGCTGTACGCGAGAATCGGTATTCCGCACTGCCCGAAGTGCGGCAGAGAGATCCGGAAGCAGACGGTGGATCAGATCGTGGATCAGATTCTGGCGATGCAGGAGGGTACGAAAATACAGCTTCTCGCACCCGTAGTGCGCGGCAGGAAGGGCGAACACGCCAAGGTGTTTGAGCGCGCCAAGCGCAGCGGCTATGTGCGCGTGCGGGTGGACGGCAATCTGTATGACTTGTCCGAGGACATCCCGATGGAAAAAAATATCAAACACAATATCGAGATTATTGTGGACCGTCTGGTGGTGAAGCCGGGGATCGAGAGGCGTCTGACCGATTCCATAGAGAATGTATTCGCGCTGGCGGACGGCATGATGATACTGGACGTGATCGGCGGGGAAGCGTGTACCTTCAGCCAGAATTTTGCCTGCCCGGACTGCGGTATCAGCATCGGGGAGATCGAGCCGCGCAGCTTTTCCTTCAACAATCCCTTCGGCGCCTGCCCGGAGTGTTTCGGACTCGGCTATAAGATGGAGTTTGACGTGGACCTGATGATACCGGACAGAAGGCTGAGCCTGAACGAGGGGGCGATCAGCGTGATCGGCTGGCAGTCCAGCTCCGATGAGGGCAGCTTTACCAACGCGATGCTGCAGGCGCTCGCCCGGGAGTTCGGGTTCAGCATGGACACGCCTTTTGAGGAACTGCCGCAGAACGTGCAGGACGTCATCTGCTACGGCACGGACAGGAAGGTGGACGTCTACTATGAGGGGCAGCGCGGCAAGGGCGTGTACCCCATCGCGTTTGAGGGGCTGATCAGGAATGTGGAGCGCAGATACCGCGAGACGGCCTCCGAGCTGACGAAGCAGGAGTACGAGACTTTCATGCGAATTACGCCCTGCAAGGAGTGCAGAGGTATGCGCCTGAAGAAAGAGTCTCTCGCAGTGACGGTGTGCGACAGGAATATCTACGAGATCACATCGATGTCTATTAAGGATTTGTATGGCTTCATCGGCGGCATGGAGCTGACGCCACAGCAGCAGCTGATCGGCAGGCAGATCCTGCGGGAAATCCGCGCGCGCGTCGGTTTCCTGGTGGAAGTAGGGCTGGAGTATCTGTCTCTGGCGCGGGCGACGGCGACGCTTTCGGGCGGCGAGGCGCAGCGCATCAGGCTGGCGACACAGATCGGCTCCGGGCTGGTAGGCGTGTGCTATATATTGGACGAACCGAGTATCGGCCTGCACCAGCGGGATAACGACAAGCTGATCGCGGCGCTCAAGAGCCTGAAGGATCTGGGAAATACCCTGATCGTTGTGGAGCATGACGAGGACACCATGCTGGCGGCGGATCATATTATCGATATCGGACCGGGCGCGGGTTCCCACGGCGGCGAGGTGGTGGCGCAGGGCACTGCGCAGGAGATCATGCAGGTGGAGGAGTCCATCACGGGGCAGTACCTGAGCGGCAGGCTGCAGATCCCCGTACCCGGGACGCGCAGAAAGCCGACCGGCTGGCTGACGGTCAGGGGAGCGGAGGAAAATAACCTGAAGAAGATCGATGTGAAGATCCCGCTCGGCATTTTTACCTGCGTGACGGGTGTGTCCGGCTCGGGCAAGAGCTCTCTGGTGAACGAGATTCTCTACAAGTGCCTGGCGAGAGAGCTGAACAGGGCGCGCTGCATTCCCGGCAGGCACCAGAGAATTGACGGGATGGAACAGCTCGACAAGGTGATCGATATCGATCAGTCGCCGATCGGCAGGACGCCGCGGTCGAATCCGGCGACCTACACGGGCGTGTTCGATCAGATCCGCGACCTCTTCGCCTCGACTCCGGACGCCAAAGCGCGGGGATACAAGAAAGGGCGTTTCAGCTTCAACGTGAAGGGCGGGCGCTGCGAGGCGT
>CANPXP010000060.1 GCA_947586255.1 uncultured Lachnospiraceae bacterium | reverse complement strand
CGTCTCCTTAAACGCGCCTCCGCTCGATTACAGCCTGACCCCCAACTCGCCCATGCCTTATGCGCAGTACACGCTGTATATCACGGCGCCTGGCTACGAGTCCGTCACCGTTTCCGGTGTGGAAATCCTGCCCGATGTGACGGCGCTGCAGACTGTCCGCATGGTCCCCGCAGGGGCGGAAGCGGCCGGCGAGACTGTCACAATCCCGGATCACACGCTCTACGGCGATTACCCGCCCAAAATCCCTGAAGATGAAATCAAGCCCACGGACGAATCCGGCGAGATTGTCCTGAGCCGCGTCGTGATTCCCGAGTACATCGTCGTGCATGACGGCGTGCCTTCGGACACTTCCGCGCCCGACTACTATGTCCGCTACACCGACTACATCAAAAACGTCGTCTCCTCGGAAATCTACGCCACCTGGCCGGAAAGCGCCATCTATGCCAACGCGCTCGCCATCATGTCCTTTACCCTGAACCGCGTGTACACGGAATGGTATCGGAACAAAGGCTATAACTTCACGATCACCTCCTCCACTGCCTATGATCAGAAATGGGTGTACGGCAGAAATATCTACGGCAACATCGACAGGCTGGTGGACAGCATCTTCGCCAACTATCTGTCCCGGCCCGGCGTGCGCCAACCCATCTTCACCTCCTACTGCGACGGCAGGAACGTGACGTGCAGCGGCCTGAGCCAATGGGGCTCCAAATATCTGGGCGACGAGGGCTACACGCCAATCGAGATCCTGCGCTACTACTACGGCAGCGACATGTACATCAACACCGCCTCCGCCATCTCCGGCGTACCCGCCTCATGGCCAGGCTACAACCTGAACATTGGCGCCTCCGGCGATAAAGTCATGCAGCTGCAGCAGCAGCTCAACCGCATCGCCCAGAATTATCCCGCCATACCGAAGATCTCCGCCGACGGCATCTACGGCCCGAAGACAGCGGAAGCCGTGCGCGTCTTTCAGCGGATCTTCAATCTTTCCCAGAGCGGCGCCGCGGACTATCCGACCTGGTACAAGATCTCCGAAATCTACGTGGGCGTCAGCCGGATCGCGGAGCCGGGGTGAAGCGGCACGGCGTCAGACAGAATCCGACGCTGGAAAAGACCGGCATTCCTCTTGTGTAGGAATGTCGGTCTTATTGATTCCATATCCTACCCGCATCCTGCAAATTATCGCACCACGCATAAGCCTTCACGCCCAAACCATGTATCAATTAGTGCATTTTTGTTGACATTTAATATTCTTTTGTGTATTGTAGAAGTGGAGGAAATCTACATATGAACCCTCATTACAATCAAAACTACACTCACGCGGAAATCGACGCAGTCCTCGCCAGAATCAAGTCCTGTGTCGCCCAAAACAGATACACGATCTCACTGAATGAGAATCGTCAGGAAAACATAAACTTTATCAATGAATATAACATCCGCAGCGACAAACAACGATCTATATTGATGCAGATTGAGACAGAAGATTTCTGTCACTCTCTGCAAAACACCAAGATTGGCTATGAATATGAAACTCTTTATGTCTTTGTCCCGCAGATACAGTTATTCAACGCAGACGGAGAGGAAGAAAACGTTGACGTCTACACCAAATTCAATGTCATTGACCTTCCTTCCGGGAGCAGAACTGTTGTCATCTCGTTTCACAAAAGGAACAAGCCTGTAAAATACCTGTTCCGCTGATTACAGAAAGAAAGGGCCATCGCAATGAGCAAAAATAAAGTTTTTTGTGAAGAATGCAGAAATGACGTAGACTACACTGAGTCTTCTGTTCCAATGACCGGCACCATCAAAGCCCAGACATATCACTATATCGGCAAAGAAGCGCATTGCGCAGACTGCGGCGCTCTGCTTTTTGTTCCGGAGTTGTCCGATTTCAATCTTCGGGCGCTCTATGATGTATTTCGCGAGAAAAACGGTATTATCTCTGTCGGGAAAATCCGGAAAATACCCGAAAAATACGCCATCGGGAAGCGACCACTTTCCCTCCTTCTCGGCTGGGGAGAACAGACTTTTTCCAGATATGCCGACGGCGATATACCAACCAGACAATACTCCGACATCCTTCTGCGCGTATACAATGAACCCTCATTTTATTATGAGCTCCTCGAAACCAACAAAGGAAATTTGAAGTCTGCACTCGCTTATGAAAAGAGCCTCCGGGCCGTCACGGCATTGTTGTCCTCCTGTCCGTCTGCCGACAGCAAAATTGACAGCGTTATTCGATATCTGCTCTGTCAATGCGAAGATATCACCCCCCTGGCTCTTCAAAAGGCGCTGTACTATATTCAGGGATTTTACTACGCTTTTTATCACACTTTTCTTTTTTCGGAGGATTGTCAGGCGGGAATACACGGCCCAGTTTACAGAGACATCTACTGTCGGTACAAAGATTACCGGTTTGATCCGGAAGGGAAACCGATCGAATTTGATATCTCCGTATTCTCTTCCGGTGAAAAAACGGTCTGTGACAGCGTAATCAACCATATCTGCTGTTACAGCAGCAAAATACTTGAACGCTTTACTCACAATGAGGCGCCCTGGCTCGCCGCTCGCGGCGATCTGCCGACCACCGCGGCGTCCGACCGAACCATCGACAAAGCTCTCATTGGCGATTATTTCGGCACGGTAAAAACCAAATACAATATGCTGGATCCCTGCGACATCAAAGCCTATGCACAGGATATGTTCCTCTGCATCTAGCGAAACTGATACAGCGAAAGAGGCAGCCGCACCGGCTGCCTCTTTCGTTCATGTGATTTTTCTCTTATTCTGTTTATAAGTTTACATAACTCATCAATTCTACTTCGTCAGCATCATCATGATATCGTTGCTTCTCGCGACGAACTTGGTCATCGCCTCAGGCTCCAGCGGCGCCTGCTGTAAGAGCGCCAGATCGTAGAGCTGCTCGCAGATCATCTTCACGTTGTCGCCGTCCTGGTGCTCCAGTACATACTGTACCAGCGGATGGTTCGCATTCAGGATGAGTGTTTCGCCCTCCTTGCCGAACATTCCCATGTCCATGCCGTTCATGGAATACATCTTCATCATATCCTGCATCCGGCGGGACTCCTCGGCCAGCGTGATCATGGAAGCGATCTTCTTGTTCTTCAGCTTCTCCACCTTCACCTTGATGGAGTCCTTCTTCAGGACCTTCTTCATCAGCTTGGCGACGGCCTCCGCCTGCTCTTCCATCTCCTTCTCGGCCTTCTTGGAAGTCTTAGCCTTGAAGACGTCTGTCAGGTCGGCGTCGATCCTCTGGAACTTGATACCCTCGTTCTTCGCCTCCAGCTGGGATACGAAGGGCTGATCGATGTTGTGGGTGAGCACCACCGCATCCATCTTGGCGGCCTTGAACATATTGATGTACTGGCTCTGCTGCTTCTCGTCCGTCACATAGTAGATGATCTTCTCTTTCTTCTCCTCGGACGCCTCGCCGCCTTCCTCATCCGTCTCGCCGGCCTCGCTCTGGCCGCCGTCGTCCACGACCTCGGCCTCCACCTTCTCGCCGTTCTCATCGGTAGCGCTCTCGCCCTCGCCGACCTCGTCGGGATCGATCTTATTGACCTCCAGACACTCAGGCAGCGTCATATACTCGCCGTCCAGATTCTTGAAGAGGATATAGTCCGTCATCTTCTCGCAGAACTTGTCGTCCTTCAGGCAGCCGAACTTGATGAAGGGGCTGATGTCGTCCCAGTATTTCTGGTACTCTTCCTTCTCGGTCTTGCACATGCCGGAGAGTTTGTCCGCGACCTTTTTCGTGATATATTCGCTGATCTTCTGCACGAAGCCGTCGTTCTGCAGCGCGCTTCTGGAAACGTTCAGCGGCAGGTCGGGGCAGTCGATCACGCCCTTCAGCAGAAGCAGGAACTCCGGGATGACCTCCTTGATATTGTCCGCGATGAACACCTGATTGTTGTACAGCTTGATCGTTCCCTCGATGGACTCGTACTCCATATTGATCTTCGGGAAATAGAGGATACCCTTCATATTGAAAGGATAATCCATGTTCAGGTGAATCCAGAACAGCGGCTCCTTGTAATCCTGGAATACCTTGCGGTAGAATTCCAGATACTCCTCTCTCGTGCACTCGTTGGGATGCTTCGTCCAGAGGGGCTGCGTCTCGTTCAGAAGCTCGGGGCGCTTTTTAATCTTAAGCCGCTGCTCGTCCTCCTCCTTCTCCTTCTTGATCTCCTCTACGACCTCGTCCGTGTCCAGCTTCTCGCTCGCATTGATGGTCTGCGTATCCGTGTTGTTCGCCTTGGACAGATAGATCTCCGTGGGCATGAAGGAGCAGTATTTCTTGATGACTTCCTTCGCCTTATACTCGTTGCAGAACTCCAGGCAGTCCTCGTTGATGAAAAGGGTGATCTCCGTGCCGACCTCGGTCCGCGATCCCTCCTCCATGTCGAATTCCGTGCCGCCGTCGCACACCCAGTGCACCGCCTGCGCGCCGTCCTGGTAGGAGAGGGTGTCAATGTGCACCTCGTCGGCCACCATGAACGCCGAGTAGAAGCCCAGACCGAAATGTCCGATGATCTGATCCTCATTGGCCTTGTCCTTGTACTTCTCGATAAAGTCCGTCGCGCCTGAGAAGGCGATCTGGTTGATGTACTCCTCCACCTCATCCGCCGTCATGCCGATACCGTTATCGATGAATTTCAGGGTCTTCTCCTCGGGATTGACGATCACCTGAATCTTCGCCTTGTAGTCGTCCGGCAATGCGTACTCGCCCATCATGTCCAGCTTCTTCAGCTTCGTGATCGCGTCGCACCCGTTGGAGATCAGCTCACGGAAGAAGATGTCGTGGTCGGAGTACAGCCACTTCTTGATGATCGGAAAAATATTGTCGCTGTTGATCGACAAATTGCCATGTTTTGCTGCCATTTTGTCACGTCCTTTTCTCTGTTATACTCGTTGTCAGCCGCCGAAAGACAAGTGCCGCCGCGAAAATTCGTCCCGCCTGAGAATGCCAATCGGCGCCGTGTCCTTCTGCCGCTTACCGCTAATAGATAGTTTAAGCCCGCGTATTTCAGAAGTCAAGGCAAAATTAGCACTCATTATAAGTGAGTGCTAATAATTTCCGTTTTCTGCCGATTTTATGCGGCTTTTCACAATTCTAAACTTTTTCTAAACTGCCTCTCAGACGCCGGGAAAGTACTCCGCATACACGTCGAAGAAATCCATCGTCTTCACACTGTCATCATGGATGAAGGCGACGCCGTCCCAGAGTTCCTCATTCAGATTCCGCGTCAGCGTCTCCACATAGGCGTCATACTCCTGTCCGAACGCCTCGGCCCGTCTCTCGTCCACAATCTTAATCTTGTTGGCGTCCGTCTCCTCCTTGTCAAAGGTGCTGAGGCACTTGATGATATGATAGCCGAACTCCGTCTCCACCACGTCGCTGATCTCATCCTTGCCGAGATTGAAGGCCGCCGCCTCAAAGGCCTCGTCCATCTCTCCCTTGCCAAAGGAATAAGTGCTCTTATCGTCCTCGCTGTAGCGCCTGATCAGCTCGTCGAAATCTTCGCCCTCTCTGGCCATCTCAAGCACCTCGCACGCTTCCCGATACGCCTCTTCCTTCGCGTGCTCCGTGTACTCGATCTTTTTGCCCGTCCCATCCAGCGCGTAGGTCTTGAACAGGATATGCTGTACGGTGATCGTTCTCGCCTCGTCGTCGCTGATCTCGGGATTGATATCTTTGATGGTGTAGCGGTACACCTTTTCCGCCAGGGCAAACTCCTCATAGAGATCGCGGATCGTCTCCTCCGTCACGCCCATCAGTGCAATCTCCGTATCGTTCAGGGAGTTGTAATAGGCTGCAGCGGCATTCTCGGCCTGCGCCTTTTCCTCCTCATCAAGCTCCACCGCATACTGTCCGGCCATCAGATTCATGGTCTTGATGCGCGCGATCTGCGCCAGCGCAATGTCCTTGACATTCTGCTCCAGCGTCACGCCGTCCACATTGGTATTCCAGATCTCCGCGCCGTACACGCTCTCGTACCGGTTCTGCATGTTCGTCAGATACACCATGATCTCCGGCAGGGTGCAGCTGCTCGTCTCAATCCTGAATATCTCGTCCTTGCCGAAACCGGTCGTCAGCACCACTTTCGTGCCAACGTCGGTCCCCTGCGCGCACCCGCACAGCGCACACGATAAAAGTACGGCGGACGCAAGCGCGCCCGCCAATTTTCTGCATCTGTTACCCAGCATAAATCACCTGTTCCTTTCGGACATGACTCTACTTGATCACCTGAATCCAGCCCTCGGGCGCCTCGATGCGTCCCATCTGAATGCCGGTCAGCGTGTCGTACAGCTTCTTCGTGACCGGTCCCATCTCGCTCATACCGCTGGGGAATGTGATCTCCCTGCCGTGGTCCACGATTTTGCCCACAGGCGAGATGACCGCCGCCGTGCCGCACAGACCGCACTCCGCGAACTCCTTGACCTCCTCGAAGGGAACGACGCGCTCCTCCACTTCCAGACCCAGGTAGTCCTTCGCGACCACCATCAGGGACCGTCTCGTAATGGAGGGCAGGATGCTGTCGGATTTGGGCGTTACCACCTTATTGTCCTTCGTCACGAACAGGAAGTTCGCGCCGCCCGTCTCCTCCACGTTGGTCCGCGTCGCCGCGTCCAGATACATATTCTCATCATAGCCTTCCTCATGCGCCGTCACAATCGCGTGCAGGCTCATGGCATAGTTCAGGCCCGCCTTGATGTGTCCCGTGCCGTGCGGCGCGGCCCTGTCGAAATCGCTCACCTTGAGGGTCAGCGGCTTGACGCCGCCCTTGAAGTAAGGGCCGACCGGCGTGGTAAACACGCGGAACTGGTATTCATCCGCCGGCTTGACGCCGATGACGGAAGAACTGCCGAACATGTAGGGCCGAATATAGAGCGTCGCCCCTGAGCCGTAAGGCGGCACATAGGCCTCGTTGGCCGCGACGGTGTCGATCACCGCCTGCACGAAGCGGTCCTTGGGGAACACCGGCATCTCCAACCTCCTGCAGCTGTCCTCCATGCGCTGCGCATTCAGGTCCGGCCGGAACGTCACGATGCGGCCGTCCTGCGTCGTGTACGCCTTCATTCCCTCGAAGCAGGTCTGGGCGTACTGAAATACGCCGGCGCACTCATTGATCTGAACGTTCGCGTCCGATATCAACTTTCCCTCGTCCCACGCCCCGTTCTTATAGTTTGCCACGAACCTCTTGTCTGTCTCCTGGTAACCGAAGCCGAGATTCGCCCAGTCAATATTTTTCTTTTCCATCTCTAATACCCCTTCTTCCTCAAAGTATCGTATTTCTTTCTCTATCTTATACCTTTGCCTCTAAAAGTCAAGGAGCACTTTATCACAGTACCGTGTTGACAATTTCCAGCGCCACATCATAGGCGTAGTCTTGGACCGCCTTCTCGCACAGGCGAAGCATCTTTTTGTCCGACTCGGGACGGTCGTAGCGCTTCAGCTCCTTCAGCTTCTCGTTGACGCTGTCTCCGTCGAAGTCGTCCAGTCTGCCCGCCAACTCTCTGAGCGCCTTCTTCCACTCCTCCTCGGAGATTCTGAGATTCGTCTCCTCCTTCGACTCCACGCTGTTCTTCGCCGCTTTGCTCTCGCTGTCCAGATAAGCCTTCAGATCCCGGCGCATACTCTTCATCAGACTAAAGAGAATCGGCGAACGCACCTCCACGTCCTCCAGCTGTCCGGCCTTGCTCATCTTCTCCAGCTCGAACGCCTCGTCCGCCAGATCGTCCGCGCCCACGTTTCTCGCATTGCCCTTCAAAGAGTGCACGATAATCGCGTAGCCGGGCATATCCCGCTTCTTCAGGAAACCGCGCAGCGCGTCCTCCTTCTCCTTCAGAATCAGATGGAAGTCCTGCAGCACCTTACCGTACAGCGCCATGTCGTTGCCCATGTACTTAAGGCCGTTGCGGATATTGAAGCCGATGCCGCTCAGCTTGCTCTCCAGCAGACTGATCTCGTTCTCATGCCCGGCGTCCGCATCGTCCGCGTCCTTCTCCTTCGTCAGGTAGACAACGTTCGACGGCAGGTATTTGATCAGCATATTTTCAAACTTTTCCGCATCGATGGGTTTCGTCAGATAATCCTGGAAGCCTTCTTTCAGATAAAACTCTCTGGCGCCCGACACCGCGTTGGCCGTCAGCGCGATCACCGGCGTGTCCACGGACGGGTTGCCCTCCAGCTTCTTGATCGCGTGCAGCGTCTCCACGCCGTCCATCACAGGCATCATGTGATCCAGACAGATGACATGATAGGTCTTGCGCTTCAAAAGTTCCAGACACTCCTCGCCGCTGCCGGCCACGTCGACCTGCAGCCTCGTCTCCTTGAGCAGTCCCTGCGCCACCGCCAGATTCATGGCGTTGTCGTCGACCACCAGAACGCGTCCCATGGGCGCGATAAATTTCTGTTTATAATTCTTGACGCTGTGCAGGCTCTCGTTGTACTTTTTCTCGAAATCGCCGAGCGGCGCGTTCTCCACGACCTTCTGCACGATCTTAAAGGAGAACGAGGAGCCCTTGCCGAAGGTGCTCTGCACATCCAGCTTGCCGCCCATCATCTCCACTAGCCTGTTCGTGATCGCAAGCCCCAGCCCCGTGCTGTCCCGCTTGCCTCTGGTGACCGTGTCCATGCGCTGAAAAGCGCCGAACAGCTTGTCGATATCCTTCTCGCGGATACCGATGCCGGTGTCTTTCACCGCAAAGTCGATCTCGATCTCGTCCCCGTCAAGCCTGTTCCAGCCGAGATGGAGCGTCACCTTGCCGCGGTCCGTATACTTCACGGCATTGGACAAAAGATTGTTCAGGATCTGCCGCAGATGGATCTCGTCGCCCGACAGCTTGTAAGGGACGTCCTGCGCGATATCCAGTTCCAGATCCAGCTTCTTCTTGCGAAGCGGAATGGAGATGCCGTTGACCAGATCGTTTAACAGCGAGCTGACGTCGTAAATGCCGTCCGACAGCTTCATCTGACCGGCCTCTATCTTCGTGAAATCCAGAATATCGCTGACCAGCGTGAGCAGGACGCTGCCCGCCTGCCGGATATCCATCGCGTATTCCTTGATCGCCTCTTCCTGACTCTCGCGCAGAATCAGTTCATTCAACCCCAGAATCGTGTTGATGGGCGTGCGCAGCTCGTGGGACATGTTCGCCAGAAAAAGGTCCCTGGTGTGCTCCGCCTGTTTCATAGCCTCGATCATCTCATCGGATGTCGGCTTATCCTTCTTTTTCCCCTCACTCATACTCTCTTCCTCTCGTACCGCACAAATTCATAGGCGATGTCAAAATACGTCTGCTCGTCGCTGTTCGCCGTGATCTCCCACTCCCCGCTCTCGTCCAGATTCGGGAAGTAGGCGTCCGCCTCGTAGGAGTGATCGATCTTCGTCACATGCGCCACATCGCAGTAAGGCAACATCATGCGGTAGACGCTCTCCCCGCCGATGATATAGACGTCCTCGTCAGGATACTGTTTCAGCTCCTCCAGCAGCTCCTCCTTGCTGTGTACGACGACAGCCCCCTTCACATGATAGTTCGGATTGGTTGACATAATAATATTCGTGCGATCTTTTAACGGCTGCTTCTGCGGAAAGGTCTCCAGCGTCTTCCTGCCGAGCACTACCACCTTGCCCGTCGTCTCCTGCCTGAAAAGTTTGTGATCCGCCGGGATGCTGACGAGCAGGCTGTTTCTGCAGCCGATCGCCCAGTTGCTGTCTACCGCAACGATAAGATTCATCTCTGATACTCCTGTATATGCCGCTTCGCGTCGCTTGTTTTTCGTCTGCGCCCGTTACACCGCGATCGGGATATTCTCGACCTGCGGTCCGGTCACGTAGTTCTCCACCTTCACGTCGTCCCTGGTGAATTCGTAGAAGTCCTTCACATCGGGATTCAGCCAGAATGACGGCGCGTCGTAGGCCGGCCTCGCAATCAATTCCCGGATAATCGGGATATGCCTGTCATAGATATGCGCGTCGGCGATCACGTGCACCAGCTCCCCCGCCTCCATACCGCACACCTGCGCCAGCATATGCACCAGCACCGCATACTGCACCACGTTCCAGTTGTTGGCCGCCAGCACATCCTGCGAGCGCTGGTTCAGCACCGCGTTGAGCGTCAGCCTGTCGTGCCCTTTCTTCTGGGTCACATTGAAGGTCATGCTGTAAGCGCAGGGATACAGATTCATCTCGTGCAGATCCTGATGGACGTACATGTTCGTCATGATGCGGCGGCTGAACGGATTGTTCTTCAGGTCGTAGATGACGCGGTCCACCTGATCCATCATGCCCTCTCTGTACTGATGCTTCACCCGCATCTGGTAGCCGTATGCCTTGCCGATAGAGCCATCCTCATCCGCCCACTCGTCCCAGATATGGCTGTGCAGATCGTGAATATTGTTGGACTTCTGCTGCCAGATCCAGAGCATCTCGTCGGTGGCGCTCTTTAAAGCCGTCCGCCTGAGCGTCATGATCGGGAACTCCTCCGACAAGTCGTATCGGTTGACCACGCCGAATTTCTTCACCGTGTAGGCCGGCGTGCCGTCCGGCCAGTGCGGCCTGACCTTCTCGCCCTCCGTGCTCGTGCCGTTCTCCAGAATATCGCAGCACATATCTATGAAAACTTTATCCGCCAAGCTCATTATTTTATCCTCTGATTACGTTCTGTCCCACTTGTCGCACAGCGAATTGATCTGATCCGCGAACTTCGCCAGATCCTTGTTCGCGCCCTCCTCGTTCTTGTGGATAACCGCGATGAGGCGCTGCCCGCTGGCGAGCAGTCTCGCAAAGACGTCGGATACGCCTTTCGCCTTCTTCCTGACGGGAATCGGCTCGGCCTCATAGAGGAACCTGCCGGTCGCCAGATCAAACCGCGTGCCGCTGTAAGGCGCATAGGCATTGATGCCGTGCTCTATTTTCAGGCACTCCGTAAAGAGCTTGCACACGCTGTCCTCGCCGTGCACCACAAACACCTTGCGCGGCTTCTCCTTAAAGTTCCCGATCCACCGGAGCAGACCGTCCTTGTCCGCGTGTCCGCTCATACCCACCAGCTTCGCGATCTGTGCGCGGATCTCAATCGGCTCCCCGAAGAGCTTCACCTCTTTGGCGCCCTCCACGATCGCTCTTCCCAGCGTGCCGACCGCCTGATAACCGACGAACAGGACCGTACACTCCGGCCGCCAGAGATTGTGCTTCAGGTGATGCCTGATACGCCCCGCCTCGCACATGCCGGAAGCCGAGATGATGACCTTCGGCTCGTTGTCGAAATTGATCTCCTTCGACTCTTCGCTGGTGATCGCCAGTCTGAGTCCCGGAAAAGAAATAGGATTGACACCCTGTCTGACAAGTTCCATCGCAGCCTCGTCGAAGCACGCGTACTCATTCTTCTGGAAAATGCCCGTGGCCTCCACCGCCAGCGGACTGTCCACGTAGACGGGAAAATCCTCGTGCCCCTTCACCAGTCGGTCCGCCTTGATCCGTCTCAGGAAATACAGCAGCTCCTGGGTCCTGCCCACCGCAAAGGACGGGATCACCACGTTGCCGCCCCGGTCGAAGGTGGTCTGCAGAATCTCCGTCAGCTCCCCGATATAATCCGGCCTGTCGACGCTGTGCAGCCTGTCCCCGTAGGTGGATTCCATCACCACATAATCGGCCTCGTCCGTCGGCTTGGGATCCTTGATCAGCGGCTGATTCACGTTGCCGATATCGCCGGAAAAAACAATTTTCTTCGTGACGCCGTTCTCCGTCGCCCACACTTCTATGCTGGAGGAGCCGAGCAGATGCCCGATATCCGTAAACCGGATCCGCACGCCGTCGCAGACATCGATCTCCTCCTCGTAGTCGCAGGGGATCAGACGCTTGATCGTTCCGTCCGCATCCTCCATCGTGTAGATCGGCTCGGTGACAGCTGTGCCCGCGCTTCGCTTCGCCTTGCGGTTCTTCCACTCCGCCTCCTGCATCTGGATGTGCGCGCAGTCTCTGAGCATGATGCTGCACAGATCGCAGGTGGCCGCCGTCGCGTAGATGCTGCCCCGGAACCCTCTGGAGTACAGCAGCGGCAGAAGCCCGGAGTGATCTATGTGTGCGTGGGTCAGAAAAACATAATCGATCAGCGCCGCGTCCACGGGGAGCTCGCTGTTCTCGAATACATTGACTCCCTGCTCCATGCCGTAATCCACCAGTATATTCTTGTCTCCGACCCGGAGATAATGACAGCTGCCCGTCACCTCATGGTCGGCTCCGATAAACATAAGTTCCATAAGAATCCTCCACTCGTCTATCATACCACTTTTTGCATTAGGCGTAAATAAATTTCGGCAACTTACGGTTGATTTTCCATACTATAACCATAGAATCCTACCTGCACAGAGGTGTTTTGCCGTGACCGGTACCTTTTCCGCCCTGCTTCTCTTCCTGACCGCCGTGTCCGTCGATTCCCTGACCGCCGGCCTCACCTACGGGCCGCGCGGAGTGCGCGTCAAGCTTCCCGCCTGCCTCATCCTGGCGTGCGTGCCCGCCGCCTTCGTCGCCGCCGCCGGCCGCGCCGGCTCTTATATTTATCTTCTTCTCCCGCCTGCCCTCCTCCCACGCGTCTCCTTCTCTCTGCTTCTTCTTCTGGGGCTGAGCCGGCTGTCCGAAGGTCTGCTGCGCGCTCTCGCCCGCAGAAAGCCCAGCCTCACCAGACACTGGGGCTGCCGCATCAGACAGCTCAACATCATCTTTACCGTCTATCTGTCGCCGGAAGACGCCAACCGCGATGATCTGCAGGTGCTCAGCCCGCGGGAAGCGCTGCTCCTGTCGCTGGCTCTCTCCCTGGACAGCGTCCTTGCGGGAATGGCCTTCAATACCGGCCCCTTCTCTCCCGTCACGCTGTTTGCCGCGGCCGCCCTGTTCAACCTGCTGTTCTTCTGTGCGGGCTACGGCGCCGGCCGTCTGCTGCGCAGGGCTTTCCGCGCGGATCTGTCATGGTTCAGCGGCCTATGCCTGATCCTGCTGGCATTGCAGAGTCTGCTGTGACGCCTGTTCCGTCTCCTTGGCCGCCGGCTCATGCCGCTTTACTCCCACTACCGCCAGCAGTTCGTGGACAATCAGCGGCACGGCGGAGAGCGCGATGAGCTGCGCCCACTCCGCAAGACTCAGTCGAACCGTTCCGAACAGCCGGATGAGGGGCGCGATCTCCGTCACGGCCGCCTGCAGCGCAATACCGATCAGAAGGGCGCCGATCATGTACGGATTATTCCTGTGATTCATCCTGAATACCGATCGGTTCACATCCCGCATACCGACCGCATGGAACAGCTGGCTGATTCCCAGCACGGTAAAGGCGTGGGTCTGCGCTCTGGCGAGCACGGAGGATATCTGCAGCCCTTCTATGACGTTATGTAAACTAACCGGCAAATGCTCCGCCACAATCCAGTCATAAGGCACCTTCAGAAACGCCGCGAGACTCACACCGCCGATGACCAGCCCATAACAGAGCACGCACTGCAGTCCACCCTTCGCAAAGAGGGACTCGTCCTTCTTCCTGGGCGGCTCGCTCATCAGGCTCTCCCCGTCGTTGTCGTCCACTCCCAGCGCCAGCGCCGGCAGAGAGTCCGTGATCAGATTGATCCACAGGATAAAACTCGCCTTGAGCGGACTCGGCAGTCCCGCCACGATGGTGACGAGCATCGTCATGATCTCGCCCAGGTTGGAGGAGAGCAGAAAGAGCACCGACTTTCTGATGTTTTCATAGATGCCCCGCCCTTCCCTGATCGCCGTGCGGATCGTCGCGAAATTGTCGTCCATCAGCACGAAGTCCGCCGCGCCCCGCGCCACGTCCGTTCCGTTCAGGCCCATGGCGATGCCGATATCGGCCGCCTGCAGAGAGGGCGCGTCGTTGACTCCGTCCCCCGTCATCGCCACCGTCCTGCCAAGCGTCCGGTAGCCCTCCACAATCCGCGCCTTGTGCTCCGGCGTCACGCGCGCAAACACCTTCCACTCCTCCAGCTTCTGCAGAAACCGGTGTTCTTTGATTCCGTCCAGCTCCCGGCCCGTAATACACTGCTCCGGCCTGTCCGCGATCCCCAGCTTCCTCGCGACGGCATACGCCGTGTCCGGATGATCCCCCGTAATCATCACCGTGGACACGCCCGCTTTTCTGAAATCCTCCACCGCCTGCACGGCCTCCGGTCTGACAGGATCCTGCATGCTGAGCAGGCCCAGGAAGATCATATCGCTCTCCCGCATGCCGCCGTCCATGTCCACGGCGAGCGCCAGCACGCGCCTGCCTTCCCCCATAAGCCTCTTCTGCACCTGCGCTGCCGCCTCTCTGTCCGCCTGCGACAAGGCACGCGCCTTTCCGTCCTGCCAGACGCGGCTGCAGTTCTCCAGGACCCGCTCCGCCGCGCCCTTGGTGTAGGAGACGACGCCGCCGTCCTCCCGGTGCGCCGTGGTCATCAGCTTGCGCTCCGAGTCAAACCCCCGCTCGGCCACGCGCGGGTATGCCGCCCGCATTCCCTCGAT
>CANPXP010000059.1 GCA_947586255.1 uncultured Lachnospiraceae bacterium | reverse complement strand
TATAATCCGATCGATGACGCGCGTTTCGCTCTGTTTGTGGGAGCAGCGGATGCACTGACGCAGGAAGAAAAGAATGTAATCGATCTTGTGGTGAATACGTTCGGTATGTATGGTGGCAAGGTTCTGGAGCGAATCACGCATAATGAGGATCCCTGGAAGGAAGCCAGAAAAGGTTACGGAGACAGCATCCCGTCCAGTGAGATTTTGCCGAAAGAGCGTATCATGAAATATTATGTGGTCATAAACCGTAAATATGGAATCGGAACGGAAGAGGGGCTGAACGCTTACATCCATGATATGCTAATGAACAGCGCGGCTGTTCTGGGATAAGGGAAACAGAAAACTCCGGCCCCTTTCATGTGCCGGACTATAGAATCCTGCCTGTCAGAATTTTTCTGACAGGCAGGCTTTTCACACCCGGCGATTTATTACTTCTTTTTTACCGGCACCCATATCTCACTGCGGTAATCGGCGCTTCCCATATCCCCTTTTGTGTAGGCTTCGATATCCATTTCGCAGGTCGGCTGATATCCGGACGTCGGAAAAAATTCGGTGACAATCCTGTGCCACAGATTCTGTATTGCGTCCGGCATGGCGCCTGTACATTCAAACACTGCCCAAGTGCGGGCCGGGATTGTTGTTTTCAGAAACCCTTCCGGAACTGCAGTATCTTTTCCGCAGGCCGCCGCGATCGAATAATCAAAAGTCTTTGCGTTCTCCGGCAGATTGCCATAGCAGATGCCAAACAGATATGACTCATCAGACGTGATCTCCAAAAGTTTTGAAACTGTACCGTCTTCATGGCTCGCCGTCCAAAACTCCGGAACCGTCTTTGCACTTTCCTCCTGATCAACGGCATGCGCGCTGACTTTTTCGACAATGTCGAACGCTTCTTTTTCCACAATTTTGTAATTCATGATATTCCCTCCGCTTACTATAATTTTCACAGAAAATCGGGAAAAGGACCGGAGCTTTGCACCGCCTGCTTTTGCCTCGGAAGGCGTAATCCCGTGAAATTTTGAAAAAGCTCTTGCAAAACTCTCGGGACTCTCATATCCGTATTTCAGGGCGACATCGATCACTTTTGCGTTCGAAGTCTGCAGCTCACTGCCGGCCAGTGTGAGCCGTCTGCTGCGGATGTATCCGCCAAGCGTCATACCGCAGAGCATACCGAATATCCTCTGAAAGTAAAAGCTCGAACACGCTGCCTCACCGGCTGCTTTATCGTAATCAATTTCCTCCGTCAGATGATTTTCAATATAATCGATCGCACGCTGTATTCCGGTAATCCAGTCCATCCTTTTCCCTCCTTCCGTGTGACCCTATCATAAACCGGATAGAATCCAATATCCTGATTTTGCGTGTCCGCAGATGTCAGATTTCTCCAAAACAATTTTATAAACCCGACCAAAGCCATTTGTCAATTCTATTCATCTAAATCTCTTACATTTTGTAAGGTCAACTCACTAACATCTAATTTTGATATTTCAATGATACGAATATTGGTATATAATATATCATGTATAAGTATGCAGAAGAGATTGTTGCATTTCCGGCATGATTCTTGAGTTTTATTTTGAAAGGAAACGAAACAATGCTTAAAATATCTGTCTGTGATGACGAGGCCGCAGAGAGGAAAAAGATTGCGGATAATCTCCGGGTTTACACAGCGGCACATTGTGAGCAGGGCATCGAATTCGACGTATATTCGTCTGCGCATGAAATGCTGGAAGCGTTTGATAAATCAGGCGGTCCTGATATTGCGCTTCTGGATATTTGCATGCCCGGTATGCTGGGAACAGAGTTGGCGCGGGACATTCTCCGTTTCAGTGAGAATACCGACATTGTCTTTCTGACGACCAGCCCGGATTATGCGGTCGACGCTTTTTCCATACATGCCGCGGACTATATCTGCAAGCCCTACACGCAGGAGCAGTTTGACGCGGCCCTGGAACGGGTCATTGCAGGGCGTGAGCAGAGAACATGTATTCTTCTCCGCAGCGAGGGGAAATTGCACCGCATCGCGCTGGAAGATATTTTGTACATAGAAACCAGAGACAAGCGGCGCGTGGTTTCCCTTGTCTCCGGGGAAAAGCTTTCTGTGTGGTCATTGCCGGCGCAGCTTCAGGAATGTATTATGGGCAAAAAAGGCATGACAATGTGCGGGAAATCTTATATTGTCAACCTGAATCATGTTCGCTGTTTTTCCGGTGCGGATCTGCTTATGGATGACGAGACCCGCATTCCTGTTCCGAGACGGTGCCGTTCTGAATTGAAGCAGGCGTATTTTGACTTTTACTTGAAGGAGGCAGGCAGTTGATGCCGACAATTCAAATCATCACAATCGCCTTTTTGGTCAGTCTGTTGTTTTTTGCGACGCATCTGACGGCAGGGCTTTTGCTGCAGGAGAGAAAATATCCGGCAAAAAAGACGGCGCTGCTGTGGGGATCGGCGGGTATCTTCCTTTTTCTGGAAGTGTGTTTCTGCTTTCTTTTTCTGGCAAAGCCATGGAGAATGCCCGTCGCTCTGATGCTTTCGTATCTATACTTTTGGGGCGTTTTTATCTATGCGTCGGCAGACGGATTTTGGAAGAAATGCTATCTTTGGATCACATATGGCTGCGTATTCTGCGTTTCCCTGTCCATTTC
Organism: uncultured Lachnospiraceae bacterium; assembly: GCA_947586255.1. Lineage (GTDB taxonomy): Bacteria > Bacillota > Clostridia > Lachnospirales > Lachnospiraceae > UBA3282. The sequence goes on along the minus strand of CANPXP010000059.1, from coordinate 11,919 downwards.
CTTTTATGGCTGTTATCTGCTTGCGCCGGACGGGCAGGACACTTTTGTGTATTTTATGCGAGGCGTGCTCTATGGCGTGATCTGTTTTGCGATTCTTTCGGCGTATCATAAATATGGCAGACCGATCATCCGCGAGGTCAGCGGATTTCGCACCAAAAACTGGATATCGCTGAGCATCGTCTCCGTCATATATTTTTTGACCTTCGTGATACTTCTGGCAAAAATCAGTGCGGACAACGGGATCAATGCAAACACCCTGCTCTTTTTCTCACTGCTGGTGTGCTCTTTTGCCGTAGCCAGCATCCTGATTATCAGCATCATCTATCAGATGCGGAGGGAAGCAAGGGACGAACTGGTAAGGCAAAACGTTGAGTACCTGATGTCCTATGTGGAAAACGCGAGAAAAACCGAGCGGGAGAGCCGGCGGACCCGTCACGATCTGCGGCATCACGACGAGCGGATCGCGGCTCTGGCGCGGGAGGGCGACACAGAGGGCATTCTGGCGTATTTAGGGCAGAACAGAGAAACCTCGGAGAGTTTCCCGGCATGGTGTCCGAACGTCACAGTCAACGGCATCCTGAGCTCTTACGCGGGGAAGGCAAAAGAGGCGGGGGTGGAATATATTGCGCAGGCGGATACGCCGGCACAGTCGGGCGTCGCCGATGTGGATTTTGTGGCGATTCTCGCCAACCTTCTGGAAAATGCGCTGAATGCCTGTATGGAGCAAAAAAGCGCAGGGCCTATTCAGGTCCATATCAGAAATGTAGGAAATAAGACGGTGATTGCGGTCAGTAATCCCTGCAGCGCGGATCTGAAGCTGGAAAACGGACTGCCGGTCGCGCGGGGTATCGGAATTGACAGTATCATCTCCTCATCTGTCAGGTATCAGGGGGAGATCAACTATAAAGTGCAGGAAGGCATCTGCACTGCCTGTGTGATTCTGAATCCGTGATCGCGGCGACCAATTTCGGAATCAAAATGACCAAATTCGACATGCTTTCCTCCTGCAATAGATTTTTGGGTAATATTTAATTTAATTAATACTCTATTGTGGAGGCATAGGCATGATAAGCAATCGCAGTGAAACATTCAATCTGTCCGCGCAGGCGATCGACGCGGTATCTGCAGTCTGCGTGCAGACGCTTTCTGAGGCGGGGGCAGATCAAAAGGATATTATCCGCATCCGCCTGTCCTTGGAGGAGATCCTCGGTGTCTGGCTTGAATCTGAATCTTTGGCGGGAGCTCCGGTCCATGTGGACTGCGGGCAGAAATTCGGACGGGCTTTTTTGAAAATAAGCGTAGACGGTCCGGCCATGGACGCATGGGAGGATAACGAGGCGTTAATACTCAGCAGCCGTATGCTCTCGCAGGCAGGGCTGTCGTTTACATACGCCTATAAGAACGGGAAAAACTGTCTGGTCTGCAACCCCAGGAAGAAAAAGTCGTCCATGGGTCAGATCGCCGTGCTGTTTGGCGCGGTCGTTCTGGCAGCGTTTCTGGGCGCCGCCGCAAGGCGGTTTCCAACGATACAGGCAGGGGCGCTTTCGGTCACGGAACCCCTGTTCAATATGATTCTGGGAGCGCTTCGCGCGGTCTCCTCCCCGCTGGTGTTCCTGGCTGTGTGCTGTGGGATTGTGAGCATCGGCGACTTGGCGGTAGTGGGCAGAGTCGGCAAAAAGCTGCTCCTGCGAATGATCGTGGGGACGTTTGTCCTGGGAACGGTGATGGCATTGGCGGGCAGTCTGCTGTTTCCGGTCGCCGCGGAGGCGGGAAATGAGATCTCCGGCAATTTTTCGGAGATCTATCAGATGGTGCTGGAGATCGTGCCCTCGGATATCATCTCGCCGTTTCTGAACGGCAACGCGCTGCAGCTTGTCTTCTTAGGCATCTGCGTGGGCGTCGCTCTTTTGATTCTGGGTGAGCGGGTCTCGACGGCCCAAAACACCCTGCTGCAGATCAACGAGGCCGTGCAGTTTCTGATGAGCGCGCTGGGGAAGATTATTCCGCTGTTCGTGTTTTTGAGTCTGTTCAACCTTGTAATATCTGACTTTGACAGCGGCTTTTCCAGCATGTTCAAGGTGCTTGCGATCGCGATACCGGGGTGTCTTCTGCTGACGCTGTTTTATGTCTTTTGGGCTGCGGCGCGGCTGAAGGTCAGCCCTGTTCTTTTGATGAGGAAACTGCTGCCTACGTATCTGATCGCCCTGACGACGGCTTCTTCGGCCGCAGCTCTGGCGACGAATCTGGAGACGTGCGTAAAGGAACTGGGTATTCCGAAAAAGATAGCGGATTTTTCCATCCCGCTGGGACAGGTCCTGTACAAGCCGGGCTTTGTGGTGGGCTTTTTTGCCATGATTCTGTGTATGGCGGAGTCTTATGACATTCCCATTACGCCGCTGTTTCTGTTCATGTCAATCCTGACGATAGGGCTTCTCTCCATGGCGGTGCCGCCGATCCCCGGCGGGCCCCTCTCCGTATTTACGGTCATGTTTGCCCAGCTTGGCATTCCCGGTGAGGCGATCGCCCTGGCAGTCGCGATCAATGCGATCCTGGACTTTTTTATGACGGCTGCCGGCGTTGCCTGCCTGCAGGTTCAGGTGACGCTCGCGGCGGACAGCGTCGGGATGCTGGACGAAAAGAAGCTGAAAAAGAACATGTTATGAAGAAAAATAATCATATATTCAGAAAACAAAAAAGAGGGGTGACACAGTTGAATAAAAAATTCCGTATTTATCGGTTTTTGCCGATTTTTCTTCTATTCTGTCTGCTTCTTGGCGGCTGTGCGGAAAAAGGCGGGAATAACGAGCCGATTACAGATATCCGTCAGCTGGACGGACAGGCCATCGGCGTGATGACCGGTTCCAGCTTTGACGTTCATACCGACAATCTGATCAAGGACGCGGATAAGCAGTATTACGACCGGCTTCCGGATCTGGCGCTGGCGGTGGAACAGGGGAAGATCGCCGGCTTTTTGATGGACGAACCGGTCGCCCGCATACTGTGCCTGGAAAACCCGGCGGTGACCTATCTCCCGGATTTGCTGGTGGAAGAAAACTACGCCGCCGCTTTTGCAAAAAACGAGCGCGGCGAGACGCTGCGGGACGAGTATAACGAATTTCTGGCGCAGATCAAGGCGGACGGCACACTGGAGGAAATCGACGGGATCTGGCTGGGCGCGGATGAAAGCAAAAAGGTGGTAGAAGACTGGACCTCTTTCCCGGCCCAGAACGGCGTCGTCCGGATGGCGGTAAAAACGGACATAGAGCCCTTCAGCTATATCAAGGACGGTCGGAGCGTTGGCTACGATATCGATATCATGGTTCGCTTCTGCAAGGCTTACGGCTACGGGCTGGAGGTGACCAGCGCGGAGATCTCGTCTATTTTCGTTGGCCTTGCCACAGGGACATACGATGTGTCGGCCACCGGCCTGACGGTGACGGAGGAACGTGCCGAGAGCGTGAATTTCGCCGAGCCGAGTTACACCGGCGGCGTGGTGGCGGTGGTCAGAAGCGGAGATACGGGCGCGTCCGCGGAAACGGGCTTCCTGGCCGGACTGGGAAACAGTTTTTATAAGAATTTCATTCAGGAAAACCGGTGGCAGATGATTCTCTCCGGTCTGGCTGTCACGTTTGTCATAACGATTTCTTCGGCTCTGTTTGGCACGGTGTTTGGCTTTGGTCTGTGTCTGCTGCGCCGCAGCCGCAGCAGGGTCGCCTCCGGGATCACGGCGGCCTTTATACGGCTGATCCAGGGAATCCCCGTTCTGGTGCTGCTGATGGTGCTGTTCTACGTCGTATTCGCCGGCGCGGGACTGAATGGAATTGTCGTGTCGATCATCGGCTTTACCATCAACTTTGCCGTCTATGTCTCCGAAATGATCCGCACCGGCATCGACGCTGTGGATGTGGGCCAGTGGGAAGCGGCGTCCGCCATGGGCTTTGGGCGGGTCAAGACTTTTACCAGGATCATCGCGCCCCAGGCAGCGCGGCATATTCTGCCGGTATACAAGGGCGAATTTATCTCTATGGTCAAAATGACGTCTGTGGTGGGATATATCGCGGTGCAGGACCTGACCAAGGCGACCGACATTATCCGTAGCCGTACCTTTGAGGCGTTTTTCCCGCTGATATTGACCGCGGTTCTGTATTTCCTGCTGGCGTGGTGCCTGACCCTTCTGCTGGGACTGGCGGAGAGGAAGATCGATCCCCGCCGCCGGCGCCGGGAACCTAAGGGAGTCGACAGGGATATCTCCCTGCCGGAGATCCCGGAAGAGGCGAAGACTGTGCAAAACGGGGAGCCGGTGATCACGATCTCCCATTTGAAGAAAGTATTTCCCAACGCGACGCCCCTGAAGGACGTCAATGCCGTCATAAACAGAGGAGATGTGATCTCCATCATCGGCCCTTCCGGTACGGGCAAAAGCACCCTTATGCGCTGCATTAACCGCTTGGAGACGCCGACGGAAGGACAGATCGAGGTGTTTGGACAGCCGGTGACCGGCGTGAAGCCGGCGCAGCTCGGCGCCGTGCGCCGCCGCATGGGAATGGTATTCCAGAGCTTCAACCTGTTCGCCCATCTGACCGTGATCGAAAATATTATGCTGGGGCCGGTAGAACTGCTTGGCTGCACCAGACAGCAGGCCTATGAACGGGGAATGCGTCTGCTGGCCAAGGTGGGATTGGCGCAGAAGGCGCTCAACTACCCGGATGAACTTTCCGGCGGCCAGAAACAGCGCGTCGCCATTGCCCGCACGCTGGGAATGCAGCCGGAGGTCGTACTGTTTGACGAGCCGACCAGCGCGCTGGATCCTACCATGGTGGGAGAAGTGCTGGCGGTCATCCGCAGTCTGGCCGAACAGGGACTGACCATGCTGATCGTTACCCATGAGATGAAGTTTGCGAGGGATGTATCCACGCGGGTATTTTACATGGACGAGGGCGTTGTCTACGAGGACGGGACGCCGGAGCAGGTGTTTGACCACCCGAAGACCGACCGCTGCCGGGCTTTTGTCCACCGCCTGAAGACCCTCCATATCGATATTGCCTCCAGGGAATTTGACTTTATCGGCGCGGCGGCCGACATCGACCGCTTTGCCCGCAAGCAGCTGCTGGGCGCACAGCAGTCGCTCAAATACCAGCAGATTTTTGAGGAGCTGTGTGTGGCGAGCATCCTGCCGACCCTGCCGGACGACGGGTGCAGCCTGAGCTTCGACGCTCTCTGCAGTGAAGACGGAAGCGAGTGCGAAGCCGTCATCCGCTGGAGCGGGGACGAGTTCGATCCGCTGACGCAGGGAGACGAGCTGAGCGTGGCCCTGGCTGTCAGCCGGACGAAGAACAGCGTGCACGCCTATGCCGACGGAGTCAACACGGTGACTGTTGTATTTTAGGAAAGAAGGTTGAGAGCGGGAATGGATATCAGAACAATCGGGAAAAAGCGGCGCTGCCTTCTGGCCGTCATGCTTGCGACTGTGTTTATTTTGGGCGGCTGCAGTGCAAAGAATAAGACAAACGCGGACGACATCATCATCTTATATACGAATGATGTGCACTGCGCTGTGGATGACAATATCGGCTACGCCGGACTTGCGGCGTACAGGAAGCAGTGCGAGCAGAATACCTCTTACGTCACACTGGCGGACTGCGGGGACGCCCTGCAGGGGGATGTGATCGGAACGGTTTCCGAGGGGGAGTATCCGGCGGAGCTTATGAACCGCGCGGGATATGACTTCGCGGTTCTTGGAAATCACGAGTTTGACTATGGGATGGAGCAGCTCGACCGGCTTATGGAGATAAGCGGCGCCCAGTATCTTGGCTGCAATATCCGCTATACGGGGAAGGATGAGGCGGCGGCATTCTTTTCCCGGCTTCTGCCCTACGAGATCGTATCCTATGGCAATGTGAAGGTTGCCTTTATCGGGGTGTCAACGCCGGAGAGCATCGTAAAATCCACGCCGGTATACTTTTGTGATGAGAGCGGCAATTATGTGTACGATTTCTGTGGGGAAAGCGGGGCGGAATTATACGGATGCGTGCAGGAGAACGTGGACGCCTGTGTGAAGGACGGCGCGGATTATGTCGTGGTTCTCTCCCATCTCGGGACGAACGAGGCCTCCTCGCCGTTTACCTCCCTTGAACTGATCGCGAATACAAGGGGGATCGACGTCGTGCTGGACGGCCATTCTCACAGCGAAATTCCCTGTGATATTGTAAAAAACGCGGATGGGGAGAATGTGCTTCTGTCCTCCACGGGCGCGGAACTCCGCAATATCGGCCGCCTTACCATCACCGCGAACGGGAACATCCAGACAGGGCTGATTGAGGCGTATCCGGAGACAGACAGTGAAATGTCGGACTGCATAGCAGGTATGAAAGAAAAGTTTGAGGCCGAACTGGTGAAAAGCGTCGCCGTATCAGAGGTGACGCTTACAACAGTTTCTGACTCCGGCGCGCGTCTCATACGGAGCAGGGAAACCAATCTGGGGGATTTCTGCGCGGACGCGTACCGTGCTGTATCGGGAGCGGATATCGCGCTTGTGAACGGCGGCGGCATCCGGGCCGATATTTCCGCCGGAGAGATCACTTATGAGGATATTCTGAGCGTGCATCCCTACAGAAATACGCTCTGCGTGGCAAAAGCCACGGGGCAGGAAATTCTGGACGCCCTGGAGATGGCGAGCCGCTTCTGTCTGTCCGACGCGGATGGCGGGGGAAACGCGGCGGGTGAAAACGGAGGCTTTCTGCAGGTGTCGGGGCTTACATATACGATCGACACTTCTGTGGAATCCACGGTGGAGACGGATGCGCAGGGAAGTTTCCTCTCCTGCGGGGAGAACCGGAGAGTAAAGGACGTCATGGTGCTTCAAGAGGACGGCAGCTATACGGAGCTTGTGCCGGATGAAGTGTATACCGTGGCATCCTCCAATTACCTGATCAAGGAGTGCGGGGACGGGCTGAATATTTTTATGGACAACGAACTGACAGTTGATGAGGGAATGATGGATTACGAGATACTGATAACGTATCTGACGGATGAACTGAACGGAACGGTGGGGGATGCGTATGCGCTGCCGCAGGAGCGGATCAAAGTCAGATAAAGATATAGACGGGTGCGCGGTGATTGTGGTATGTTAAAAAGAAAGAGGGGGCGGGAACAATGTTATCACTGGAAAAAATATTTCATGTAAGGGAATCCGGTTCCAACGTAAAAACGGAAGTTCTGGCGGGAACTACCACCTTTATGACCATGGCCTATATCCTCATGGTTAATTCCGGGATATTTGCGGAACTTCCGGGGGTGTCATACAACGCGATTTATATTGCGACCGCCATTTCCGCCTGTATCGGGACGGTGCTGATCGGACTGCTGGCGAATCTGCCGCTGGCTCAGGCGCCCGCCATGGGCGCGATTGCCTTCTTTGCCTATACGGTGTGCCTCGGCCTTGGGCTGAGCTACGCCAATGCCCTGGTACTCATTCTGCTGGACGGGATTCTGTTCATCCTGCTCACGGTGACCGGGCTGCGCAAGAAAGTATTTGAGGCGATTCCGGCGTCGGTAAGGGTTTCGATCCCCGCGGGAGTCGGGCTGTTTATCGCCCTCATCGGGCTGAAGGATTCCGGCATCGTGGTGGCGGATCCCTCCACCTACGTCAGCCTTGCATCCTTCAATCTTCTCTCCGGCAATGTGGCGTGGAAGGATATCATGCCGATGCTTGTCACATTTTCTATTTTAATCGCGATCGCGGTCCTGACATGCAGGCGGGTAAAGGGCGCTGTGCTCTGGGGGATACTGGGAGGAACGGCGCTGTACTATCTTCTCGGCTTTACGGTTCCAGGATTTTATCAGGGTTTTACGGACAATCTGAATTTTAACCCGCTCACGGCGTTTGAGGACTTTGGCACCCAGGCGTTTGGCAGGGTTTTTACGGAGGGCTTTGATTTTTCTCCGTATCTGGCCGATCACAGCGCGACGGAACTCGCCGTATTGATCGCGACGACCGCGCTGGCGTTCTGTCTGGTGGATATGTTCGATACGATCGGCACCCTGTATGGAGCCTGTGCCAGAGGAAATCTTCTGACCGAAGAAGGGGAAGTGCCCAACATGGATAAGGCGATGCTGGCGGATGCCATAGCCACCGCGTGCGGCGCGGTCTGCGGCACGTCCACGGTAAGCTCTTATGTGGAGGCCTCCACGGGCATCGCGGAGGGCGGAAAGACCGGCCTGGCCGCCATGGTGACGGGGGCGCTGTTTTTCGTCAGCATGTTTTTAAGCCCGATCGCGAAGCTGATACCGGGATGCGCGGCGGCGGCGGCGCTCATCTATGTGGGAATCATGATGATGAACTGCGCCAGAAATATAGACTGGCTGAAGACAGAGGAGGCGGTTCCGGCGTTTCTGACTTTGGCGATGATGCCTATGACCTACAACATCTCTTACGGCATTGCCTTCGGCGTGATTTCTCATGTGCTGATCAGCGTGTTTAACGGAAAGGCAAGGGACGTAAAAGCGGGGACGTGGGTAATCGCGGCGCTCTTTGCGGTCATGTTCTTTGTGACGCATTGAGAACTGTCGAAAAACAACATCGGTAGACTGCTCGGCAGACGGAAGCGCGGGCAAAGGACAATGAATCGAAAAGTGCGCATTGCCGGATAAGTCTTTTCAAGGTATAATAATTAAGAGTGTATAACAAGGTTTAAATGTCTGCATGCATAAAGTAAACTGCGGTCAGGAGGTTTTTGGTGGATTATCAGGCGCTGTTCAGAAAAAAAGAATGGTACCAAAGATGCAGGGAAGCGATCCCGGAATTTACGATGTTTACCTATGAGCAGGCATTTGAAGTGGAATATACCCATAATTCCACAGCCATCGAAGGAAATACGCTTTCCCTGATCGAAACGAAGGTTCTGCTGGAAGATGGAATCTCCATCGGGGGAAAGGATCTGCGGGAAATCTATGAGGCGGTCAACCACCGTAAGGCGTATCGTTATGTAAAGGACTGTATTGGACAGGGGAAACCGCTGGATGAAAAGATTGTGAAGGATATTCATGCGCTGCTGATGGAGAACATCCAGACAGGCGGGGGATACAGGGACGTGCAGGTATATATATCCGGCGCACGGCATATGCCGCCGCCTCCTGAACTGATGTACCGGCAGATCAAGGATTTCTATGCGGATCTGTCATGGAAGGGAAAGGAATTAAACCAGATCGAGCTGGCGGCGTGGACACATGCGGAGTTTGTGAAGATCCACCCGTTCACGGACGGGAACGGAAGGACATCGAGGCTTATCATGAATTACCAGCTCATGGCGGAAGGGTTTCCGGCTGTATCGGTTGCGAAAGAGGGCCGGCTGGAATACTTCAAGACATTGGACACCTATGCGGTGGAGGGAGATCTGCAGCCGTTTGCGGATTTGGCAGCGGGGCTTGTGGACAGGCAGATGGACAAGATCATTGAGCTGTCCGGGCTGTAGCAGGGAATGGTTCTGTTCCCGGCGATGCAGCAGGATGATCATCGAAAAATTCAGGAAAGAGAGCGTTTGTTGGGAGAAAACCAATGGACGCTCTTTTATATTTACGGAAAAAAAGAAAACTGGTATCATAAACATGACACATAGATGGCGTGTTTGGCTTGTTACGATTAGAATGGAGCGGGAAGAGTGATGAAGATAGACAGGCTGATCGGAATATTGTCGGTCTTACTGCAGGAGGAGAAGATAACCGCGCCTGAACTGGCGGAGAAATTTGAAGTTTCCAGAAGAACCATAAATCGGGATATCGAGGCTCTCTGCAAAGCAGGGATACCGATCAGAACGATGCAGGGAGCCGGCGGCGGTATCTGCATCATGGACGGATACCGGGTGGACAGGACGATTCTGACATCCAGGGAGATGCAGGGAATCCTGGCCGGACTGCGAAGCCTCGACAGCGTGAGCGGAAGCAGATATTACAGCCGGCTGATGGAAAAGCTGCAGACCGGTTCTTCGGAGTTTGTAAGCGGCAGGGATTCCATGCTGATCGATCTCTCCTCCTGGTATAAAGGGTCGCTTGCGCCGAAAATAGAGATGATACAGGAGGCGATCGAGAACAGGCGGCTGCTTGCTTTCAGGTATTATGCGCCGTCAGGGGAGAGCAGCCGGACGATCGAACCATATTATGTGGTGTTCAAGTGGGCGGGCTGGTACGTATGGGCGTGGTGCAGGAAGCGCAGAGATTTCCGTCTGTTTAAGCTGAATCGCATGGATCAGGTGTCTGTTTCCGATCAAACCTTCATGTGCCGGGAGGTCCCGATGCCGGATCTGTCCAATGAAAAGATATTTCCGGGAGGCATCCGGGTAAAAGCGCTTTTTGATCCGGATGTGAAGTGGCGTCTGGTGGAAGAGTTCGGTCCGCACTGCTTTGCCGAGACGGACGACGGGCGGCTGCTGTTTCACGCAGATTATACGGACATGGACAATCTTATAGCATGGCTCCTGACTTTCGGGGAAAAAGCGGAGGTTCTGGAACCGGTGGAAGTGCGGGAGAGGATCTGGCATATTGCGGAGTCTATGAGAAGAGTCTATCGAAAACCGATGAAAAATCTATGAAAAGAATCAGGGAAAGAAACCAATGAACAGAGCCTGTGGGAGGAGGCGATTATATGAAGTATGAATGGCTGGATGCGTATCTGATGAAAAAGACGGGTGTGACCAGAGATCTGCAAAAAGACTGGAACTGGATGCGCTACCAGATCGGCGGGAAAATGTTTGCCGCGGTGTGCATGAACTGGGATGGCCGGCCTTATTACATTACGCTGAAACTGGAGCCGCTGGAGGGAGACTTTCTGCGAAGGCAGTATGAGGATATCATTCCCGGCTACTATATGAACAAAACGCACTGGAACTCGGTAAAAGCGGACGGAAATGTGCCGGACGATCTCCTGAAAGATCTGCTGGATAAGTCCTATCGGCTTGTATTGGGAGGCCTAAGTAAGAAAAGGCAGAGGGAAATTCTGGAGATGGGAGATCCGAGTTTGTCTGAAGAGGAATTTATGCAGACGGTGTCTGACAGAGTGAAAAAGTTAAAGGGGTGACGGCGATGGCGTTTGACTATAAGAAAGAATATAAGGAATTTTATCTGCCTAAGTCAGTGCCGGGAATCATTACGGTTCCGGAGATGAATTATATTGCGGTTCGGGGTCAGGGAGATCCGAATGCGGAAGGCGGAGAGTATCAGGCTTCCATCGGGCTGTTGTATGGGATTGCTTTCACGATTAAGATGAGTAAGAAAGGCAGCCATCAGATTGACGGATATTTTGATTATGTGGTTCCGCCGCTGGAAGGATTCTGGTGGCAGGACGGTGTTCAAGGTATCGATTATGCGCATAAGGAGAACTTTCAGTGGATATCGCTCATACGACTGCCGGAGTTTGTCACAAGGGAGGAGTTTGCCTGGGCGGTTTCCGAGGCGTCGGCTAAGAAAAAACAGGATTTTTCCGGAGTGGAGTTCCTGACCTACGACGAAGGGCTGTGCGTGCAGTGTATGCACATTGGGCCATATGATGAGGAGCCGGGGACGGTGGATGCCATGCACCAATATGTGGAAGAACAGGGATATGCGCCGGACATCACGGATCAAAGATTTCATCATGAGATTTATCTGAGCGATGCGAGAAAATGTGCGCCGGAGAAGCTGAGGACAGTTATCCGGATTCCGATACGGAAGATATAAAAGATATATGCCGGAAATCTCACAGAAAAACTGCGGGATTAGATATGGTAGCGGGTTATATTTTTCCAGTTGAAGGGAAAGCCCATCATGGAGAGCAGAGCAGGTTCGCTGATCTGGCTGCTGCTTTTTATGTACTGCTTTAGATAATATGAAGTGACCTCACATTTGCAGCAACGTGGATTTACCCGTATAATTCATGTTGAAGCAAAAAAC
>CANPXP010000058.1 GCA_947586255.1 uncultured Lachnospiraceae bacterium | reverse complement strand
CTAATAATATTTACTTTTCAAAGTGCTTGCCAGAGTTTAGCTGGCATGAACTACTCAAGATTCCGAGAGTTCATTATAGATTTGACATAGCCACTGTTATAATCTTCACAAAATAATGCAGCTGCCGGAAGAACTGCCAAAATTGGTGCAAACAGATCGTAGCCACTTAAAGAATGGGATACTGCAATATCATCTAAAAATATAGAGCCAATGTCCCGAAATGTAAGCGCCGCATCATAACTGGCATTATAGCTGATCAGGTTTGCTGCCCTGCCCCACATAAGAAACCACATTCCCACGCAGACACTCACTGCCATAGCCGGTGAAAAAATGCTCAGCTTTAATCTTTTGCACAATGACCCGCTCACATTGACTGCCCCCGTTCTTCCCAGATTAATTCTCCTGTAACGGCATCAATCGCAAGTATCTTATGACCGAAAAAGTTTCTTCCGTCTTCATCTTCACCCAGCCAAAATCTCCAGACGGGAGTAGCCAAGACCTCTCCCGCAGGAGTCATGACCACAAGGTATTCTAACGTGATCCTGCTAACCGTCCCTTGGTTTTCTCCCTCAAGCTGCAGGAAAGCCGCCTGTTCCCGCAGTTTTTCGACAGCCTGAACCGGAGAAAGAATCGTTTCGTCCAGACCGACCTCGTTCGTGGAAAACAGTGAGCCGGTCGCCTTTTCAATGCCGTCATTATCATACAAAAAGCTCCAGTTGTTATACGCCGTTACGGTCATGCCATCTAACATCTGCGTAAATACAATTTTATAATAGGGGCGTCGGCCGCCATTTCCGTATGCCTGAGCGTAGCTCACCACATAATCGTCAGCGCCTGTAACGGAGCCCACTACCTTGCCGCACATCGCTGCCGCTTCCTCAACGGAAGCAGTGACTCTGCTGTCTGCAAGCGCAGCAAGCCGGTTGTCCTCAAACGGATACAGATCATAATATCTATTTTCCAGCACAACGATCTGTTCACCCGGGATAGTGGCACCGCCGTTTGAATAACTGAGCTGATATAGAAAGTAATTCCTGATTTCAGGATCGATCTCCAGTGTCCAGATATCATTTTTCTCATCATACTCTGCATGATCCGCATCCTCTGAAAATACTGCCTCAAAGAAAGCTATCCGTTTTTCCTCAGTCATATCCTGTATCTCATATTCATACCGGCTGACACGCTCGATCTCATCTACATCGACATCCGCATCGATCCGCAATATTGTTCCGTCAGAAGCAACAATCGACTGCTCTATTCTTGTATGATCACAATCCGCAAGGATTTCTAAATTTTTCTCTGCAATAGAGCTTGGGGAAGTGTCCTCCAAGCTGTTTTCCAAGATTTCCGTATCCTGCGGCAGCGTTTCCTCCTCTTCCTTTAAGGCTTCTCTATTTTGGTTATCTGTTGTGGCAACCCTTACGCCCTTGCGTTCTCCCTCGCCTGGCGTCTGAACACAGGCAGTCATAAAACACAGTACTATTGTGATTGCAGCTGTCATTGCCATATAGTTTCGGCGCATCTTTTGTATCTCCTTTATCTCAAATTCTTCGAACGAACAAAGTTCGTCCGCGAAACAATCAGCACATTCGTATGATTTTTTGCGTCCGCCTTATGAGGTTACTTTTGTAACCCTGCCTACAAGATAGCACAATGGGTTACATATGTCAACCTTATTTTATTTTTGATTTTCACACTTTTTTTACATTTAGGGATTATACTGTTTATACTTACAGTAACATTGCAGACTATATCTGTGACGAGGAGGGTTTATGATGAAAAAGACAAGATTCTTTACAATCGGTATCCGGACGGCTTGTATGCTGTCCATGGCTTGTATGCTGTCCGCCTGCGGTTCAGCCGCCGACAGCGGTGAGACGGCCGCTCTGCGCCAGGAGATCGCTGACCTGCAGCAGCAGATCACGGAGCTGCAGCAGGCAAACGCCTCCGCCGCGCCGGTAACGGAACAGCCCGCGGCTGATACACAGGCACCGCCCGCAGATACATCCGCCGCGCCGGCAGACACCGCACCTGCCGCACAGCCTACGGACGCCGCGCAGACGCCGCCCGCGGACACACCCGCCGCGCCGGCCGACAATGCCCAGACGCCGCCTGCGGACAATACCCAACCGGCGTCTGACAATAGCGGTTCCGCAGCCGACGGCGACACGATGGATAGTCTGACGGCATTGGTGAATGACTTCACATCCGAAGTGAGCACTCTGCTTGCCAGCAGCGCTAACCCTGACCTGGAACAGTTCTTCACCTACAAGCAGGAGGCCGAGGGCATCGACCGCAGACTTGATCGGTACGAGGACGATCTGGAGAGACAGGTACACGGCGACTCCCTGTCGAGGGACGCTTACAGGACTGCGGAACGGGAACTGGAAAAACTGGAAGATTCTCTTGACAACGCGGAAGATCAGTTAGAATATTATTTTGGAATAGACGACTGATCACAGAAAGGATTTCTCCCATGAATAACCTGTTACCGCGCATCAAAGAAAATGTCTCCAAAGTAATCATCGGCAAGGAGGACGTCACGAAACTGCTGCTCGCGGCTCTGGCCGCGGGCGGCCATGTTCTCCTGGAGGACGTTCCCGGCACGGGTAAGACGGTGCTCGCCAAATCGCTGGCCAAGTCGATGGATCTTGCCTTTAACAGGATTCAGTTCACCCCCGACCTGCTGCCAAGCGATGTGACAGGATTATCCTACTACAATCAAGAGAAGGGCTCCTTTGTCTTTAAGGAAGGCCCCGTGTTCACCAACCTGCTTCTTGCGGATGAGATCAACCGCGCTACGCCGAGAACGCAGTCGAGTCTGCTCGAATGCATGGGCGAGAGTCAAGTCACCGTGGACGGCACAACCAGGACGCCCGGCGAACCTTTCTTTGTCATCGCGACGCAGAACCCGGTGGAGACACTGGGGTGCTATCCGCTGCCGGAGGCGCAGATGGACCGTTTCCTCATGCGGATTACCATGGGTAGTCTCACGCAGGACGAGGAACGGCAGATGATCGACCGCTATATCCACGAGCAGCCTCTTGAGCAAATAGCGGCGGTATGTACCAGAGAAGAGATTCTCGCTCTTCAGAGCGAATGCAAAAATGTCTATGTGCATGAGGATCTGCGCAATTACATCGTCAGTCTCGTGCAGGGAACACGCAAGTATGTCTCCACCTCCGGCGTCGGCCGCGCCATTGCGGAGGGTGTCAGCCCTCGCGGAACACTGGCGCTGTTGCGCGCGTCTCAGGGCTACGCTATGGTGCAGGAGCGCGATTTCGTGACACCGGAGGACATCAAGGCCGTGGCCGTGCCTGTACTCGCACACAGAATGATCTCCGAAACCGCGCGCGCGGAAGAAAAAGAATCCTTTATCAGCGGACTGTTGAACAGCATCGCGCTTCCGACGGAGGACTGGACCAGACCATGATCAGTTTATTTTTCCTGGGATTTCTGCTCCTCATGGTTCTCTGGAATCTGTACTATGCCTCACATTGGAGCAGGAATCTGACTGTCTCTCTGCATTTTCTGCAAAATTTCGTCTACGCGGGCGAACAGGCGCAGATGACGGAGCAGCTCGAGAATCGCAAGCGACTGCTGCTCCCTGTGCTGGAGGTCGCCTTTCACATGGACAGGCGGCTTGTTTTCCTCGACTGCGAGAACACAAATGTGAGCGATTTCGTGTACAAGCGGGATATTTTTGCCCTGCTGGGCAATCAGCGCGTCACCAGAAAGCTTGCGCTGAACTGTACAAGCCGGGGCTATTACCGCGTGGACGAATCTCAGCTTACCACATATTCCATGCTGCATACCAAGCGCTACTCAACCAACTGTCCCGCCGACACGGAGCTGTACGTCTATGCCGCCCGAACGGACGTCTCGGATATTCTCGTCTCCTGCGAGCGGCTCATGGGAAATCTCCAGTGCGCAAAGCGTCTCTATGAAGACCCCTTCGCCTTCTCCTCCATCCGTGAATACACACTCACCGACCCGATGAACACAATCAACTGGAAAGCCAGCGCACGCACGGGTGAACTGATGGTCAACACCTTCGAGTCCACTCTTACGGAAAAAGTGATGCTCTATCTCGACATGGAGGACAGCGGTATCCTGAAACAGGAGCATCTGGTGGAGGATTCCGTCTCCGTCGCCGCGTCACTGGCGCAGCGGATGCTCGCCCGCGGCATGGAAGTCGGCATCTGCATAAACACCGATTCAAGCAGTCGCGAAGGTACAATCGGCAGCCACGCGCCAGCCTCACCTGACGGCAATATATCCCCCGTCACATACATCAAACCCGCCGGCGGCCGCAGACAGCAGGAAACCTTAGAGCGCCTGCTGGCGAGATGCAGAAGCTGCGAACGCCCCGCCCTTTTTCCGCCTCTGCCAGACGGAGCAAACGGCGAGAACCCAACCGGCCATGCGCCTTCCTCACCGGATTGGCCGGAGGACGCCGTGCCGATCCTGATCTCCAAGAACGCCGCCCAGAAGCTGCCGTCCATCGAAGCCTTTCTGGGTAAGGGACAGGATGCGATCCTGGTGGTCCCCTATACGAAGAACGACGCCTGCGACGTCAGGACGCCGGATAATATTCGCCTGATCAGACGGGAGGTGGAGAGAAGTTGAGAAAAACGATCAAAAAAATCACGGAATGGACGCACGCATCTCTGATCCTGGCAATAATTCTGCCCGCCCTCTACACCCTCGGCGCCAAACAGCCCGACCCCATCGGACAGACACTGTACGCCCGCTGTCTGCTCATCGCCCTGCCGGTCGTCCTCTCCGATCTGGCCATCGACAAATGCCGCGGACTGCTGACCTACCTCGCTGCCGGCGCGCTCACCCTGGCGGTGACTGCGGCGCTCGGATGGGCACTCATCTCTCCCGTTCACGACAGCTCCGTGTCGGGATTCTATATGACGTTCCTTCTCCTGGAGACAGGCGGGGTCGTCATAGGCCGTGCAGCCGAACGCCTGAAACGAAGACGCAGTGACGATGACGCGCCAAACGCCGATCCCTCGTGGCGCCCCACTCCGGATACACTGCGAACGCCTTCCTTCGCGGTTCTCATTCTCTTCGGGGCAGTCTATACGCTGGCGCTCAACCTGAATAATCCGCCCGTGTGCGGCGCCGCGCTGCTCAGCGCCATACTGTATGCGCTGGCCACGCTCCTGCACAGATATATCTGCGAGACGGAAACCTATCTCTCTCTCAACAAAAGGACCTGCAATCTGCCCTCCCGCAGGATCTACGGCATCGGCTCGGGTATGCTGGCGATTTTCCTGCTCCTGTTCGTCCTGCTGTCGCTGGCCGCGCTGACGACCGCATCCGGCAGAACCTACCGCGACATTCGGGAATCCCTGACGCCGATAGAGTTCGATTACTCACAGCTCTCGGGAGAAATGCATCCGGAATCGCCGAGCGGCGATCCCGCCCAGGCGCTGATCGAGCAGTTCGGAGAAGCCAAACCCACTCCGCGGTGGCTGACTGTGCTGTCGCAGGTCATGGAAGCTGCGCTCCTCGCCGTCGTCTTCGCCGCACTGCTCAAAGTGATCTTCAACACCTTCCACGCTTTTCGGGAAGCTGCCGACGAGAACGGCGATCTGGTGGAGGAGCTGCAGGAAGCGGAAACGGCTGTCAAAATCCCCAAAGCGCCATCCGGAAAGCGCAGACTGTCAGAGCGCGAACGCATCCGGAAAGAGTATCGGAGAACGATCAGACGGTACAGAAAAGACATGCCGGCGCGGCATGAATCCCCCGCCGAGATCGAACAAAACGCCGGCATCAGGGACGATGCGGATATACAGTTGCTCCACGACCGCTACGAGCTGGCGCGGTACGGACGGGAGCCCTGACAGCCGCCCGCGAGAACAAAAAACGGTTTTGTATGCATCAGATTTTCTTCTCAATCCACGCGAGCGCCCGTGCGAATCGCCTGGGAATCTCATGAAAATGTCCGCCCTCGTTCCACTCCAGGCAGACGTGCTCTTCCCGCGCATTGCTGTCCGCCGCGCTCATCATCTTCTGAAGCAGGATATCCCGCGCCCGCTCGGTACAGTCCGCCACCCGCGCCATGCGCGGATTCCTGCTTTCGCTCTCCTTCTTTCCCAAGGACAGATACGCTTTCAGATCAGCGACGAGCGGCTCATGCCTTTCCATATACTCACAGAATCCGTCATACCAGAGCGAGCCCGACAGACTGCCGACCACGCCGAATCTGTCCGTCCGATAGGCGGCATAGAGCGCCGCCAGCCCGCCGAGGGAATACCCGATCAGCGCCGTGTGACACGGCTCCGACTTCGTTCGGTAATGCCCGTCCACATATGGTTTGATCCGCTCCTCCAGACGCTGGAGATAAGCGTCCGCCAGTCCCGCCGGCGCGTTCTCATCCCTGCGGATGGGCGGCGCGCTCCACGGCGTAAAGTCGTCGTTCCAGTTCTCCGGCCGCACGGACAGCATGATGAAATCCACGTCCGCGCCCATCTCCGCCGCCGTCTTCGCAATCTCTTTCAGCGGAACCTCCCCGTTGACATAGACGACAGGATAACACCGCCCGGACTTCTCGTAATCCGGCGGCAAAAACAGTCCGCAGGACAGACCCGTGATCTGCAATTCCTGTATCATTCCCTTTTTCCGTGTGATTTTCGTATCCGACATACCGCTGCCTTTCTCCCCGCACCGATGCGCACAGGACGCCCGATACCTTGATTATAGTATGAATCGACTGCCTTAGCAACGAGATGAAAAAAGCGCAGACCAGTCTCTTTGTCCGCGCTTTTTCTTATGGCATATGATTTTTGTTGAACGGCATGAAGCCGTCAATGGCATCTGCTGCAGTGCGAGCAGTCTCCGCACTGTACCGACTTTCCTGCCTTTTTATCCTTGATGATACTCCGTATCGCGAGCGCCGCCGCACCCGCCACGATTACCAATACGACCGCTGTTCCCATAGCGTCATCTCCTTCTAATCTCTACATGATATTATACTCGCAAAAGCCGCTGCCGTAAACCACCCAGCACGGGCTGTAGACGCTGTCGGTTTTTATTTCTCCGCTTTTGCAATCTTCGTTGTATCGACCCGCAGAGTCCCGGCCTCCTTGTACGGTCTAAACAGCAGATAGAGGAAGCCGATCACCAGCAGGAGTGCCACTGCCGCACCGACGCCGAAGCCGCCGCCCGTGAAGAAGGTCCCGAGCTGGTAGATACACAGCGCCACGATATAGGCGAGCAGGCACTGATAGCCGATGGCGAACCAGAACCACTTCGCGTTGTTCATCTCCCGCTTGATCGCGCCCATCGCCGCGAAGCAGGGCGCGCACAGAAGATTGAAGGTGAGGAAACCGAACGCCGCGATGGGCGTCATGACCGCCGCCAGGCTGCCCCACACTTCCGCGCCGTCCTCGGCCACCTCCGCGAAGCCGAACAGCATACCGAAGGTCGCCACCACATTCTCCTTCGCGATCAGGCCGGTAACAGCCGCCACAGCCATTTTCCAGCCTTCGCCGGCCTGTGTCCAGCCGAGAGGCGTAAAGATCCAGGCAATCATGCCGCCGATTTTCGCCAGAATGCTGGCGTCAAGCTGCTCGGCCTCCAGCATGCCGAACCCGCTGTCCGTCCAGCCGAAGCTCATCAAGAACCACAGTACGATGGTGGACAGAAGGATGATCGTGCCCGCCTTCTTGATGAAGGACCAGCCGCGCTCCCACATGCTCCTGAGCACCGCGCCGACGGTCGGCATATGGTATGCCGGAAGCTCCATGACAAAGGGCGCCGGCTCGCCCGCAAACATCTTCGTCTTTTTCAGAATGATACCCGAGCAGATAATCGCCGCGATACCGATCAGGAAAGCGCCCCACGCCACCGCACCGGAGTTGTTGAAGAACGCGCCCGCGATCAGCGCGATAATCGGCAGCTTCGCACCGCAGGGAATGAACGTGGTCGTCATGATCGTCATCTTGCGATCCCTGTCGTTCTCGATCGTGCGGGAAGCCATGATACCCGGCACGCCGCAGCCCGTACCGATCAGAATCGGGATAAAAGATTTGCCCGACAGCCCGAACTTGCGGAAGATACGGTCCATGATAAAAGCGACTCTTGCCATATAGCCACAGGACTCCAAGAACGCCAGGAAAATGAACAGCACCAGCATCTGAGGCACAAAACCGATCACCGCGCCGACGCCGGCCACAATACCGTCCAGAATCAGGCCCTGAAGCCAGTCCGCGCAGCCGATGCTCACGAGAAGGCTCTCGATCGCCGGCGGAATGATTTCGCCGAAGAGCACGTCGTTCGTCCAGTCCGTAAGGAAAGCTCCCACCGTGGTCACGGATACATAATATACAACAAACATGATGACCGCGAAAATCGGCAGGGCAAGCCATCTGTTTGTCACAATCCTGTCGATTTTGTCGGAAGTCGTCATCGCCTTTTTCTGATTCTTGACAACGCAATCCCTGATGACGGAGGAGATGTACACATACCTCTCGTTGGTGATAATGCTCTCCGTGTCGTCGTCAAAAGCTTCTTCCAGCCTGCCGATCTGTTCGCTCACATCGGGCGCTGCCGCCAGCTGCTCGCTGATCTTGGAATCCTTCTCCAGCAGCTTGATCGCGAAAAATCTCTTCTGGCTCTCCGTGACACCCGTAAGCAGCGCGGCCACATCCGAAATCGCGCTCTCCACGCGCTCGTCAAAGCTGTGCGCGATCTTCTGTTCCCCGCAGCCCGCGATGGCTACCGCCCTGTCCGCGGCCTCCTGAATGCCCGTGCCTTTCAGCGCGGAGATCTCCACGACCTCGCAGCCCAAATTCTTGCTCAGTTTCTCCGGAGAAATCTTGTCGCCGTTTTTGCTGACCACATCCATCATGTTGATCGCCATGACGACCGGAATGCCCAGCTCCAGAAGCTGTGTGGACAGATATAAGTTTCTCTCAATATTCGTGCCGTCCACGATATTGATGATCGCATCGGGCCGCTCGCCGATCAGATAATTTCTGGCTACGACCTCCTCCAGCGTGTACGGGGACAGTGAATAAATCCCCGGCAGGTCCATGATGACCACATCTTTGTTTCCCTTTAATTTGCCCTCTTTCTTCTCCACCGTGACACCCGGCCAGTTGCCGACGAACTGGTTCGATCCTGTCAGGGCGTTAAAAAGTGTTGTCTTGCCGCAGTTCGGGTTCCCTGCGAGCGCAATCCTGATTGCCATTTCTTCCTCCTCCTGCTATCTGATTTCTCACTCGACCTCTATCATTTCAGCGTCCGCCTTGCGCAGGGACAACTCATACCCGCGCACGGTGACTTCCACGGGATCGCCCAGCGGCGCGACCTTGCGCACATAGACAGACACCCCCTTGGTGATCCCCATGTCCATGATCCGTCTCTTGACCGGACCTTCTCCGGACAGCCTTCTGACCGTCACGGTCTCACCGCAGGACACCTCTTTCAATGTTCTCATCCGTCTCCTCCTCCATTTCCTGTAATCTCCGCGAGCTACACACTATGCGCCGCATCCGCAGGGATGTCGGGCAGATACCGCATGTGCCGCTTATCGTCAGCCGCAGCTTGATCTCCTCCGAAAAGTGAGTTAGTCACAGCTTACCGCAGAGCAAAATAAATCAGACCATAATGCGGCTCGCCATATCCTTGCCGATCGCCACCCGGGAATCCTTGATATTGACGATCAGGTTGCCGCCTGTCGCGGAGATCACCGTCACCGCCGCTCCTACCACGAATCCGAGATTCTCCAGAAACTGCCTGACTTCCTCCTTGCCGCCGATCTTCTTGATAGAAGAAACCTCTCCCTCTTTCGCAAATGTCAATGGCATACGCTCATCTCCTCCTTATCCGTCGCGCCGGACTATGTATCGCTTTATACTACTGTATGATATATCCTGCCATTCGGTTAGTTTATACTAACCTCCGCGCATTATAGGTTAGCACATACTAACCGTCGTGTCAACCGATTTTTTAAAAACTTTTTCCTCCAGCCAGTCCAGCATAAACAAATGATTACCGGCGCCCAAATATGTATACTTCCATCCAATGGGCAACTCTCCACCTTTTGCTCCCAGACTATCCATGCACTGACGAATCTATTGAATCCCCTTCAAAACTGCACCATCTGACAAATCAACCATATGGCTTTGAATTTACTGAAATCCGCTCATTTCATAATAAACCGATTTATGGAAAATATGCAACCTTTCGCCGTCTTTGCGGGTATTTATGACAGGAGCAGACGCTCCGGAAGGGAGAAGATTATGAATAAGAAAAACTATCACGCAAAAACTTTGCCGCTGATGCTCATAGGCGCGCTGCTGCTGACCGGCTGCGCCAGGCAGCCCGCAGACAGCCTTGTATCGGAAAATGCAGACATGGCAGCGCAGAACAGTGAACAGACAGACACTGCTGCGGTCGCTGCCGCTTCGCCGGAGCAGTCCGAAATCCGCTCCGTCACCGTGGGCAGCAGCGAGATGGTATCAGTAACGCCGGACATGGCGGAGGTAGTGTACAGCGTCCGCACAGAGAGCGGCACGGCGGCGGACTGCCAGCAGAAGAACGCGGCTTCCGTGACACAGGTAACCGAACTGTTAAAAAACCTCGGTGTGAAAGATACCTCGATTCAGACATCCGACTTCTCCATGCGTCCGGTATACAATTACAGCGGCAATACTGCCAGAATCACGGGGTATGAGGCCGAGACTGTTCTGACCGTGTCGGACTTAAAGATCGACTCTCTCGGCGAGATCCTGTCTCAATCCGTCTCCTCCGGCATCAACACGGTACAGTCCATCACTTATCAGGCCAGCAACTACGACCAAAGCTATCAGGATGCGCTGACCAAAGCCGTGGATATGGCTCACCAGAAAGCGGATGTGTTGGCGGCGGCCTCCGGCGCCAAGGTCGGCCGAGTTCTGTCCATCCGGGAAACCAGCGGCTACACGCAGGCACGTTATGTGGATTCAGCCAGCGTCAACGCTCTGAACGCCCGCAAGGAAATGGCGCTGGCAGACGCCGCGGAGGACATGGCGCAGATTATGCCCGGCGAGATCGCCGTAGAAGCCTCCGTGACGATAGAGTACGAGCTGACAGACTGACACATATGCCAAAAAAGCAGACCAGCCGAAACGACTGATCTGCTTTTTTATTGTTCTCACGTTATTCCATATATTGATAATGATTATATATTTTTTCAAACGCAGCCGACCCATAGGCCCGTGCCATACAGTTGCAAAGCAGCCCCAGGGCAATCTCGAAAAATTCCGTCCGGTTTTCTGAGTCCTTCCACTTGATGACGTCCTGGGCTTTGTACAGAAGATCTCCCATAACCGTTTTCGATCTGCTCCCATCGTCCTCCCCATGAGATGTATACTGACAGAGACTGTCGAACGAAATCTTACAGAAGTTTATGACGTCTTCGTCGTCTCTTCTCTTTGCCCGAAACAGCAGATTCAGAATACAGGATGCCACCGCTTTCGGTTCCGCTCCATCCTTCGGATCGAGATCGGCTATCATAATGTTAGTATCCGTCAGGAGATACTTGCTCAGGCACATAAATTCCTTCAGCGTAACCTGCTTCATAAAAGAGTCGAGTTCCTCTCTTGAACAGTCCTTAAAGGCGTCGTACGACGCGGGTACCAGTTCCAGAACGGCCTGCTCTTCACGCCACTCTTTTTCAGCGTCGCTCCGTCGTTCATCATACGCCAGGCTGTAAAGTGTCCGGTTACCCAGACCTCTGATGTACGCTTCGATAGTTTCCTGATCCGTGACGCCTGTCTGATAAACTTCCCTCAAAATGTCATTTAAATTTCTCTGTTTCATATCCATACCTCCATGTACATGCTCTACATTGATTACGGGATTTCTGTCCCGGTGACAATTATGTTATAACACGGAGTTTTGGATACTCGTAAATTTTACGGAGGGCGTGTTTTTCCTTGTTTGCAAAACAGTATTTCTTTATTTTGATTTATCCTTTTCGTATATAACCTTAATTGACATACCACCTTCCGATACAGGTGTCTGAATGGTATTTTCTTCTACAATTTTCGTCTGTCTGGAGTCCGTCACTTCCCATCCGACAAACCGGTATCCCTCATTGACGGCGGCTGTCAGCGTGACCGGATAATCCGTGTAATATTCTCCGCTCCATTTTCCGTCTTCATCAAAGGATGGTTCTATCGTATTCAGCATAACTTCGCCTGCGGCAGTATCGTTTATTTCCAGTTCTAAGGAAGCCAACGATCCCGTCAAGCCAAATTCATCTTTGAGATATTGCACAATATAAGGCCTACGGCAATCCAGAAAATTCTTCACGTCCGCCACAGCATTCAGATATGACGTATTGTCTTTTGCGCCTCCGAAGCGTCTGTGGTGTATCTGGATCGGCTCGGCCATCCGATCCAGATAATCGCTTATGAACGAGTCAACCCTCTCCGTTGTAAAAACAGAGTTGGCCAAATCCATAAATGTAGTAACAAACTGTCTCTGAAAATCCTGATTCTGACACAGATTATTAAACATTGCGCTCTTCTCTCTGGTAGATGCTATCGTATTGGCGTCGATCAAATTTGAAGTCAACGCTCCTGAATTGGTATCAAATAGCATCCATCTCCATTTTCCGTCTTCATATGCCGTGCTTCCCGTTTCCCGGACACGCCACAGCGCCTCATTTCCTCCCGGCCAATCGTTATATCGCCCCATATAAATCTCCGAAGCATAATAATCAATATAACTTTGCATGTCTATCGTTTCACAGGCTGCCGCGTAATTGCCGTCTTCTGTCATATCTGCGTCCGCCATATACTCCCTCATTGCTGTGTAAAGCGCCATATCTTCCTCGCGCCCTTCAGCCAAAGTCTCATTTTTGATCATAATGACATTGTTTTTCTCTACATCATAATAATATCCCAGGCAGGCGTCGTCATATTTTTCGGTAAGCCAATAAACACCCCAATATTCTCCATTCAAAAACATAACGTACGGAATATAGTGCATCGTTGCAAAGGCCCTTCCTTCCGTCAACCGGGCTGCCAACATATCCTTAAGTTTTGTTATTCTGTCATCACCGCCCGCAAATAAAGTGACGGTGTCCGCCATATAATCCGTACCGAACAGATCCGTATAAAACCTTCCCTCCCCATCATAGATATCCCTCGCGTATATATTGATGCTTCTTGGCACGTACCCGCGAGAACCGCCGCCTTGTATCCGAATCCCGCAGTTTTTATCCTGAACAAGGTTCCTGTCAGCGTCAAAGATCTGTATATTGGCGCTGCGCTCCCATCCTTTTCCGCTCTGATGATAGTTAGCCGGCCACCACCACCAGAATTCTCCCAAGTTCGCGGAGCGCTCCGCATGTTTATAGATCCTGCCCAATACATAGATTCCCGTTCTATCATCAAACAGATTGTCGGGATCCGTCACGACAGACATTACGTTCATCCCATCATATCCTGCTTTATTGTCAAAACCGACAAAATAGCATTCTGTTTTTATCTCACTGAAATTTCCGTCGGCATCCCTGTACGCACTTCTGACAACAGTACACTTATCTACAGGGTAATCCGGCACGACATACTGTGGGTCGTTCCCACTGTATCGAGATATGTATTCCGTTAGAAATCCGGCAGATACATCCGTTCGCATGGAATATACATTTTCATTTTCCGTTGCATCGTTTATCATGATCGGCCCGGCATATTTAACGGCATTTTCATCCGGCTCCGAACCGTCCAGCGTATAGAAAATATCCGTTCCTACAGGCGCGTGCAGTTCCAACTCAAAAGGGGCGTCATAGAATCCGGATTCTCTGGAAAATGTCAATTCCGTAACGATATA
Source organism: uncultured Lachnospiraceae bacterium (assembly GCA_947586255.1). Classification (GTDB taxonomy): domain Bacteria; phylum Bacillota; class Clostridia; order Lachnospirales; family Lachnospiraceae; genus UBA3282. The sequence goes on along the minus strand of CANPXP010000058.1, from coordinate 1,775 downwards.
CTTATCACCTATGAAAAGCAAAATCCCCAAGATTCCGCACATGCCTGCCAAGACGAGCAAAACTTTAGAACGGTTTATCATCCCACTTTTTCTCCCGATTCAACGACACAATTTACCGACTGCACACCGGGAATCTCGGCCAGTTCATCTATCAGGGCAGTTTTTAACTCTCCCTTTGTCTTAATCTCCATGATGATTTCCTGATGGGAATCTTTGCTTCGATTGATAGTTCGAATCTGTTGACTGACAACATAGGGCTTTAACTTCTGAAAAACAGTCTCCTGATCCATCATACCCCCCCCCAGTCCTGTGATCACCAGCAGGTATCGGTTCCATATTCCCGGCGTCTTACTGGAGACGATCAGCACAACGGCAATAAACAGTACCGAAGTGAACGTCATGCGATAATTTTGAGAGCTGACGCACAGACCCTCCGCCATCGCCCAGAAGATAAACATGGTGTCTCTGCCATCTTTCACCGCCGTGCGAAAACGAACAATCGACAATGCACCCACCATACCGAGTGATACGGCAATATTACTGCTTATCGTCATCATGACAATCACCGTCACCAAAAGCATGATGACCAGCGACCAGTTAAATTTTCTGTTATACACAATCTTTTCCGACGTGATATAGTACGTAAAGTAAATGATCATGCCCGCCAGGAGTCCGCACAGCAGCATTGCAAAAGTTCTTTTGACTCCGTATGCGGTGCTGTTGGTATAAAAATAACTTATAATTTCTTCTTTCGACATTAATCTCTTCTCCTCTACCCGATAAAATCATAATAGCTTCGACGCCCCGAACAGTATTTGCTGTACGACTCCTGCGTCAGATCAAACTGTCCGAGCACATCGGAAATAAATCCCAACATTTTCTCATTATATTTAACTTCCAAAACCGCCTGATCCGGCATGACCGGCGCAAAAATAATATCGGATGCAAAAAGATCCATATTGGATTCGGAAGCGCGTATATTCATATCCAACGTGATCCTTGTATCGTACAGCGGATATTGATAAGCAACTCTGTCATACTCTATCTGCAGCACAGGTCTGTAACAATCCCGCGACATAACCGCGTACAGATCAGCGCTGGCGGGAATATCTTCAAAATACTTTTTTAATACGTCTGTTTCCCCACGGGATAATCTATATACGTCCTGCGCGTCTATCACAAAGCTTTCCTTTTTCTGCAGTTCTCCGTACTTTTGCTTGACTTCCAGTTTACACAGAGAAACATCCTGATCATAGATGCGCAGCCGTATCTTTTTCCGCTGCTCCAGTCCGGCAATTTTGCCCCAGAAATCTATATTGTCAATCGTATCAAAATAAAGACTCCTTATCGTATATGCGCCGTTCATGCAATGAGAATCTTTTTCGAGCAGACAGTCTAATCGCTGCTTCATGGCATATATTGTCTGCATCGGCACGACATACTTTATCTCTCTTCTCAACGCCATGCTTCTCTGTAATACGACCCCTTTCACATGAAAAATTATATAGTGAGAATTATAACATAATAGAAATGTCTTTTCAATCGAGTAGGGCGGATTTTCTCCGCCCTCTCACACCACCGTACATGCCGTTCGGCATACGGCGGTTCAACATAACTTCAAAGCATGACGCTCATTGTAATAGTCAAGGCAGCTTACAAGCCCCGCTTTCGCAAGCACTTCCTTTGAGATTGCTCTGGCTACACAGGTTTTGGTCACTACCCATTGATAACGGTCTCCACAATAGGCCGTTACTCTTGCAAGGTCTTTTCCTATC
>CANPXP010000057.1 GCA_947586255.1 uncultured Lachnospiraceae bacterium | reverse complement strand
TTCATCATGCCGCACTTTGCGGACAGGCTTTCGATCGAAAGCCTGTCCGCAAAGTGCGGCATGATGAAGGGCAGTACGTTGTTCTGCGGCCCGATCTCGGCATAGAGCCCGCCCTGCTTAAGCTCCCCGAACCGCAGGAATTCGATCTCGTGATGCGCCTCGTTGGCAGTTCGCCGCGCCAGCGCGAAGCACCTCGCCACATAGGGATTGCGCAGATTATCCATCGTCCTTCTGCCGCTTCCTGCCGTGACGCCGTCCACCACCGTCCGATAGACCGCCTCTCCCTTGTCCCGCTCCCGGGAAGCCGCCGCCTGACAGAGTGTGAGATACGCCTCTTCCCCGAGCCGGCTCCGAAGCGTCCGTACTACTTTTTCAGTCTTTCCCGAATCCGGCGAACTATGCAGACATACCGCAAATAATCTGTAATTTTCCTCCTCGCCGATCTGTATGTGAATGTGCTCGTGTCCCTCGCGCAGGGCGTAAGCATCGTAGATTGCCGTAAAAATGCCCTCCAGAGAGTCCTCGCAGACAATGTATTTTTCTTCCATAATAAACAAATCTCTCCCTATCCCGACAGCATCCCTTCATCCCACAGAGACATCTGCCTGTATGCCGTGCCGTCGGTCATAAACGGGAGCTTCTCTCCCCGCCCCATCCGGTTCTGGTACGTCAGGCTCTGCACGATATAGTTTTCCTCAAGCCGCGTGCGATACAGCATTCTGCCGTCGCAGGTGATGAAGTACAGCGCGCGCTTCAGGACGACGCCCAGCTTTTTCAGATCATCGAAAGTCAGACTGCCGAACCGTCTCGCCGCCACGATGCGCTTCGCGCTCTTCACGCCCACGCCGGGAACCCGCAGAAGCGTGCGGTAATCCGCACTGTTGATCTCCACGGGAAAATATTCCAGATGCCGCACCGCCCAGTCCGCCTTCGGGTCGATCTCCATATTGAAATTCGGTCTTTCCTTCGTCAGAAGCTCGTCCGCCTTAAAATCATAGAACCGCAAAAGCCAGTCCGCCTGATACAGCCTGTGTTCCCGCAGAAGCGGCGGTCCCGACTCCGCCGCCGGCAGCTCCCTGTCCTCGTTCACATTGACGAACGCAGAATAGTATACCCTTTTTAAAGAAAATTTATCATACAGGCTCTCCGCCACCGACAGAATCTGATAGTCGCTCTCCGGCAGCGCCCCGATCACCATCTGCGTGGACTGCCCCGCCTCGCAGAAGCGCGGCGCATGGCGGTACAGCGCCAGATCGCTGCGGTTTTCCGCAATGCCGTTCTGAATCTGCCGCATCGGTTTTAAAATATTATTGCGGTGCTTGTTCGGCGCCATCTCCCGGAGCCCCTCCGCCGTCGCCATCTCCAGATTCACGCTCATGCGGTCGGCCAGATAACCCGCCCGCTGTATGAGCGCCGGGTCCGCGCCCGGTATCGCTTTCACATGGATATAGCCCTGAAACCGGTGCACCGTGCGCAGCTTGTGAATCGTCTCGCAGATCAGCTCCATCGTGTAGTTGGGACTGTAGAGAATCCCGGAACTCAGGAACAAACCTTCTATATAATTGCGTCTGTAAAATTCCATCGTCAGATCGCAGACCTCGTCCGGCGTGAAAGAAGCCCGCGGCACGTCGTTGGAGCATCTGTTGATACAGTATCTGCAATCATAGATACATTCATTCGTAAAAAGAATTTTCAGCAGAGAAATGCACCTGCCGTCCGCGGCAAAACTGTGGCAGATGCCCGCCGCCAGTGTATTGCCGATCCCCGTGCCGTCATTGCGCCTCGACGATCCGCTGGAACTGCACGAAACATCGTACTTCGCGGCGTCCGCCAGTATCTTCAGTTTCTCCATGACCGTCATCTGCGGCGCAATCCTTACCTCCATCTGCCAGATGCGCTCCTTCCCGCCCTGTTCTCCGTCCGCGGCGCCGCCCACAATTCTGCGATCCGCCGCCTGTCTCCGTCCTCCGTGCCTGCGTCCGGAAGTCCTTCTATATCAAGAACATATGTTCGATTATCTGTAGTGTAACACATTTGATCGGATTTAGCAAGGGGTTCCGAAACAAATGTTTGTAAACACAAATTTGCAATCACCCAAATCACTGCCAATTTCCTCTTCCCAACTTGACATCTTCCCCCGACTTTGTATAATGTATACCAGATAAACCGCTCTGATACACGCGACTGGCAGACGGCGGATTCTCTGCGTGGAACCCGTCGATGAAAGGACGGCAGATGGAAGAATATTTTATTGAAATCAAAGATCTGTGCAAAACATTTCATAATAAGAAGGAATCCGTCCAGGTGCTCAAGGGCATCAACCTGGAGGTCAAGAAGGGCGAGATCTACGGCATCGTCGGTTTCTCCGGCGCCGGCAAATCCACCCTGGTGCGCTGCATCAACCGCCTGGAGGAACCGGACAGCGGCACCGTCCGAATCGGCGATCAGATGATCACCTCTCTCGGCAAGAAGGAGCTCGACGTCCAGCGCAGCAAGATCGGCATGATCTTCCAGCAGTTCAATCTGTTTGATTCCATGACCGTGTACGAAAACATAGCCTATCCGCTGAAGATCAAGGGCTGGAAAAAAGAGGCCATCCGCGCAAGAATCGACGAGCTTTTGGAGCTCGTCAGCCTGACCGACAAGAAAAACGCCTATCCCGGCGAGCTCTCCGGCGGCCAGAAGCAGCGCGTCGGCATTGCCAGAGCCCTCGCCAACGAACCGGATGTACTTTTAAGCGACGAGGCGACCAGCGCGCTGGACCCGCAAACCACGATATCCGTGCTGGATCTGATCCGCGAGATCAACGAAAAACTCGGATTGACGATCATTCTCATCACCCACGAGCTGGAGGTTATCAGATATACCTGCCACCGGGTGGCCGTCATGGAGAACGGCGAACTTCTGGAAAAAGGCAGCGTGGAGGAAATCTTCGAGAATCCGCAGTGCGAAACCGCCAGAAACTTTATAAACGTATACAACAAGATGCGTTCCGCCGGCCCGGATCGCCGGTCTGAACTTATATAAGGAGAAAAAGGATGAGCTTATATAAATTTTCATTCTGGGAAGTACTCGCACACAGCTTTTCCGAGGAAGTCTGGTCGCAGGTCCTGCCCGCGCTGGGCGAGACCATGTATATGGTCGTGATCTCCTCGGTATTCGTCCTGCTGTTCGGCGTAATTCTGGGACTGGTCGTCGTGCTGACCGGACGTGAGGGACTGTATCCCTGCGCGCCGCTCCACGCGGTGCTGGGCGCGATCATCAACTGTTTCCGCTCTCTCCCGCAGGTCATCATCATCATCGTGATGCTGCCGGTCGCCCGGCTTCTGCTCGGGCAGTCCTACGGCTCCAACGCCTGCATCATCTCGCTGATCGCCAGCTGTGTGCCGCTGTTTGCCCGGCTGGTGGAGAGCAGCCTGCTGGAGATCGACAAAGGCAAGCTCGAGGCTGCCAAGGCGATGGGAAGCGGTAACTTCCGCATCCTGTTCCGGATCATGTTGCCGGAGACACTGCCCTCCCTGATCCGTTCCTTTACCAACGCGGTGGTGATCGTGATCTCCATGACAGCGCTGGCCGGAAACTTCGGCGCCGGCGGCATCGGCTATATCGCGGTCACCTTCGGCTACACCCGCTATCAGCACGATCTGCTGTTCGCGACGATCATCGTGCTCATCATTATCGTGCAGCTTGTGCAGCTTGTCGGAGACACGCTGTCCAAGATCATCTTAAAAAAGCGACATTTGATCTGACCGGCTATGTCCGATCGGATTGAAATGAATAAACAAAAGGAGTGAACTATTATGAAAAAGAAACTTGCAGCAATTTTGACAGCCACCGCACTGACGGCAGCTATGCTGACCGGCTGCGGCGGACAGGCAGCCGACGCGGAAGCGCCTGCGGAAACCGCGGCTGAGGAACCCGCAGCGGAAGAGCCCGCGGCTGACACCCAGGAGGCGGAAGCGCCCGCAGACGAGACCGAGAGCGATGCGGCCGGGGAGAGCGCCGATGAGGCGCCCACGGAGACCGTCGTTCTCAAGACCGTATGCGACCTGACGCCCCACAGCGAAATCTTAAATGCGGCTGCGGATCTGCTCGCCGAAAAAGGTATCACGCTGGACATCGTCTCCACCACCTGGGACGCTACCTGGAACGAGATGCTGGTAGACGGCGAAGTGGATTTCGCTTATTTCATGCATGTACCCGCGATGGAGAGCATCGAGGAGGAGATGGGCGTTGATCTCTACAGCGCCGGCGCTATCCACATCGAGCCCTACGCATGCTTCTCCAACAAGTACGCGTCCGCGGACGAGCTCCCTGAGAATGCCGTCATCGCGGTTCCCAACGACGCCTCCAACGAGTATCGCGCGTTAAAGGTTCTGGAGGAGAACGGCTTCATCAAGCTGTCCGCCGACATCACCTCTCTCAACGCCAGCATACAGGAGATCGAGGAGTATGTAAAGCCGATCGAGATCGTTGAGATGGATCAGGCCAACATCATTCCGATGGGCGACGACTTCGACGCTTACTTCGTCAACGTCAACAGAGCGCTTGAGGCCGGTCTGGACACAACGGCTTATCTGATGCGCGAGGGCGAGGATTCCGAATATGCCAACATCATCACCGTGACGGAGGCCAACAAGGACAACCCGGCGATCGCCACAATGGTCGAGGTCCTGAAATCCGACGAGATCAAGAAGTTCATCGAGGACAAATACAACGGCGCGGTAATTCCCGCGAAGTAAACCGTTTGCAGGCTTGCTGCCGGTTGGACGGCAAGACGCAAAAGCTTGGAGCGGCCTTCTCCCCTATTTGACGGAGAAGACCGCTTTTTTCTGTCTCCTCCGTCGAGTTTCCCCTTGATTTCTTGCCCCAAACGCGGTTAAATAGTATTGACACGCACCGGGTAAAACGGTGCAGAAACGAGGTTTTTCCATGGATAATTTAATGATTCCCAAAGGCTATCAGTCCGCGCTGAATCTGTACGACACGCAGATTGGCATCAAGACGGTAAAAGATTTCTTCCAGACGCAGCTGGCGAAGGAGCTTCATCTGCTGCGCGTCTCCGCGCCGCTCTTCGTGGAACCCTCCTCGGGCTTGAACGACAACTTAAACGGCGTGGAGCGCCCGGTTTCCTTCGGCATCAAAGAGCAGGGCGACGCCCCCGCCGAAGTGGTGCACTCTCTCGCGAAGTGGAAGCGTTACGCCCTGCAGAAATACGGCTTCTCCGTAGGCGCGGGCCTGTACACGGACATGAGCGCCATCCGCCGCGACGAACAGACAGACAACATCCACTCAATCTATGTGGATCAGTGGGACTGGGAGAAGATCATCGAGAGAAAAGACCGCAACACGGACTTCTTAAAAGAGACGGTTCGCACAATCTACCGCGTGCTGCGCAAGACCGAGAAGTACATGGCGATCCAATATGACTATATCACGGAGATCCTGCCGGAGGAGATCTTCTTCATCACCACGCAGGAACTGGAAAATATGTTCCCCGACAACACGCCGAAGGAGCGGGAATACTATATCGCCAAGGCAAAGGGCGCCGTCTGCGTCATGCAGATCGGCGATCTGATGGAATCCGGCGAAAAGCACGACGGCCGCGCGCCGGACTATGACGACTGGACATTGAACGCGGACATCATCGTGTACTATCCTGTGCTGGACATCGCGCTGGAGCTGTCCTCCATGGGCATCCGCGTGGACAGGGAATCGCTGCTTAGCCAGCTCGACAAGGCCGGCTGCCCGGAGCGCGCCGCGCTGCCCTTCCAGAAAGCTGTCCTGGAAGAAAAGCTGCCCTTCACCATCGGCGGCGGCATCGGCCAGTCGCGCATCTGTATGTTCTATCTGCGCAAGGCCCACATCGGCGAGGTGCAGTCCTCGATCTGGCCGCCGGAAGTGGCCAAAGAAGCGCAGAAGCACGGCATCCAGTTACTGTAAGCGTTAATATGGGCGGATATTCTACAGAATACCCGCCCGTATGCATATTTTCTATGTGAACCGATAAAATTCCTCCGTATCGCGGTTTCGGTACTCATGCTTCTCGTAGTAGCCGATCAGCGTCCCGTCCGCATCGCGCAGCGCCACCATGTACACGTCCTTGCTCTCCCGCTCATTGTAAAAGGTATGCATGATGTTATGCGCGGGACTCTCCGCGAACCAGGCCGTTACCTGCCTGATCTTTTCGTTGGACGCCGCGCTGTGGCAGTCCAGAAGACTCTGCCCCACCAGTGCCGCGCCGCCGCGCTTCGCATAGCGCTCGACCGCGGCCGGATTCATGTAGATGATCTCATGCTCCAGGTTGCAGATCACGACCGCGCAGCGGTCCTGTTCGATGATGCTTCTGAAATAAGGTGCCAAATCCATTAACGTGTCCTCCCTCTATTTTCAATCACACAGCTACCTGCTTTCCCTCACAAAGGGGAATTTTCGAATCAATTCTGTGTCCATCTCCATCATATTAAGGATACGGCTCGCCGTTCCGGACGGTCTGTTGGTTCCTGTCTCCCATGCTTCCACAGTTTTTACGGAGACGCCCATATATCCTGCGAACATTTTCTGCGAAAACCCTGTTCTTCTTCTGATATCGCGCACTTCCTCCGCATCATATCTTTTGACCGGCTCTACAGAAACCGTATGGCGCGGAAGTCTTTCCCGTTCTTCCACAGCCTCTTTCAGCCCTGACATAATACTCTCGTATACTTTTTTCATGTTATTCTCCATTTCAACGTTCCAACATCTGAATCATCCTGCGGATCTCACTGCATTCCTCACGGCTGAGATTATCTTTTTCATTTTTCGGATATGCCGTAATCAGATAGACCGTTTCCCCATCTTTTCCCAACTGGCAACAAATTCCCGTGTCTGAATAAAAGTTCTTGTCATCTGTTTCTCCATAATTATACCCTATTCAATAGGGTGTTGCAACATTTTTCAATACAGTGAATCGTTTGGCAGAATCTGCCCCGAATGTGCCGTGCACCTGAAACACTTATGATAATATTTGATGTTTATTAGAATAACAGACAACCCGCCGGTTGTCAATAATCGCACTTTCGCGAAACGAGATGAAACAAACCGCCCGGGAATCCGTTGTTCCGAACTCCCGAGCGGCTGTATTACTACTTTTATTGAATATAAAGGTTCGTGTACCCCATCAGGCTCTCGTCCACCTCTCTGGCGCACTCCCTGCCCTGGCGGATCGCCTTCACCACAAGGGACTGGCCGGTGTGCATGTCGCCGGCGACGAACACGTTCTCCACGCTGGTCTTGAATGCCCCAGGCGCGGTCTTAACGTTGGTGCGCTGGTCCAGCTCCACCTTGAAAGCGTCGGTCACATACTTCTGACTGCCGAGGAAGCCCGCCGCGATCAGTACCACCTGCGCGTCCAGCACCTGCTCGGAGCCGGGGATCTCCTTCATGTTCATGCGGCCCGTCGCCGGATCTTTTTCCCACGACAGCTTGACCGTTTTGACCCCTTTCAGACGACCGCTCTTGTCTTTTAGGAACTCCTTAACCGTCGTCTCGTAGATGCGCGGGTCATGCCCGTACAGGGCGATGGCCTCCTCCTGGCCGTAATCCGTCTTGCAGATCTTGGGCCACTCGGGCCAGGGGTTGTTCTCCGCCCGCGTATCCGGTGCCTTCGGCATCATCTCGATCTGGGTCACGGACTTCGCGCCGTGGCGGATAGATGTACCCACGCAATCATTGCCGGTATCGCCGCCTCCGATGATGACCACGTCCTTGCCCTTGGTGTCCACATACTGTTTATCCGCAAAGTCCGAATTCAACAGGCTCTTCGTGTTTCTGGTGAGGAAATCCACTGCGAAATAGATGCCTTCCGCGTCTCTTCCGGGCGCGTTGATGTCCCTCGGATTGGACGAGCCGCAGGCAAGCACCACTCTGTCAAATTCTTTGAGCAGTTTGTCCGCCTTCTTGTCCTTGCCGATATCGGTGTTCGTCACGAAGGTCACGCCCTCCGCCTCCATCACCTTGATCTTGCGGTCGATGATGTGTTTCTCCAGCTTCATATTCGGGATGCCGTACATCAGCAGGCCGCCGATACGGTCGGAGCGCTCGAAGACGGTCACGAGATGCCCTCTTCTGTTAAGCTGGTCGGCCACCGCCAGGCCGCTGGGGCCGCTCCCCACCACCGCGACGGTCTTGCCCGTGCGCACCTTGGGCGGTTTGGGATCCGCGTAGCCCTTGGCGTAAGCGTTCTCGATGATGGCGTACTCGTTCTCTTTGGTGGAGACGGGATCTCCCGTCAGGTTGCAGGTACACGCGGCCTCACACAGTGCCGGGCACACTCTGGACGTGAACTCCGGGAAATTGTTCGTCTTGTGCAGCCTGTTGTACGCCTGCTGCCAGTTGCCCGTGTAGACCAGATCGTTCCACTCGGGTACGAGATTGTGCAGCGGGCAGCCCGACGTCATGCCGCACAGCGTCATGCCCGACTGGCAGAACGGCACGCCGCAGTCCATACAGCGCGCGCCCTGCAGCTGCTGTTCCTCCATGGTGAGATGCTCGTGAAATTCATTGAAATTTTTGATTCTCTGTCTGGGCGGCACATCCTTTGATACTTTCCGCTCATATTCCATAAATCCGGTTGGTTTTCCCATAGTATCCTCCCATTATCTATCTTGCTTTGCTCGCATAGAATGCTTCAATCTGCGCCTGCTCCGCGCTCAGGCCTTTCTCTTCCATCTGCACGATCAGCTTGAGCATCAGCTCGTAGTCGTGGGGAATGATCTTCTTGAACTTCGGCAGGTATTCTCCGAAGTTATCCAGAATCTCCTTGCCCTTGACCGAGTTGGTGTAGGCCACATGTTCCTTGATCATATCCTTCAGTTCCAGCACGTCATATTTGGAAGTGATCTCATAGGAAGAAACCATTTCCTTGTTGATCTTCGTGTACAAGTCATTGTCCGCGTCCAGCACATAAGCCACGCCGCCGCTCATACCTGCGGCGAAGTTCTTGCCGACAGAGCCCAGGACAACCACCAGGCCGCCGGTCATGTACTCGCAGCCGTGGTCCCCCACGCCCTCGACGACAGCCGAAGCGCCGGAGTTGCGCACGCAGAAGCGCTCGCCCGCCACGCCGTTGATGAAGGCTTTGCCTGAGGTCGCGCCGTAGAGCGCCACATTGCCGATAATGATGTTCTCATCCTGCTTGAAGCGCGAACCCTTCGGCGGATACACAATCAGCTTGCCGCCGGAGAGCCCTTTGCCGAAATAGTCGTTGGAATCGCCCACCAGTTCCAGCGTCAGTCCTTTCGGGATAAAAGCGCCGAAACTCTGGCCGCCCGCGCCGTTGCAGAGAATGCGGTAGGTATCCTCCTGCAGCGTATCGCCGAATCTTCTGGTAATCTCGGAGCCGAGGATCGTGCCGAAGGTACGGTCGGTGTTAGTCACATCCACCTCCAGGCTTCTCTTCGCGCCCGTCTCCATCGCCTTGGAGAGCTGTTTTAAGAGCACTCTCTCGTCCAGCGTCTTTTCCAGTTCAAAATCGTAGACCTGCTTCGGGTCAAAAATCACTTTTTCCTTGCTGCCTTCATAGGGATTGGCCAGGATCAGGCTCAGATCAATCTTCTTCTGCCTGTCGGTGAGCGTGTCCTTCATCTTCAGAAGATCCGTTCTTCCCACCAGCTCATCCACCGTGCGCACCCCTAACTTCGACATGTATTCGCGCAGCTCCTCGGCAATAAACCGCATGAAGTTCTCCACATACTCCGGTTTGCCCGTAAAACGCTTGCGAAGCTCCGGATTCTGGGTCGCCACGCCCACAGGACAGGTGTCCAGGTTGCAGACGCGCATCATGACGCATCCCATCGTCACAAGGGGCGCCGTCGCGAAGCCGAACTCCTCCGCGCCCAGAATCGCGGCGATGGCCACATCCCGGCCGCTCATCAGCTTGCCGTCCGTCTCGATGCGCACCTTGTTCCGCAGGCCGTTCTGAATCAATGTCTGGTGCGTCTCCGCCAGTCCCAGCTCCCACGGAAGGCCCGCGTTGTGAATGGAATTGCGGGGCGCCGCGCCGGTGCCGCCGTCATAGCCGGACACGAGCACTACCTGCGCGCCGGCCTTCGCCACGCCCGCGGCCACCGTGCCTACGCCCGCCTCGCTCACCAGCTTGACGGAAATCCGCGCCCTCGTGTTGGCGTTCTTCAAATCATAGATTAACTGCGCCAGATCCTCGATGGAATAAATGTCATGGTGCGGCGGCGGCGAGATCAGGCTCACGCCCGGTGTAGAGTGTCTCGTCTTGGCGATCCACGGGTACACCTTGCCGCCCGGCAGATGACCGCCCTCGCCAGGCTTCGCGCCCTGGGCCATCTTGATCTGAATCTCCTGCGCGCTGTTCAAGTATTTGCTCGTCACGCCGAACCGCCCGGAAGCCACCTGCTTGATGGCGGAACAGCGGTCCAATCCATCGACTCCAACAGTCAATCTATCGTCGTCCTCGCCGCCCTCGCCGGAATTGGACTTTCCGTGCAGTCTGTTCATGGCGATGGCCATCGTCTCATGAGCCTCCTTGGAGATGGATCCGTAGGACATAGCGCCGGTTTTAAATCTTGTGACAATCGTGTCAACTCCCTCGACCTCCTCAAGCGGCACGGGTTTCTCGGCATAGTTGAAGTCCATCAGCCCGCGCAGGGTCTTGATGCTGTCCTCCCTGTTGACCGCAGCGGTATACTGCTTGAACAGCTCATAATCGCCCCGTCTGGTTGACTGCTGCAGCAGATGAATCGTCTCCGGATTGTACAGGTGCTCGTCCGCGCCGCTGCGCATCTGGTGATGTCCCGCGCTGTCCAGCGTCAGATCGGTGGATAGACCGAGTGAGTCAAAAGCCATCGAGTGCAATGAGTTGACCTCATCCTCGATATCCTTCAGGGTGATACCGCCCACGCGGCACACCGTGTTGGTAAAATACTTGTTGATCACATCCTTATCGATGCCGATGGCCTCGAAAATCTTCGAACCCTGATAGGACTGGATCGTGGAGATTCCCATCTTGGAGGCGATCTTGACGATGCCGTGCAGAACGGCGTCGTTGTAGTCGTTGACCGCCGCATAGTAGTCCTTATCCAGCATATGATTGTCGATCAGCTCCTTGATCGACTCCTGCGCCAGATACGGGTTGATCGCGGACGCGCCGAAGCCTAAGAGCGTCGCGAAATGGTGTACTTCTCTGGGCTCCGCCGTCTCCAGCACGATCGCCACGCTGGTGCGCTTCTTCGTGTTGACCAGATGCTGCTGCAGGGCGGACACGGCCAGCAGCGACGGAATCGCCACACGGTACTCGTCCACGCCTCTGTCCGAGAGAATCAGAATGTTGACGCCCTCGCGGAACACTCTGTCCACCTCGACGAACAGCCTGTCGATGGCTTTTTCGAGACTCGTATTTTTATAGTAGGTGATCGGCACGACCTCTACCTTGAAGCCCTCCGATTTCATATTTTTAATCTTTAAAAGATCGGTGCTCGTCAGGATCGGATTGTGCACCTTGAGCACGTTGCAGTTCTCCGGCTTTTCTTCCAGAAGGTTGCCGTCCTTGCCCAGATAGACCGTGGTGGAGGTGACGACCTCCTCGCGGATCGCGTCGATGGGCGGGTTCGTCACCTGCGCGAACAGCTGCTTGAAGTAGTGAAACAGCGGGTGGTGCGCCTTGGAGAGCACCGGCAGCGGCGTATCCACGCCCATGGCCGCGATAGCCTCGCCGCCGTTCTTCGCCATCGGCAGGATGCTCGTCTTCAGATCCTCGTAGGTGTAGCCGAAAGCCTTCTGCATGCGCTGCCGCTCCTCATAGGTGAACTCCGGCACGCGCTGGTTCGGGATTTTTAAATCCTTTAACGCCACCAGATTGTCATCCAGCCACTCGCCATAGGGCTGCGCGGAGGCATATTTCTCTTTCAGCTCGTCGTCGTCGATCACCCTGCCCTCGATCGTGTCCACCAGCAGCATTTTGCCCGGGTGCAGCCTCTCCTTGACCAGAATCTTCGTCGGGTCAATGTCGAGAACGCCCACCTCGGAGGACAGGATCAGCGTATCGTCATCCGTGATCATATATCTCGAGGGCCGCAGGCCATTTCTGTCCAGCACCGCGCCCATAATGTCGCCGTCCGAGAAGAGGATGGAGGCGGGGCCGTCCCAGGGTTCCATCATCGTCGCATAATATTGGTAGAAATCTTTTTTCTTCTGGCTCATGGTCTTGTTGTTCTCCCACGGCTCGGGGATCGTGATCATGACCGCCAGCGGCAGCGGCATACCGCTCATCACGAGAAATTCCAGCGTGTTGTCTAACATCGCCGAGTCGGAGCCGGATGCGTTGATGGCCGGCAGCACCTTGTGGAGCTGTCCCGACAGATACCCGGACTCCATCGTCTCCTCACGGGCCAGCATCTTATCCGCGTTGCCGCGGATCGTGTTGATCTCGCCGTTGTGCACGATAAAGCGGTTCGGGTGCGCCCGCTCCCAGCTGGGGTTGGTGTTGGTGGAAAAACGGGAGTGCACGATGGCGATGGCCGACTCGTAATCCTTATCCTGCAGATCGGAGAAAAATGTCCGCAGCTGCCCCACCAGGAACATGCCCTTGTACACGATCGTCCTGCTGGAGAGGGACACCACGTAAGTCACCTCCGTGGACTGCTCAAAGGTCCGGCGGACAATGTACAGCTTCCTGTCGAAGTCGATGCCTTTCTCCACCTTGGCGGGCTTCTTCACGAAAGCCTGCATGATGCAGGGCATACACTCCACGGCCTTGTGACCGAGCACGGAAGGCACGGTCGGCACGGTGCGCCAGCCCAGGAACTGCATTCCCTCCCTCTCCACGATGATCTCGAACATCTTCTTCGCCTGGTTGCGCTGCAGCTCATCCTGCGGGAAGAAAAACATTCCTACGCCGTACTCTCTCTCCCCGCCCAGCTCGATGCCCAGCGGCTTCGTCACCTTCAGCATGAACTTGTGGGGCACCTGGGTCAAAATGCCGACGCCGTCGCCTGTCTTGCCCTCAGCGTCCTTGCCGGCCCTGTGCTCTAAGTTCTCCACGATCTTCAGAGCGTTCTCCACGGTAGTACGGCTCTTTGCGCCCTTGATGTTGACGCAGGCGCCGATGCCGCAGTTGTCGTGCTCAAATTCCATCCTGTGAAGCGGCGCTTCCGGAACAGTCATCTTTACATCAAACATAGCTTTCTCTCCTTTACTTCTGGAACTCTGCTGCCTAGTTCATAAGCACTCGCGCGCTTTCTGACTCTGCTTATTCGCGCATAAGCAGACTCCGTTGCAGTTGCTCGTCGTAAGCCTTTCAGAACTGCCTGCCGTGCGAGCACGCCGTCAGTTCTGAAAACTTCCGACTCTGCTTATTCGCGCAAAAAAAAGTCGCAACGAACCCTTTAAGGCGCCCCATTGCGACTTTCGATTTTTACTATACACCCGATTTCTATAATTGTAAATATAGACTTTTTATTAAATTGTCAGATTATTTGAAAATTATTTCTTTTTAATAGATTTGTCTGACTATTTATGTTTTGCATTACTGTCCCGCTGCCGTTCTTCTTTTTACCTGACCGGTTTTCTATTCATTTTTTCCAACGGACTTTACACCCTCTGCGCGCTCCTGATCTTTTCCAGCAGCAAGACGTCTGCGGCCGCCACCGCCAGAAGCAACGCACAGCCCGGCGCGGTAAAGAGGCGAGCGTGCAGCGACGCGTTCTGCGCCAGAGCAAACACCGCCAGATTTGCCACCGCATGGAAGAGACACGGATAGAAAAAGCTGTGTGCCCGCAAATAGACCCAGGCCATCAGCATTCCCATACAGCCGCCGTAAACGCCCTGCACGAGATTGCCGTGATAGACGCCAAACAGCACGCCCGAGACGACTACCGCCACGGCTGCGCCACAGTACGTTCGCAGGCGGTTAAAAATCAGACCACGAAAGACGACCTCCTCCGCTATGGGCGAAAACAGCCCGAACAATACCGCTCCCACGCCGAAGGCGACGCTGTACTGCTGCCTGGCCACCTCCCGATAGGCGTCGGAAGTTTCTGTAAATCCCGTCAGCGCAAGCAGCACGTTGAGCCCCACGGCGGAAGTGACCGCCAGTACGAGGGTGCACACGATATTGCCGGCTATCTGCCGTGTCCGCGCGCCTGTCCATGACCTGTCTGACCGCTTCTCCTGTACCGCGGCGCTGTCTTTGCCGACCGTGCCTCTGTCCGACGGCTTTTCCTGCACCATGCGGCACTGTCCGGCGAAATCATGTCCTGCCGCCGCAAGCTCCGTCCTGAGCGACGGAATGAGCGGCAGCACACCGGCAAGCATCGCCAGCCCGCCAAGCAGTTCCGTCAGTGTCTCCGCGTGCGCCCCGATATCAGCCCGCACTGTCGCCGGAAGATGACTCACCACGGCGTCACACACCGTCACCAGAATCAGATACGCTGCGCAGTAGATAATGTAGTAGACCACAAGCGGACTGAACACTCGTATTATTCGATAAAATATGTTTTCCGGCCGTCTCTGTTCCATCCTGTTCTTCCCTTCCGTCCGCCTGTGCCAAATGCGTAGCAGGCGGATTCTGGAGTCTATTTTACCACATCCTCTCCCCACCGTACCACCCGCACTTGACATTTTCACCGTAAGCCGCTATAGTAGGTAGCGGCGGACATCCGCCGCGGCGAAACGCCGCACAACCGAATAACATGCTAGGGGAGCTATCGCTGAGATTGAGCCGCTGGCGGGACGAACCGCCCTCGCTCTAACCCTCATAACTTGAACCGGCCAGCACCGGCGTAAGGAAGCATTATGGCACACAACCGCAGACAATATGCGCGGATGTGCGCCGCATTCTCCCCTCCTTGCTATTCTCAAAGACAAAGGAGGATTTTTTTATGTTGTATGAAGTAATCGTAAACGAATGGGACGAGACGACCTACGTCCCCACCACCCTCGGCAATGTACTGCTCGCCGTGGTGCTCATCGCTCTGCTTGCCGGCGCGGTACTCTGCGCGCGCAGATACGCCGCCGGGCAGAAAGCGCCGGCAGGATCCGATGCCAATGTCAAAAAAGCGGGACTGACCGCCAAGCAGCTCGTCTTCTGCGCCATGTCGATCGCGCTGGGCACCGTTCTCTCCAACCTGAAGCTGTTCGAATTTCCCTTCGGCGGTTCGATCACGCTGCTGTCCATGCTGGTGATCTGCCTGCCCGGCTATTTCTTCGGTCTGGGCGCCGGGCTGATGACAGGCATCGCCTACGGCATCCTGCAGCTGATCATCGATCCGTATGTGCTGTATCCGATGCAGCTGGTCGTGGATTATCTTCTCGCCTTCGGCGCGCTGGGACTGTCCGGGCTTTTCACCAACGCCAAGTACGGCCTGATCAAAGGGTATCTCGCAGGCGTAGTCGGCCGGTATGTCTTCGCGGTGATCTCCGGTTGGATCTTCTTCGGCGAATACGCGTGGGATGGCTGGGCGCCGCTGCCGTACTCGCTCGCATATAACGGCTGCTATATTTTTGCCGAAGCCGCCATCACGATCGTGATCCTGGCCATTCCCGCCGTGCGGAGCGGACTGGCGCGCGTCAAGGCGATGGCACTGTCGTAACCATATCGCGTTCCCAACGAGATGAAGCGCCTTATGAGTTTCATTCATTATCGCGGCATGCGCCAAATTGACAGGCCAGCTTGTCAGCTTGGCGCATTACCCGCGTAAAAGGCGCATGGTTTACATTTTACTGTTTCCATGCGCCCTTAGCCTTTACGCCGTTATTTTGATATTAAATTGTTACTTGCCTATGCCATTTGCATAATCTCAGCTTCAAGTTTTTTTAACTCATCAAGCGACAATGACGGAACATAGTCCGCAATTTCCTCAAGTGTCATTTTCCCTTTCCTAATCATTCTTTCTGCCGTTTTTCTTTCTGTTTCTTTTTCTTTATTATCCTCAATATCCTTTGCATAAGCTTTCAAAATCTGCTCATCATCAAATAATGTCATCATAATATCCACAACCTCCTGTTCTTTGCTTTCAAGATACTCTTTCAGCACATTTCTATTTTTGCAGATACGGATTGTTTCGGTTACTGCCTGTTTCGTGTTTCCATATAATTTTCTCTGTTCATTATATACTTTAGAGAATATTATATACTGCCCGATAATATCTTTCTCGTTTTCTTGATATAAGACTTTCACTTCTGCATCAATGGCAATCTTTGATCCATCAAAAAACTCCTTGGAAAGTGATATTGTGTCGGGAATATTGTTTCTTTCGCCCGTAAAGATCACGTAAAGCTCGGGTGTCGGCATATTCACTTTTTTGCTTCCATATAGGTTTTGATTTGTGCGTTTAAAATAATCGTGATAAGTTTGTATCAGATACATCAGCGCACGTATAATGATATTCAATGTCCACGTTGACTGACTTTCTATCAGTATCATCAACCGATTTCCAACAGAAAAACCCAAGTCGTTATAGTCCGCATCAACCAATACATGCTTAATTGTGACATCTGCAATCGCATCTTCCGTCACGCTGCAATCCTCTGGGTGGAGTGCCTTATATAGTTGAAGCAGATACTTTCTATCTTGAAATAAATTCGTGAATACGCTGTCTTTTATCTTACGCTTTGGCGTACCTTCCGCCATTTTTTCACCTCGCTCTTAACAAATTAGCAGAAGATAAGAATATAAGCTACTCCTTCTATGTTCCAATTATACAAAAAATCACTCATATTTACAATAAAATTTGATCGAGTAGGAGGCGGTGATTAGCCGCCGTCCTCTCACACCACCGTGCGTACCGTTCGGTACACGGCGGTTTCA
>CANPXP010000056.1 GCA_947586255.1 uncultured Lachnospiraceae bacterium | reverse complement strand
TTTGTACGTTTTATTCAACCTGTATAAAATTTTCAATGTTCACAAATCTCTGCTTGACTTTTTATTTGCAGACTTTTTATTTCTTGGATACACAATTCCCCAATTTTTAGAAACATTTTAAAAGCACGAGCAGCCTGCACCAACACTCACCATACAAAAAGGCTCCCGAGCATACACTCGGAAGCCTTGATTTTACTGCATTTTTTCAATTACTCAATGATAGAAGCCACACGACCAGAACCAACCGTTCTGCCACCCTCACGGATCGCGAACGTAAGACCCTGCTCCATAGCGATCGGGTGAATCAGCTCGATGGTCATCTCTACGTTATCACCAGGCATGCACATCTCCGTGCCTGCAGGAAGGTTACATACACCCGTGATATCCGTTGTTCTGAAGTAGAACTGCGGTCTGTAGTTGTTGAAGAAAGGTGTATGACGGCCACCCTCGTCCTTGGTCAGAACGTATACCTGAGCCGTAAATTTCTTGTGGCAGGTAACCGTACCGGGCTTTGCGAGAACCTGTCCTCTCTCGATGTCGGTTCTCTGGATACCACGAAGCAGAACACCGATGTTATCACCAGCCTGTGCCTCATCCAACAGCTTACGGAACATCTCGATACCGGTTACAACAGACTTCTGCGTCTCCTCCTTGACACCGATGATCTCAACTTCATCGGACATATGCAGAACGCCGCGCTCTACTCTACCGGTAGCAACCGTACCACGACCCGTGATGGAGAATACATCCTCGATAGGCATCAGGAAAGGCTTATCCGTATCACGCTGAGGATCCGGGATATAGGAATCAACGGTATCCATCAGCTCCATGATCTTGTCGCCCCACTCGCCCTTAGGATCCTCCAGAGCCTTCAGAGCGGAACCCTTGATGATCGGGCAGCCCGTGAACTCGTACTCTTCCAGCTGCTCGGTGATCTCCATCTCAACCAGCTCCAGCAGCTCAGGATCGTCTACCATATCGCACTTGTTCATGAATACTACGATATAGGGAACACCGACCTGACGGGACAGCAGGATGTGCTCCTTGGTCTGTGCCATAACGCCGTCGGTAGCCGCTACAACGAGGATCGCGCCGTCCATCTGCGCCGCACCGGTGATCATGTTCTTAACGTAGTCGGCATGGCCGGGGCAGTCAACGTGAGCGTAGTGTCTCTTCTCCGTCTCGTACTCAACGTGAGCGGTAGAGATCGTGATACCTCTCTCTCTCTCCTCGGGAGCTTTATCGATATTCTCGAAATCCGTTGCCACGTTACCTGCGACACGCTCTGCAAGCACCTTGGTGATCGCCGCGGTCAGGGTTGTCTTACCATGGTCTACGTGACCAATGGTGCCAATATTACAATGGGGTTTGGTTCTTTCAAACTTAGCTTTAGCCATTTCTAAAGTCCTCCTTAAAAAATAGATAAATTTTTAATAGTTTCTGCACAATCAGCTATCTTTGATTATATTAAAGATTGCCAATATTTTCAAGTATTATCTCAAATTTACTTCGCTTTTGCCGCCAAAACCTTCTCCTGCACGTTCTTGGGCACCTGCTCATACTTCTCGAAGAACATGGAGTAGTTGCCTCGTCCCTGTGTCTTGGAGCGCAGGTCGGTGGAATAGCCGAACATCTCTGCAAGCGGCACATAGCCTTTCACCATCTTGCCGCCGCCGATATCCTCCATACCCTCGATGCGTCCGCGGCGGGAGTTGATATCGCCGATGACATCGCCCATATATTCCTCGGGCATTGTCACCTCAACCTTCATAATAGGCTCGAGTAGCACAGGATTGGCTTTCTTCATAGCCTCCTTGAAGCACATGGAACCCGCAATGTGGAACGCCATCTCGGAGGAGTCCACCTCATGGTAGGAACCGTCGTATACGTTGGCGTATACGCCCAATACCGGGAAGCCTCCCAGGATGCCTGCCTTCGCGGCTTCCTCGATACCCTCGCCGACCGCGGGGATATACTCTTTCGGAATCGCACCGCCGACTACGGAAGACTCATACTTGAAGGTCTCCTCGCCGTTGGGATCCATAGGCTCGAATTTAACTTTACAGTGACCGTACTGGCCGCGGCCGCCGGACTGCTTGGCGTACTTATACTCCTGATCGACAGGTTTTGTGAAGGTCTCCTTGTAAGCAACCTGCGGAGCGCCCACGTTCGCCTCTACTTTGTATTCACGCAGCAGACGGTCCACGATGATCTCCAGGTGCAACTCGCCCATGCCGGCGATGATGGTCTGCCCTGTCTCGGGGTCTGTGTGTGCGCGGAAGGTAGGATCCTCCTCCGCTAACTTTGCAAGCGCCTCGCCCATCTTGCCCTGGCCCGCTTTGGTCTTGGGCTCGATTGCCAGCTCGATAACCGGCTCCGGGAACTCCATGGACTCCAAGATAACCGGATGCTGCTCGTCACAGATCGTGTCGCCTGTGGTGGTGAGCTTGAAGCCTACCGCCGCGGCGATATCGCCGGAGTACACTTTGTCGAGCTCCGCTCTCTTGTTGGCGTGCATCTGCAGGATACGTCCCACGCGCTCCTTCTTGTCCTTCGTCGCATTCAGCACGTAGGAACCGGAGTTCAGCGTACCGGAGTACACGCGGAAGAACGCCAGCTTGCCGACGAACGGATCCGCCATAATCTTGAATGCCAGCGCCGCAAAAGGCTCGTCGTCGGAGGAATGTCTCTCGACTTCGTTGCCCTCGGGATCCACGCCTTTAATCGCGGGAATATCCGTAGGTGCGGGCATATACTCCAGGATCGCGTCCAGCAGCTTCTGAACGCCCTTGTTTCTGTATGCGGAACCGCAGCATACGGGAACCGCCGTGCACTCGCATGTACCTTTGCGCAGCGCTTTCTTCATCTCTTCCACAGAAGGCTCCTCGCCCTCCAGGTACATCATGGTGAGATCATCGTCCAGCTCGCAGACTTTTTCAACCAGCTCCTCGCGGTACTTGTTGGCCTCGTCCACCATATCGGCGGGGATGTCCGTGACCGTGATGTCTTCACCCTTCTCGTCATTGTAGATGTAGGCTTTCATCTCGAATAAGTCGATGATTCCCTTGAAATCGTCCTCTTTGCCGATCGGCAACTGCAGAACGATCGCATTTTTGCCTAATCTTGTTCTGATCTGATCTACCGCACCGTAGAAGTTGGCGCCCAGGATATCCATCTTGTTGATAAACGCCATTCGCGGTACATTGTAGGTATCAGCCTGTCTCCATACGTTCTCTGACTGCGGCTCGACGCCGCCCTTCGCACAAAATACGCCCACAGCGCCGTCGAGTACGCGAAGCGAACGCTCAACCTCTACCGTAAAGTCAACGTGACCCGGGGTATCGATGATGTTGATACGATGCTCCAGCGCGCCCGGCTTGGGCTTGCAGTTCTCTTCCAGAGTCCAATGGCATGTGGTAGCGGCTGATGTGATCGTGATACCTCTCTCCTGCTCCTGCTCCATCCAGTCCATGGTAGCCGTGCCTTCATGAGTATCACCGATCTTGTAGTTTACACCGGTATAATACAGGATACGCTCGGTCAATGTGGTCTTGCCGGCATCGATATGAGCCATAATACCTATATTCCTGGTTCTCTCTAGCGGATATTCTCTTCCAGCCAAGGTTTTCTCCTCCTTTATTTACTCTAGAAGCGGTAGTGCGCAAACGCCTTGTTTGCCTCTGCCATTTTGTGCATATCTTCTTTTCTCTTTACTGCTGCTCCCGTGTTGTTTGCAGCGTCCAGAATCTCGTTTGCGAGTCTCTCCTGCATGGTCTTTTCGCCTCTCTTACGAGAAAACATGACCAGCCAACGAAGTCCGAGAGCCTGCCGTCTGTCGGGGCGCACTTCGATCGGCACCTGATAGGTTGCACCGCCGATACGTCTCGCCTTGACCTCGAGAACTGGCATGATATTGTTCATAGCCTCCTCGAATACCTCAAGCGCCGGTTTGCCGGCCTTCTCCTCTACTCGCTCAAATGCTCCGTATACAATCTTCTGTGCCACACCTTTCTTGCCGTCCAACATGACGTTGTTGATCAGCTTGGTGACAACCTTGTTATTGTATAAAGGATCTGCCAATACGTCTCTCTTTGCAATATGTCCTTTACGCGGCACGTTTCTTCCCTCCTTATTATAGTTTCCCGCGGATTTTCTTATTCCGCGGCAATAGATCATCGGTACTCACATGTGTCCTCTAATTCAATGTGTCCGTGCGGTTTCTATAGACAAGAATACCAACACTAAATTAGTTCTGTTTGTGGTCGAAAATCTTACTCCTCAGATACACCGAGCCTCTGTTAACTTTCATTACCGTATAAGTTTGCGAAGCAAACTTATGAAGTTAATTTGCGAAGCAAATTTACTTCCCGGCTTTCGGTCTCTTAGCGCCGTACTTGGAGCGCGCCTGCTTTCTGTTGGCAACACCTGCGGTATCCAGCGTACCTCTGATGATGTGGTATCTCGTACCGGGCAGATCCTTTACCCTGCCGCCGCGGATCAGAACAACGCTGTGCTCCTGCAGATTGTGGCCCTCACCGGGAATGTAGCTCGTCACTTCGATCCCGTTGGAAAGACGTACTCTGGCAATCTTTCTGAGCGCCGAGTTAGGCTTCTTAGGAGTTGCTGTCTTGACAGCCGTACAGACACCTCTCTTCTGCGGAGAAGCCGTATCGATCGCCGCCTTGTGAAGAGAGTTATATCCTCTCAGCAGTGCCGGCGCGGTGGACTTCTTTACAGATGTCTGACGTCCTTTTCTGACTAACTGGTTGAATGTTGGCATTCTTTTCACCTCCTGTGATATATAGTATATAGTAGAAATCTGTGCATCACGAAAAAAATGCATTCACGTGCACACTAAATTAGTATACTTGCACGTGAATGCATTGTCAATACATTTTTTCAGGATTTAACTGCCCTGCAGCGGTCGGCTTATTCCTCCACCCCTACGGGCTTCTTCTCAGCCGTCTCCTCCTCCGGGGATTCCTCTTCCGCTTCATCCCCTATGGGCTCCATGAACTCTTCATCATTGACGTCGATATCCAGCGCCTTGTCAGACTGCTCCTGCTCGTCGTCCTCGAAGCCGTCATCAAAGTCCAGCATACCCTCTGGATTCTGCTGCAGCCTGTTCTGCAGGTTCGCGTCGGTGCTGAGTCTCGTGTCGCGATAACGCTTCATGCCCGTTCCGGCAGGGATCAGTTTGCCGATGATCACGTTCTCCTTCAGACCGATCAGGGAATCGATCTTACCCTTGATCGCCGCCTCGGTGAGCACCTTGGTCGTCTCCTGGAAGGAGGCCGCCGACAGGAAGGAATCCGTCGCCAGCGCCGCCTTGGTGATACCCAGCAGAATCTGCTTGCCCTCTGCGGGCTCCTTGCCCTCGCTGATCAGCTTCTCGTTCAGATCCTCGTAATCCAGCACATCCACCAGCGTGCCGGGCAGGAACTCGGCGTCTCCGCTGTTCTCAATGCGCACCTTCTTGAGCATCTGGCGCACGATAACCTCGATATGCTTGTCGGCGATATCCACGCCCTGCAGACGGTACACGCGCTGTACCTCGCGCAGCATATAATCCTGCACCGCGCGGATTCCCTTGATCTTCAAGAGATCGTGCGGGTTCACGCTTCCCTCTGTCAGTTCGTCGCCCGCCTCCAGCTCCGCGCCGTCGGCAATCTTGATTCTGGAGCCATAAGAAATCAGGTAGGTCTTGGACTCACCCGTCTCATTGTTGGTGACGACAACCTCTCTCTTTTTCTTTGTATCCTTGATTGTGGCTACGCCGCCGAACTCCGCGATGATCGCAAGTCCCTTGGGCTTACGCGCCTCAAAAAGCTCCTCTACACGAGGAAGACCCTGTGTGATATCGTCTCCGGCTACACCGCCCGCATGGAAGGTACGCATCGTAAGCTGTGTGCCGGGCTCACCGATGGACTGTGCGGCGATGATACCCACCGCTTCGCCGACCTGCACCGCTTCGCCTGTCGCCATGTTCGCGCCGTAGCACTTCGCGCAGATACCCACATGGGATCTGCAGGTCAGGATCGTGCGGATCTTAACCTCCTCGATCGGCTCGCCCTTCTCGTTGACGCCTGTACTCAGGATCTTCGCCGCGCGCGCCGGTGTGATCATATGATTCTTCTTAACGATGATGTTGCCCTTGTTATCCTTGATATCCTCACAGGAAAAACGTCCTGTAATCCTGTCCTTCAGGCTCTCGATCAGCGCCTTGCCGTCCATAAATGCCTTGACGGTCATGCCGGGGATCTCATCTCTGCCCTCGCAGCAGTCTGTCTCACGGATAATCAGTTCCTGCGATACATCCACCATACGTCTGGTCAGATAACCGGAATCGGCCGTGCGCAGCGCCGTGTCGGACAGACCCTTACGTGCGCCGTGAGCGGACATAAAGTATTCCAGTACATCCAGACCCTCACGGAAATTGGACTTGATCGGCAGCTCGATGGTTCTTCCCATCGTATCCGACATCAGGCCACGCATACCCGCCAGCTGCTTGATCTGCTGATTGGAACCGCGGGCGCCGGAATCCGCCATCATGAAGATGTTGTTATACTTATCCAGGCCCTTTAACAGCAGCTCTGTCAGTTCATCATCCGTCTTTTTCCAGGTATCCACGACGTTTTTATACCGCTCTTCCTCCGTGGACTTACCGCGCTTGAAATCCATCTCGATCTTATCTACCGTGGCCTGCGCCGCCTCCAGCATTTTTGCCTTCTCGGCCGGCACGGTCATATCCGAGATGGACACTGTCATGGCGGCTCTGGTGGAGTACTTATATCCCGTCGATTTGATCAGGTCGAGAACCTCCGCCGTCTTGACGGCGCCGTGAATGTTGATGACCTTCTCCAGAATCTGCTTCAGCTCTTTCTTGCCTACATGGAAGTCCACCTCCAGCGCCAGCAGATCCTCCGGCTTCTCTCTGTCCACATAGCCCAGATCCTGCGGTAGAATCTCATTGAACAGGAATCTGCCCAGCGTGGACTCTACCGTGCCGCTAACCTCGTCGCCCTCCGGCGTCTTTTTGGTCACCCTCACCTTGATTCTGGAGTGCAGCGTACATGCGCCGTTCTCATAAGCCAGAATCGCCTCGTTTACATTTTTGAAAAACTTGCCTTCGCCTACCGCACCCGGTCTCTCCTGCGTCAGATAATAGATGCCGAGCACCATATCCTGCGAGGGCACCGCCACCGGGCCGCCGTCGGACGGCTTTAACAGGTTGTTCGGGGACAGCAGCAGGAATCTGCACTCCGCCTGCGCCTCCACGGACAGGGGAAGGTGCACCGCCATCTGGTCTCCGTCGAAGTCGGCGTTAAAGGCCGTACATACCAGAGGATGCAGCTTGATCGCCTTACCCTCTACCAGAATCGGCTCGAACGCCTGGATGCCGAGCCTGTGCAGCGTAGGCGCGCGGTTCAGCATAACCGGATGCTCGGTGATAACCTCCTCCAGCACATCCCACACCTTCGTGTCCAGCTTCTCGACCAGCTTCTTGGCAGCCTTGATGTTCTGCGAAATCTCTCTCGATACCAGTTCCTTCATGACGAAGGGCTTAAACAGCTCAATTGCCATCTCCTTCGGCAAACCACACTGATAGATCTTCAGTTCCGGACCCACCACGATAACGGAACGGCCCGAGTAATCCACACGCTTACCCAACAGGTTCTGACGGAAACGTCCGGACTTACCCTTTAACATATCGGACAGCGACTTGAGCGCCCTGTTGCCCGGTCCGGTAACCGGACGGCCTCTTCTGCCGTTGTCGATCAGCGCGTCCACAGCCTCCTGCAGCATTCTCTTCTCGTTGCGCACAATGATATCCGGCGCCCCCAGCTCCAGCAGTCTCTTCAGACGATTATTTCTGTTGATGATTCTTCTGTACAGATCGTTCAGATCGCTGGTGGCGAACCGGCCGCCGTCCAGCTGTACCATCGGGCGAAGATCAGGCGGAATCACCGGGATCGCGTCCATAATCATCCACTCGGGCTTGTTGCCGGATTCGCGGAACGCCTCCACCACTTCCAGCCGTTTGATAATGCGGGCGCGCTTCTGACCCATCGACTCGCGCAGCTCTTCCTTCAGCTGCGCCGACTCGCTCTCCAGGTCAATCGCCTGCAGCAACTCCTTGATCGCCTCTGCGCCCATGCCGACACGGAATTTGTTGCCCCATGTCTCTCTGGCGTCCTGATATTCCTTCTCGGTGAGCACCTGCTTGTATTCCAGATCGCTCTCTCCGCCGTCCAGCACAATATAGGATGCGAAATACAACACCTTCTCAAGCACCCTGGGCGAAAGATCCAGGATCAGTCCCATGCGGCTCGGAATTCCCTTGAAATACCATATGTGGGAAACCGGCGCCGCCAGCTCGATATGTCCCATGCGCTCTCTGCGGACGCTCGCCTTCGTCACCTCGACGCCACATCTGTCGCAGACTACACCCTTATATCTGATCTTCTTGTACTTACCGCAGTGGCATTCCCAGTCCTTGCTGGGTCCGAAGATCTTCTCGCAGAACAGACCTTCTTTTTCGGGCTTCAAGGTTCTATAGTTGATGGTTTCCGGCTTGGTAACTTCGCCTCTGGACCACTCCCTGATTATTTCAGGCGATGCCAAACCGATCTGAATGGCATCAAATGTCATAGGTTGGTAAGTTTCTTGTCTTGCATCCGACATCTTCAATCACCATGCTCCTTCCAGATTTATTTAGAACAGCTTCTGCTCCTATTCCTCTTCATCGGCGTACGTCTGCGGCTCATCCTCGTAATCGAAATCCTCATCGCTCTCTGTTTCCTCGACGCTGTCCACAATCTGGCCGCTGTCTTCGTCATACTCCTGCTTCTGATATCCCATAGCGCCCAGAGATTCCTGCCCGTAATCATAATTGCCGAGATCTCTCTCAAATTCAGAGCGGTAGGTATTGTCGCTGTAGTCGACCGACTCCTTGATCACCACCTCGTTGTGGTTTTCGTCCAGCACCCTGACATCCAAGCCAAGGGACTGCAGTTCCTTGAGCAGCACCTTAAAGGATTCCGGAATACCGGGCTCGGGAATATTGTCGCCCTTGATGATTGCCTCATAGGTCTTGACACGCCCGATCACATCATCGGACTTCACCGTCAAAATCTCCTGCAGCGTATATGCCGCGCCGTATGCCTCCAGCGCCCAAACCTCCATCTCACCGAAACGCTGACCGCCGAACTGCGCCTTGCCGCCCAGAGGCTGCTGCGTTACCAGAGAGTAAGGTCCCGTGGAGCGCGCGTGAATCTTATCGTCTACCAGGTGATGGAGCTTCAGATAATGCATGTGTCCGATCGTGACTGGCGAATCAAAGTATTCGCCCGTCCGGCCGTCGCGCAGCTTCACCTTGCCGTCTCTGGAGATCTCTACACCCTTCCACACCTCACGGTGATCTCTGTTCTCGTAGAGATAATCCATGATGTCGGACGGGAGCTCTTTCTTATGCTTCTTCTCAAACTCCTCCCACTCCAGATTCACATAGTCGTTCGCCAGCTCCAGCGTATCGCCGATATCGCTCTCCTTCGCGCCGTCGAACACAGGCGTCGCCACGTTGAAGCCCAGCGCTTTCGCCGCCAGGGACAGATGAATTTCCAACACCTGCCCGATATTCATACGGGAAGGCACGCCCAGCGGGTTCAGGACGATATCGAGCGGACGTCCGTTCGGCAGATAAGGCATATCCTCCACCGGGAGAACTCTCGAAACGACACCCTTGTTACCATGACGTCCCGCCATCTTATCACCCACGGAAATCTTTCTCTTCTGCGCAATATAGATCCGCACCGCCTGGTTGACGCCCGGCGACAGCTCGTCGCCGTTCTCTCTCGTAAAGACCTTGGCGTCCACAACAATACCATATTCACCGTGAGGCACCTTCAGGGAAGTGTCGCGCACCTCTCTCGCCTTATCACCGAAAATCGCACGCAGCAGCCTCTCCTCCGCCGTCAGCTCCGTCTCGCCCTTCGGCGTAACCTTACCGACCAGAATATCGCCCGCGCGAACTTCCGCGCCGATGCGGATGATGCCTCTGTCGTCCAGATCTTTGAGCGCATCGGCACCCACGCTCGGGACATCCCTCGTGATCTCCTCGGGCCCCAGCTTGGTGTCGCGCGCCTCTGCCTCATATTCCTCAATATGCACGGAGGTATAGACGTCCTCCTGCACCAGTCTCTCACTCAGGAGTACTGCGTCCTCGTAGTTGTAGCCTTCCCACGTCATGAAGCCGATCAGCGGGTTCTTTCCCAGCGCCAGCTCGCCGCCGGAGGTGGAAGGACCGTCCGCAATCACCTCGCCCTGCGCCACATGATTGCCCTTGAACACGATGGGCTTCTGGTTGTAGCAGTTGGACTGGTTGCTGCGGGAGAATTTCGTCAGATGGTACTCATCCTTCTCCCCGTCGTCGTAAGTCATCTTAATCAACTCAGAGGACACATAATCGATCGTGCCCGCCTTTTTCGCCACCACGCAGACACCGGAATCCACAGCCGCCTTGGCCTCCATACCCGTCCCGACCGTAGGCGTCTCCGTGAAGAGAAGCGGAACGGCCTGGCGCTGCATGTTGGAGCCCATCAGCGCCCGGTTCGCATCGTCGTTCTGCAGAAAAGGAATCAGCGCCGTCGCCACGGAAAATACCATCTTCGGCGACACATCCATATAGTCGAACATAGTCTTCGAATATTCCTGCGTCTCATTCTTGAAGCGGCCGGATACGCTGTTGCGCGTAAAATAGCCGTTCTCGTCAAGCGGCGCGGACGCCTGCGCCACATGGTAATTATCCTCCTCATCGGCGGTCATGTAGACCACCTTGTCCGTAACGCGCGGATTCTCCGGGTCGGACTTGTCGATCTCACGGTAAGGCGCCTCCACGAAGCCGTACTCATTGATGCGCGCATAGGAGGCGAGTGAGTTGATCAGACCGATATTCGGTCCCTCAGGCGTCTCGATCGGGCACATTCTGCCGTAGTGCGTATAGTGCACGTCGCGGACCTCGAATCCGGCACGGTCTCTGGACAGACCGCCCGGTCCCAGCGCTGAAAGACGCCTCTTGTGCGTCAGCTCACCCAGAGGGTTATTCTGGTCCATGAACTGCGACAGCTGGGAAGAACCAAAGAACTCCTTGACCGCAGCCTGCACCGGCTTGATATTGATTAACACCTGCGGGGAGATGATTTCCGCCGCATCGTGCGTCGTCATCTTCTCGCGGACTACTCTCTCCATTCTGGACAGACCAATACGATACTGGTTCTGCAGAAGTTCACCCACCGCGCGGATACGCCTGTTGCCCAGATGGTCGATATCGTCGTCGTTGCCGATACCGTACTCGAGGTGAATGTTATAGTTGATGGAAGCCAGTATGTCTTCCTTGGTAATGTGCTTCGGAATCAGTTCATGCACATTCTTGCGAACCGCATCTGCCAGTGCCTCGGGATCTTCGCTGTACTCCTGCAAAATCTGCTGCAGTACAGGAAAATACACGAGTTCCGTGATGCCCAGTTCTCTGGGGTTGCACTCGATAAAGTTTGTGATGTCCACCATCATGTTGGAGAGAACCTTGACATTCTTCTCCTCCGTCCGGATCCACACATAGGGAATCGCCGCGTTCTGAATCGTGTCGGCCATCTCGGCCGTCACCTTGTCGCCCGCCTTGGCGAGTACCTCGCCCGTCAGGATATCCACGACGTCCTCCGCCAGGATGTGATGCCGAATCCTGTTGCGGAACATCAGCTTCTTGTTGAATTTATATCTGCCGACTTTCGCCAGATCATATCTTCTGGGATCAAAAAACATGGAAGTAATCAGGCTCTCCGCGCTCTCCACGCTCAGAGGCTCGCCGGGGCGGATCTTCTTATATAATTCCAACAGACCCTCCTGATAGTTCTCGGCGGTATCCTTGGCGAAGCTCGCCTCGATCTTCGGCTCATCGCCGTACAGTTCTCTGATCTCGTCGTTGGTGCCCACGCCCAGCGCACGGATCAGCACGGTGATCGGAACCTTTCTCGTTCTGTCCACACGAACATAGAACACATCGTTGGAGTCCGTCTCATACTCCAGCCATGCACCGCGGTTCGGAATAACGGTAGCCGAAAACAGTCTCTTGCCGATCTTGTCATGTCCGATCGAATAGTAGATGCCGGGGGAACGCACCAGCTGGCTGACGATAACACGCTCCGCGCCGTTGATGACAAATGTACCCGTCTCGGTCATGAGCGGCAGATCTCCCATAAAGATCTCATGCACCGTCATCTCGTCCTTCTCCTTGTTGATCAGGCGGACTTTTACTTTCAGGGGCGCCGCGTAAGTAGCATCTCGCTCTTTGCATTTCTCAATCGAATACTTGACATCATCCTCACACAGCTCGAAGTCCACGAATTCCAGACTCAGATGTCCGCTGTAGTCCGTAATAGGAGAGATGTCGTCGAAAACTTCCTTCAGTCCTTCGTCCAGGAACCACTGATAGGAGTCTTTCTGGACTTCGACCAGGTTCGGCATCTCGAGAACCTCTTTCTGTCGTGCATAAGTCATACGCGTATTTCTGCCGGCGGCAGTCATACGGATTCTGTTCTTTTCCATCGACAATTTCACCCCGTTCTTTATGATTTATGGCTTATCCGTCGGATCAAATCGTCCAAATAAGCATACCACACCACAATAGTGCATCATCCATTCTACAACAAATTTCCAGGAGAGTCAATGAATATTTGAAGAACTTTGTACAGAAATTTTGTCGTCCAGGGCGCCTTGCGCCCGACGGGTACAGACAAGCACAAAACCGCTCACGCCGGTCGCACTGGCTCACGGCAATGAACGGTTTTCTCTGCTTATGGATTTGCAGGCTTCCTGCGGATTACTTCAACGTAACCTTAGCGCCCTCAGCTTCCAGCTTAGCCTTGATGTCGTCGGCCTCTTCCTTGGAAGCGCCCTCCTTGACTACCTTCGGAGCGGAATCAACAAGATCCTTTGCCTCCTTCAGGCCCAGGCCGGTAGCCTCACGTACCACCTTGATGACCTTAACCTTGTTCGGGCCGACTTCTGTCAGCTCAACGTCGAACTCCGTCTTCTCCTCAGCCGCCGCTGCGCCCGCATCGCCCGCTGCCGCCGCAACGACAACGCCTGCAGCCGCCGATACGCCGAACTCCTCCTCGCATGCCTTTACCAGATCATTCAGCTCCAATACGGTCAGCTCTTTGATCGCATCAATGATTTCCTGCGTAGATAATTTTGCCATGATTGTTTACCTCCGTTCGTTTTCCGTGAAATACAAAATTGAAAAATTTTCGTTACCGTTTCGCTGCTCTCTATTCCTCAGCGGGAGCCGCTGCTTCTGCCGCGGGCGCTTCTGCTTCCGCTGCGGGTGCCTCGGCCTCTGCCGCGGGCGCTTCCTCAGCAACAGGCGCCGCTGCGGATTCCTCCGCCGCGCTCTCGGACGCGCCGCCCTTGTCCGCCAGCTGTTTCATCACGCGGGCGAAGTTGGTGATCGGCGACTGGATGCTGCCGAGCAGCTTGGACAGCAGTTCCTCTCTGGAAGGAATCTTGGAAACATTCTCGATACCCTTGGCGTCATACACTACGCCTTCCACAATGCCGCCCTTGATCTCAAGCGCTTCCGCCGTCTTTGCGAATTTGCACAGCACTCTTGCGGGAGCCGTCGCGTCGTCCTTGGAGACAGCCATCGCGCTCGGACCTGCCAGGTAGGTGGTCAGCGACTCGCAGTCCGTGCCCTTGAATGCAAAATTCATCATCGTGTTCTTGTAAACCTTGTAGGTGATACCCGCTTCGCGAAGCTGTCTGCGAAGCTCTGTGTCCTGCTCAACCGTGAGTCCGCGGTGATCGACCAGAACGACGGACTGCGCATCCTTGATGGCAGCCGAGATCTCATTTACGACAGGTTTTTTCAGTTCGACCTTTGCCATTACCTTTACCTCCTTATAGATTTTGCGCCGAAAGGAGTCTTCTATCAAAAAAAGTCCTCCCCAAAGACAGGGAGGACGCACTCTGCATAGCAACTCTTCTCCTCGGTAGGCGGTATCCTTACGCCGGCATTACGGCACCTACTGTCTTCGGCATGGTTTTTACAACCTTGGACACTATAACACATACTGCGGCAGGCTGTCAACCGCTTTTTCTTTCCCGGAGCGCAATTCTTCCTCCGCGGCAGCCTCCTTCTCGATCTGTTCCTTCTCGGCCTGCTCCTTCAGCTTCTCGATCTCCTCCGCAATCTGCTCCTGCAGCGTCTCCTCCGCGTCGTCGAATTTCTCCAGCAGCTTCTTCCACTCTTCCTGAGTGTACTCCTGCGCGCCGATTGCGATCTTCGGCTGAATCGTGCCGTGTCTGATGCGGTCAAGCATCTCTTCCATATGTTCACGGATCTGTTCACGGTAATCCCCGGCCGCCGCCTTCTCTTCTTCTCCGGTCCGGTCCTGCCCGGCGCTCTTATCCTCCTGCGTCCTCAGGACGTCGCCGAACCCCGCGCCCGTCTTCGCTCCGCTTTTTCTTGTTCCGTAATCCGCCGCCGCGGGGCGATTGTTCGTGATCTGCGCATAATCTGACATATGTGTCATCTCCTTTCACATTCCGCTTCCTGCCAATAATACGAATCAGGCGGCAGAAAAGTTTCATTTCCGCAGCGTCATTTAACCGCTTTTTTGTAGACGCCCTTCTCGCACGCGGCCAGCCCTTCCGCACATAGACGTTTAAGCCACTCTTTCATCTGCCCTTTTGCGACCCGGAACCGCTCTGCAGCCTGATCGATGCCGAGTCCGTCTCCGAGATGCGACAAAATGCAGTCCCTGACGCAATAATAGAGATCTGAATTCTCCTCTTTCGACTCAACCGCTTTTTCCTCCGAGCCCGTCTCCGGATCAAACAGGCTTCTCTGTTCGTATTTATATACGTCCTTTTTACCTGCATCCTTCCTCGTCACGATATCGCCAAGCATTTCTTCGGAGAGCTCATAGGGAACGGCGCCCCTTTCTATAAGCTTCCGGTTTCCGTCATATCCGCCGTGATCCCACACGAAAACTTTGCCCCAGCCATTGCCGAGCGCCTCCACAGCGCCCGACCAGGTTCCTCCTTTATTGTAATCGGAGGCCACAACAAACGTACCGTAATAAGCGGAGGCATATATGTACTTGTTCCTGTTCATAGCTCTTCCCGCCGAAAAACCTGCGTCCGGCTTTTCGGAAGATATAAGAAGCAGACGATTGTCCAAAATATTTCTCACAACATCCTGCCTCTTTATTCTGGAGAGCAGAGAGTCCGTCACATACACCACCGCAGCGCCGCCGTTGTTCAGAGTGGCCGTCTCCGATATGCTGTCGACTCCTCTTGCGCCCCCGGAAAAAAGGACGAGTCTTTCTTTCGCCGCCTTCTGCGCAAGCCTTTTTGCAAACAGCATCCCCGCCTCGTCAACATTCCTCGAACCGACGATCGCTATCCCGATTTTTCCTGCCAGAGTAATGTCACCCGCGAAAAACAGCACCGGCGGCTTCTTCCTTTTTAATTGTCTTAACAGCGGCGGATATGTGTCGTCAAACATCGTGACGATGCCGATTCCTTTTTGATCCAGGTTATCTATCTCCAATGCCGCGCTTCCTCCGCGCGAGGCAAGCTCTCTGATTCGTTCTGCCTGTTCCCCGGAATAAGAAAGCGCGCTTTCCCATTCCGCATCTCTGTCCAAAATCACCTTTGGCTCCAGCCCTTTTTCGGCAGCCCTGTCCAGAAATGAATACCATTCGCTCAAAGACAGCGGCTTCAGCTCGCTTTCTTTATGCAGACCCACATAGGAACAGAGCAAAACGGCGCACATTGCATTGTCTGACAGCTTCATCAATCTTCTCCGTTTCTGCCGGCACTGTTAGCCAGCGCAAAGGGGAACACCTCCCCGCTTCCCGCTTTTCTGAGCTTGTAGCCACAGCAGGTAAAGGTCCATCTCGAGTCAACCATATCATCTACAAGCAGGACGTTTCCGTCTCGTATTTCTCCACTCGTCTCAAACGACCGAAATGCATTATCCTGCTGTAAATTACTGTTGTTAAGCTCTTTTTGAGGACGGGCATCACACGTTTTTGCAAGAGCCTCCAAATACGGAAGCCCCAGCCCTCCTGCCAGCCTCTCTGCAAAATTCTTTACAAGCTCGGGACGTCTCAGAGACGGAATATTGGTTATCCACTGTATTTGCTTTTCCTGTACAAATGATCGAAGAAGCTCGCAGGAAGCCTCCACAAGTTCATCGCTGAAATGATTATACTTATATTTTCCTTCCGCCACTGCTTTGCCCCAGCCGCCGTCTCCATAATTGCTCAATACGCGGCCCTCGCTGCAGAGATAATTCTCCGCAATCCTGTTTTTATCATCAATGCGCATGCCGGAGGGCCACATTTTCCTCGGTTCTATAATATCAAAATTCTCTTTGATGAATTTAAGCGCTTTCACGACGTCCTCTTCCGAAAGCTCCTGCGCTGTCAGCGGATGCCCCACGCAGTTAGCGCATTTCCCGCATTTGCCGGCCGTCGGATCGTCCAGACATCTGGCGATATATTCCATATAGCAGCCCTGATATCCGGTAAAATCATTCATCTGCTGAAGCTCATTTCTTCTGATCGCGGTAATCCTTGCACTCTTGTCCAAATCGGGCTGCCAGGGCTTGAGGCTTTTATAGTATAAGCCGTTTTCTTTGTAAATATCTCCGTTAACCTCTAAATATTTGACGCATTGTTCAATTTTCTTGCGTCTCATATTGATATATTTTTCGTAATCCCCGGGCTTAATTCCATCATGCTGCGCCGTTGTCTCAACCACCTCGTTCATCAGATTTTCAGTCGGGAACGCGGAATCAATGAAATAATTATTGATCTCATCATCCTCGCCGCCGCACATCAGAATCGCATAGGCATTTTCTATATCACGCCCCGCTCTGCCGATCTGCTGATAATAAGACACGATATTGCCCGGCTTCTGGAAATGAATGACAAAGCTTATATCAGGCTTATCAAACCCCATTCCAAAGGCCACGGTAGCTACCAGCACCTTAATTTCATTGCACATAAATTTATCGACGATCTCCGCCTTGCTGTCAGCTTCCATGCGCGCATAATAACATGCGCTGCGTATGCCGTTGTGCTGAAGCCATCTGTCAACCAGCTCACAGTCATTGACAGTAAGACAGTATATAATACCGGTGCCCGAAAGCTTTGCGATATTTTTTGCAAGCCAGGCCAGTCTCTCCGGCTTAGACGCAAGCCTGATCACCTGAATCGCCAAGGAGTCACGCATCAGTCCGCCGCGGCTGATCTGGATATCATCGCCCAGCTGTGCCCTGATATCCTCTACAACGCGATTGTTTGCCGTTGCCGTAGTCGCCAGAACCGGAACGTTGCCCGGCAGGCTTTCAATAATATTGACAATCCTCCTGTAATCCGGCCGAAAATCGTGTCCCCAATCTGAGATGCAATGAGCCTCGTCTACCACAAACAAGCCTATCTTTTCTCCCAGCCGGTTCAGATTTTCTCTAAAATCCGCATTGCTCAACCGCTCCGGAGATATAATCAGGGCGTCCACTTCGTTATTTTTCAGGTCGTCCATGATTTCATTCCAATCGTCCGAATTTTCCGAGTTAATGGTTCTTACACACAGCTTCAATTTCTCTGCGGAAAGTATCTGATTATTCATCAAAGCCAGAAGCGGACTGATAATTAATGTGAACCCTTCTCCATGCTTTCTCAATATTTTGGCAGCCATAAAGTACACCAGGCTTTTTCCCCATCCTGTTCTTTGCACCACCAGCGTCCTTTTTCCCTGAAGAACGCCTGTAATCGCCTCCTCCTGCCCATCTCTGAATTCCGCGTTCTCACCGTAAGCGCTTTTCAATTCGGCAAGCATTTCGCTCTTTAATTCTTCTGTGTTCATCTGCTCTCATCCCTTCTTAAAAACAAAGCTTTTCATTCCTGCAGAAGAAAATTTACCACGTCACATATCCCTCCTCGTCGATCCCGACGCCGCCCGATATGCTTCTCATATAGTCCAGCACGCGTTTCTTCTCCTCGCCCTGCAGCAGCGACGTCCGGCATTCGCTCTGCAGGCAGGGAATGAACCGCATACTGCGAAGTCCCTCTTCCCCCAGCGAAATTTTGATCATCCCCGTATCGATCGTCTTGGAGTTAAACCAGAAATTGCCCAGGCTGTACACCACGGGGACGCCGTCTATCACGTCAATCCGCTGCAGGCAGTGCGGGTGATCGCCGATGATCAGATCTGCGCCCGCCGCCGCCAGAGCCGCCGCCTGTTCCTCCTGCGCCCAGTCGGTCGCCTCTTCGTTCTCGGTTCCCCAGTGGATATAGGCAATCACGAAATCGTTGTCCGCCGCGGCCTCCTGCACCGTCTCGATCAGATTGTCGCCGTTCCAGCACCGGAACACGCCGGCCGTCGTCTCCGTGGCTCCTCTGGTGTCCGGATTGTCCAGCCGCTCGATCTGCGTCGCCGACACGACGGCCACCTTCATATTGTTGATGATGTAACAGACCGGACGACGCGCCTCAGCCAGATCGCGTCCCGCCCCGACATAGAGGATTCCCGCGTCCGCAAGCGCCGCCATCGTGTCGAGAAAAGCGGTCTCCCCGTAATCGTAGGCGTGATTGTTGGCCAGCGACACGAGATCGACGCCCAGCGCGCTCAGATATCCCACCGAGGAAACCGGCGCCCGGAACGTGAA
>CANPXP010000055.1 GCA_947586255.1 uncultured Lachnospiraceae bacterium | reverse complement strand
ATCTTGATTATCGTGACGCAGCGGCCGTCCGTTGACGTCATCACGGGACTGATCAAGGCGAACATGCCCAGCCGTGTGGCGTTCGCCGTGTCCAGCGGCGTGGATTCCCGTACGATTCTGGATATGGTCGGCGCGGAGAAGCTGCTCGGCAAGGGCGACATGCTCTTCTATCCGCAGGGCTATCCGAAGCCGGCGCGCATTCAGGGCGCGTTTGTCTCGGATAAAGAAGTGGCGGATGTGGTTGAGTTCCTGAAAGAACAGGCCGTCGGCAGCGGCTATGACAACGCGGTGGAGAGTCAGATCAGCAGTATGGAAAACGGCGCGGGAGCGGGCGGCGCCGCTGCGGCGGGGGAGAGCGGTTCGGAGTACGACCAGTATTTCGCGGAGGCAGGCCGTTTTATCATCGAGAAGGACAAGGCCTCCATCGGTATGCTGCAGCGCATGTTCAAGATAGGTTTCAACAGGGCCGCGCGCATTATGGATCAGCTCTGCGAGGCGGGCGTCGTCGGCGAGGAGGAGGGAACGAAACCGCGCAGGATATTGATGACGCCGGAGGAGTTCGAGCAGTTTTTGGAGGAGACGCAGTAGAAAGGAAGGGCATGACTTTGAAGACAGATATCGAGATCGCACAGGAAGCGGTGCTGGAAAATATTGTGGATGTGGCGGCGCGGATCGGAATTGATGCGGACGATCTGGAGCTGTACGGCAGATATAAGGCGAAGATATCGGACGAGTACATAGAACGCATTCA
Source organism: uncultured Lachnospiraceae bacterium (assembly GCA_947586255.1). Classification (GTDB taxonomy): domain Bacteria; phylum Bacillota; class Clostridia; order Lachnospirales; family Lachnospiraceae; genus UBA3282. Next base: position 18,427 of record CANPXP010000055.1, on the reverse strand, counting down.
GGACAATCCGGAAGGAAAGCTGATTCTGGTGACGGCGATCAACCCGACGCCCGCCGGCGAGGGCAAGACGACCACCAGCGTGGGTCTGGGACAGGCCTTTGGGAAGCTCGGCAAAAAGGCGGTGATCGCGCTCAGGGAGCCGTCGCTCGGTCCGTGTTTCGGCATCAAGGGCGGCGCTGCGGGCGGCGGCTATGCGCAGGTAGTGCCGATGGAGGATTTGAATCTTCACTTTACGGGGGATTTTCATGCCATCACCGCGGCCAACAATCTTTTGGCGGCGCTTCTGGACAATCATATGCAGCAGGGAAATGAGCTGCGTATCGATCCGAGGCAGGTGGTGTGGAAGAGATGTCTGGACATGAATGACCGGGCGCTTCGCAACGTCGTCATCGGTCTGGGCGGCAGGACGGACGGCGTGGTGCGGGAGGAGCACTTCGTCATCACCGTGGCCTCCGAGATCATGGCAATTCTCTGTCTCGCCACGGATATGCAGGATTTGAAGGCGCGCCTCGGCAGGATTATCGTGGCTTACAACGACGAGGGCGAGCCGGTGACGGCGGCGGATCTGAACGCGGTGGGCTCTATGGCGGCGCTGCTGAAAGACGCTATGAAGCCGAATCTGATCCAGACGCTGGAGCACACGCCGGCGCTGGTGCACGGCGGTCCCTTCGCGAATATCGCCCACGGCTGCAATTCCATACGCGCCACGAAGACGGCGCTCAAAATGGCGGACTATGTCATCACGGAGGCAGGCTTTGGCGCGGATCTGGGGGCGGAGAAATTTTTTGACATCAAGTGCCGCAAGGCCGGCTTAAAGCCGGACGCGGTGGTGCTGGTCGCCACCGTCAGGGCCTTGAAATACAACGGCGGCGTTCCGAAGGCGGAACTGGCGGCGGAGAACATGGCGGCGCTGCAGGCGGGTATTGTGAATCTGGAGAAGCACATCGAGAATCTGCATAAGTACGGCGTGCCTGTCGTCGTCGCGCTGAATTCTTTTGTGACGGACACCGAGGCGGAGATCGCGTATGTGCGGAAATTCTGCGAGGACAGGGGCTGTGAATTCGCGCTCTCCGAAGTGTGGGAGAAGGGCGGAGAGGGCGGCATCCCGCTGGCGGAGAAGGTGCTTGAAACGCTGGAGAAGAAGGAGAGTCATTTCCGGCTGCTCTACGGGGACGATATGTCTCTGGAGGACAAGATTCATACGATAGCCGCCGAGATCTACGGCGCCGGCGGTGTGTCTTACTCGTCGGCCGCCAAAAGACAGCTTAAGAAGCTGGAGGAGATGGGCTTCGGCAATCTGCCGGTCTGCATGGCGAAGACGCAGTATTCGCTCTCGGATGATCCGGCGCTTCTCGGCCGGCCGGTGGGCTTTGTGATGAATGTGAGAGAGGTCTATGTGTCCGCGGGAGCGGGGTTCGTGGTGGCGCTGACGGGTACCGTCATGACGATGCCGGGGCTCCCGAAGAAGCCGGCGGCCTTCGGGATCGATGTGAATGAGGACGGTGTGATCACCGGGCTCTTTTAGACGCTGATTGAGGGAGGAGATACAGAAATGGCACAGATAATAGACGGAAAGGCGATCTCGGCGCAGATCAAGGATGAGCTGAAAGTCGAAGTGGAGGCATTGAAGGCGGAGGGGATCCGCATCTGCCTTGCCGTGATCCAGGTGGGAGACGATCCCGCGTCGAGCGTGTATGTCGGCAACAAGAAGAAGGCGTGCGCCTACGTCGGCATAGAGTCGCTTGCCTACGAGCTGCCGGAGGAGACGACACAGGAGGAGCTGCTTGACCTGATCGGGGAACTGAACGGCAGGGCGGATGTGAACGGCATTCTGGTGCAGCTGCCGCTGCCCGCCCACATCGACGAGGACGCCGTGATACGCGCCATCGATCCGAAGAAGGATGTGGACGGCTTTCACCCGCAGAGCGTCGGCGCTCTCTGCATCGGGCAGCCGGGCTTTGTGTCCTGCACGCCGGCGGGGATCATTCAACTCCTGAAGCGGTCGGGGATTGAGATCGCCGGCAGAGAGTGTGTCGTGATCGGTCGAAGCAACATCGTGGGCAAGCCCATGGCGCTTCTCCTTTTGCGGGAGAACGGTACGGTGACGGTGACGCATTCCAGAACGAGGAATCTGCAGGAGGTGACGCGGCGGGCAGATATCCTGATCGTCGCCGTCGGGAAGCCGAAGATGATCACGAGAGAGTATGTGAAGGAGGGCGCGGTGGTCATCGATGTCGGCGTTCACCGCAACGAGAACAATAAGCTGTGCGGAGATGTGGACTATGACGATGTGGCGCCGGTGTGCAGCGCCATCACGCCCGTGCCGGGCGGCGTGGGACCGATGACGATCGCCATGCTCATGAACAACTGTGTAGAGGCAGGAAAAGCGCAAGATAACAGATAGAGAAACAGAGAGGGAACTGCTTATGAAGTGCCCGCATTGCGGCAATGAGTTGGAGGAAGGGCATCTGATCTGCGAGAAGTGCGGAGAAGAGATCCGAATTGTACCTGACTTTGAGCCGGAGATTGAAAACAGTATAACGGAAACCCTGTCCACGCTTGCGGCATTACAGGAGGGAGAAGGCGCAACAGAGACGCCGCAGACGGATGAGGAGAGCGGGAAGGAGCAGCCGCCGCAGGAGGAGAACGGCATAGAGGAAGACAGAAAAGCCTGGATTGTCGTGAGCATGGTCCTGATTTTGGCGGTGGCGCTGATCGCATACGGCGCTTACGCATATCACATTCACACCGTGGATTACCGGATCGGCAGGGCGAGAGAGTATGCGGCGCAGGAGAACTATACGGAGGCCGTCGCGTGTCTCGAAGATACTTATAAAGATTATCCTGACGTGGCGCAGCTTCTTTTCCTGGAGGCGGATTACTATTATCTGCAGCAGGATCACGTGTCCGCTGTCAGCGTGCTGTCGCGCATTATCGAGCGCGGAGATTTCGGATACGAGGACCTTGAGGAAGCCTATGACAAGATTGTCACGATCTATGCGAATGACGGCATGTACGGCGAAATCAACGAACTGCTGCAAAACTGCAAGGAGCCGGATATCGTCAATATGTTTCAGAGCTATCTCGCCCTCGCGCCGGAGTTCAGCTACGTGGAGGGGAGCTATGCGGAGGTGATTCCTCTGAAGCTGAGTTCCAACACGGCGGGAACGATTTATTATACGTTGGACGGCTCCAAACCCACAAGAGAGAGCCCGGTCTACACGGCGCCGCTCTTTCTGGAATCGGGGGAGTACACGGTCAGCGCCTTTTTCGTAAATGATTACGGGATCGAGAGCGAGGTTGTCAGCAAGACGTATGTGATCAATCTGTCCGTGCCGAATCCGCCGGAAATCGCGCTGTACAGCGGGGAATATTCGGAGCCGATGATGATTTCCGTGGAGGGGATGGAGGGCTGCAGGATTTTCTATACAACGGACGATTCCGATCCGACCGCCGACAGCGTTCCGTACACAGGGCCGATTCCCATGCCGTTAGGCACGACGCAGTTTAAGTTTGTCAATATCAGTGAGGACGGTATTTCCAGTGAGATCACGACCAGGACGTACACGCTGCGGCTCAGGGGCGCGATCGCACCCACGCAGGCGGTGAACAATTTGATTGCCAGACTGGTCGAGACGGGGTATCTGGAGGATGCGGCGGGACACAGTAAGCGGCAGAGCGGCGTGTTCAGTTATCGCTTCAGCTCCGTGCTGCGCATCGGCGAGAGCGGGGATTACTATACCATCAACGAGCATTACGACGACGGAACGGGGATTCTGAGCCGCACGGACAAGGTGTTCCTGGTCAATGTGTACACGGGGGAGGCGGCGCAGCTGGGATATGACGAGAACGGCGAGTTCGCGGCCTACATTCTGTAGGCGCGCAGCCGGCGCGGAATCGGGAATTGATGGAAAACAGTTGCAAAAACATAAGAGTTTCGCTATCATTAACAGGGATATCAGTTTAGGAGGATAAGCAGTGATGTACAAGATATTGAAAGCCGAAGAACTTACGGCGAACATCTATCTGATGGTCGTTGAAGCGCCGCGGGTTGCCGGGTCCTGCCAGCCGGGACAGTTTGTGATTGTCAGGACGGACGCGGACGGCGAGCGCATTCCGTTGACCATATGCGATTATGACAGAGAGAGCGGGACGGTCACGATCGTTGTGCAGGTGGTAGGCGCGGCGACCAGGATGATGTGCCGCCTGAAGACAGGGGACAGCTTTCACGATTTCGTCGGGCCGTTAGGCCGCCCTTCCGACTTCGTGAGCGAAGATATCGAGAGCCTGAGAAAAAAGAAGATTCTCTTTGTGGCGGGAGGACTCGGCACGGCGCCTGTCTATCCGCAGGTCAAATGGCTGCATGAGCGCGGCGTCGACGCGGATGTGATCATGGGCGCCAAGACGAAGGACCTTCTGATCATGGAGGAGGAGATGAAGGCGGTGGCCGGCAATCTCTATGTGACGACAGACGACGGCTCTTACGGCAGAAGCGGCATGGTGACGAAGGTGATCGACGATCTGATCACGGACGAGGGCAAGAGCTATGACGTGTGCGTTGCCATCGGACCGATGATCATGATGAAATTTGTGTGCCTGACCACCGCGAAGTACAATCTGCCCACGGTTGTCAGCATGAATCCGATTATGGTGGACGGCACCGGCATGTGCGGCGCCTGCCGCCTGACAGTGGACGGCGAAGTGAAATTCGCGTGTGTGGATGGCCCAGAGTTCGACGGACATAAGGTGGATTTCGACCAGGCGATGAAGCGCCAGCAGATTTATAAGACAGAAGAGGGAAGAGCATTCCTGAAAGCGCAGGAGGGGGATACCCATCATGGCGGCTGCGGAAATTGTGGAGGTAATGACTGATGCAGACAGATGTGTTAAAGAAGGTGCCTGTCCGCGAGCAGGAGGCGAAGGTGCGCGCGGCAAATTTTGAGGAAGTGTGCCTGGGTTATGACAAAGAGGAGGCAATGTGTGAGGCGGGGCGGTGCATTAACTGCAAGAACGCGCAGTGCATCAAGGGCTGTCCCGTGGCGATCAACATTCCCGGATTCATAGAAAAAGTAAAAGAGGGCGATATCGCGGCGGCCTATCAGATCATCAGCGAGTCTTCCGCCCTGCCTGCGGTCTGCGGACGCGTCTGCCCGCAGGAGAGCCAGTGCGAGGGCAAATGTATTCGCGGAATCAAGGGAGAGCCGATCTCCATCGGTAAGCTGGAGCGCTTCGTGGCCGACTGGGCCAGAGAGAACGGCATCAAACCGGAGGGGGCGAAGGAGAAGAAAGGTAAAAAAGTGGCGGTGATCGGTTCCGGGCCGTCCGGTCTGACCTGTGCGGGCGATCTGGCCAAGATGGGCTACGACGTGACGATCTTCGAGGCGCTTCATGAGCCGGGCGGCGTGCTGGTGTACGGCATTCCGGAATTTCGTCTGCCAAAGAGAGACGTGGTGGAGAAGGAGATCGAGAATGTGAAGTCTCTGGGCGTCAAAATTGAGACGAACGTGGTGATCGGAAAGTCCGTGACCATAGACGAGCTGCTCTCGGAGGAGGGATTCTCGGCGGTGTTCATCGGTTCCGGGGCCGGCCTTCCGAAGTTCATGGGGATTCCGGGCGAGCAGGCCAACGGCGTGTTCTCCGCCAACGAGTATCTGACGAGAAGCAATCTGATGAAAGCCTTTGACGAGGATTCCAATACGCCGATTATGCGCGGCAGAAAGGTCGCGGTGGTAGGCGGCGGCAACGTGGCGATGGACGCCGCGAGAACGGCGCTGCGCCTGGGCGCAGAAGTGCATATCGTATACCGCAGAAGCGAGGAAGAGCTGCCGGCCCGTGTGGAGGAGGTGCATCACGCCAAGGAGGAAGGAATCATCTTCGACCTTCTGACGAATCCCACGGAGATCCTGGAGGACGAGAACGGCTGGGTGTGCGGTATGAAATGCGTGAGGATGGAGCTGGGCGAACCCGACGCTTCGGGCAGGAGACGCCCTGTGGTGATCGAGGGCTCCGAATTTACGATGGAGGTGGATACGGTGATCATGTCTCTGGGTACCTCGCCGAATCCGCTGATCTCCTCCACCACAGAGGGGTTAGAAGTGAACAAATACCAGTGTATCGTCGCCGACGAGGAGTTCGGCAGGACGACGAAGGAGGGCGTCTACGCCGGCGGCGACGCGGTGACCGGCGCGGCTACCGTCATCCTCGCGATGGGCGCGGGCAAGGCGGCGGCCAGAGGAATCGACGAGTACCTGTCCAAATAGGAAAATATGCGCGCGGTCAGCGCCGCGCGCCGGTAGGAGAGTCTGTCCGAGCGGCGGGCTCTTCTTGTTTCATGGAAGCGGATATATAAATTCTTAAGAATTTGTACAGCGCTTTGTTAAGAAATCGGGATTATGATCATAAGAAGGAGGATGAAACATATGGTTCATCACATTGTTTTATGGAATTTGAAAACGGAACTGACACAGACCGAAAAAGCTGAGGCCGCGGCGCGCATCAAGAGGGAGCTGGAGGCGGTGGCAGGGCAGGTTTCCGGCGTCGTTTCCCTCAAGGTGGAGACGGAGGCGCTTGCCTCGAGCAACAGGGACATCGGCCTGATTTCTGTATTTGAGAGTGGGGAGGCGCTGCAGGCTTATCAGGTGTCTCCGGCGCACAGAGAGGCGGCGGCCTATATCGGCAGTGTCACGGAGAACAGAACGTGCTTGGACTATGAGACGGAATGAGGGAAAAGTATGAATCTGATGGAGCGAAATCACAATACGGATGAAGATTATGAGGAGGAACTGCGCGAGGAAGAGAAAGAGAGAGGCGCGAAGCGGGAAGATTGGCTGCATAAGCCTTTTATGACGTCGGTGCTTCTCGGCATCATCGCTGTTCTTCTGCTCGTCATTATCGTGCTGCTTCTTATGCGGCCGGACCGCAGCCGTCCGACGCAGGCGGATGTGGAAACCGATTCGCAGCAGAGCATCACGGACTACGCGAAGGAGCAGCAGAAGAACGATTATGTTCCCGAGACGGGCGGAGCCGTCGTGATCGCACCGCCGGACATCACGGCAGCGCAGTCCGAAGACGAGGAAGAGGACAGCGACGAGGAACCAATTGACCCTGTGGCGGAGGACAGTGACAAGACCGCGGTGGTCGTCGACGTGGAGGACGAGAATGATATTTCCTACACGAAGGAGTATATCCTGAATGAAGCGCTGCCCTACTTTGCGGACAACAACCAGGCGGCCATATGGGATCTGGCGCATCTGAGGCGGTACGTCAAATTGTCGGCGGGACTCAAGGGAACGGGCAGCTATTATTATACGGGAGATGTGAACGGCAGCGGGAAGCCTGACGGCAAAGGACTCGCAATCTACGAGGACAACAGCTATTATTATGGCGATTGGACGGACGGTACAAGAAGCGGGGAGGGAAGATGGTTCCGGTTCTATATCAGCGAGAAGAGCAAGCGCAACGCCATGGGCAAATATATGTCGCACAGCTATGCCGGCGCCTGGGCGAATGATCTGCCCAACGGGCAGGGGGCGGAACACTATGATGTGGACACCTCCAAGATGAAAGCGGACGAGCGGCTGATCCAGAATGTTGTCGGCGGATTCGTGGACGGTCTGTATGACGGCGAGCTGTACGGCTATACCATAAACGGCAGAAGCACCGTGGAGGAGTGGGATGCCGTTGCCAACCGCGGCACGTTCGAGCTCTGGCGCGATATCAGCGCTATCGGCGAGTGTTCTGTCTGGCGGAATAAGGAAGAACCCACGCTCTGTCTTGATATTGACAAGTCGGAGAATAAGAATCAGGGGATTTGGGAGCTTTGGAAGAAGGAGTGAGGGCTTTATGGATACGAGGATCGCGCTGATCGGCATTATCGTGGAGAGGGCGGACAGTGTGGAGCGGCTCAATATGCTGCTGCATGAGTACGGGGACTATATCATTGGCCGAATGGGTATTCCCTATCGCAAAAGGGAAGTAAACATTATCAGTGTGGCGATCGACGCGCCTCAGGACGTCATCAACGCTCTTTCTGGCAAGATCGGCAAGCTGGATGGGATCAGCGCCAGAGCGGTCTACTCCAATGTCGGATGCGAGCGGTAGGAAAGGGTTGCAATCTGTGCAGAATGATTATAAAATAAACCTGTGCCTTACTATTTTTGGCAATTTTTACTTACTGTGATGAAGGAGCGTGACGCACATGCCTTGGTGTCCCGTGTGTAAGAACGAATACAGGGCGGGAATCAAATCCTGCGCCGAATGTGGGGTAGAGCTGGTAGATCAGCTGGAAGACGAGAGTGCAGATACAAGCGAAGCGGAGCGACGGGAAGAGTCGGCGCGCCTGCAGGCCGCGCTTGCGGAGGCCATGGAGGAAGTTTTGGCGGATGAGGACGCCGGGAAGAAACCCGCGGCGTATCAGACCTACCGCGACAGCGCCCTGCAGGCGGAGGACAACCGCACCTCCGCGTATACGCTGCTCTTTGTGGGAATTCTCGGATTTATCCTGGATGTTCTCGTATTTATGAATATCGTGCCTGTCTTTCGCAATGCGGATACGACCCGCTACTTTGTGTGCGGCGTCATGGGCGCCATGTTTATTCTGTTCATCGTATTCGGGATCGTGTCCATGCGCAATTCCAAAATTCTTCTGGTGCAGGCCAAATCGGAGGACACTCTCTTGTCGGAGCTTCAGAAATGGTGCCGGGCAAACATGAGCGCGGAGCAGATTGACAGCGGACTCTCATTGGAGGACATGCCGGAGGAACAGAAGTATTTCCGCCGCGCCGATCAGATGAAAGAGCTCATCAACAACAAGTTCCTGAACCTGGATCAGGGACTTTTGGAACATTTTGTGGACGAGTATTATCAGGAGCTGTTTGAGGATAAATGAAGATAACGATCATTGCGGTCGGCAGGATCAAGGAAAAATTCTACAGGGACGCGGTCGCGGAGTACGAGAAGCGGCTCGGCAGATATTGCAGGCTGGAGATCGTTCAGGCGGAGGATGAGCCGACGCCGGACAGAGCCGGAGCAGCGCAGGCGGAGGCCGTCATGGCGAAGGAGGCGGAGCGCATTCTCAGACATATCAGGGAGGACACTTTCGTCATTGTCCTGGATATCGGAGGAAAGGCGTATGACTCCGAGGCTTTTGCGGAACAGATCGAAAAATTGGGAGTACAGGGCGTGAGTCATATCCAGTTTGTGATCGGCGGCTCCCTGGGACTGCATGAAGAGGTGCGTAAGAAGGCTGACCTGACGGTCAGCTTTTCTAAAATGACCTTTCCCCACCAGCTGATGCGGGTTATCCTGTTAGAGCAGATCTACAGAGCCTATCGCATCATTCACGGAGAGCCCTATCACAAGTGACACGGTGGGAGAGGTGATGTGACGGGAAACGGACGGGAGGTTTCACAGTATGCGCATGTATGACCTGATTATGAAAAAGAGAAACGGCGGCGCTTTGCGCCGGGAAGAGATAGAGGACATGATCTCGGAGTACACGGCGGGGCGGATTCCGGATTATCAGATGGCGGCTATGATGATGGCCATCTATTTTCGCGGCATGAATCCCGAAGAGACGGTGGCGCTCACGATGGCTATGGCGCACAGCGGTGATATGATGGATCTGAGCAAGATTGAGGGCGTCAAGGTGGACAAGCATTCCACGGGCGGCGTCGGCGACAAGACGTCCATCGCGCTTGCGCCCATGGTGGCGGCGTGCGGCGTGAAGATTGCCAAGATGAGCGGCAGAGGGCTGGGGCACACCGGGGGCACCATCGACAAGCTGGAGAGCTTTGCCGGCTTTACGACAGGGATAGACAGTGCGCGTTTTGTCAGGCAGGTCAATGAGGTCGGCGTGGCGATTATGGGGCAGACGGCGGATATCGCGCCGGCGGACAAGAAGCTGTACGCGCTGCGGGACGTGACGGCCACGGTGGACAATATGTCGCTGATTGCCAGCTCTATCATGAGCAAGAAGCTGGCTTCCGGCGCGGATGCCATCGTGCTGGACGTCAAGACGGGCAGCGGCGCGTTTATGAAGACGGAGGAGGATTCCTTTGCGCTGGCGAGAGAGATGGTGACGCTGGGGAATATGGCCGGCAGGAAGACCATCGCCGTCGTGTCGGACATGGATCAGCCGCTGGGATATGCGGTGGGCAACGCGCTGGAGGTGCAGGAGGCCGTTGAGACTTTGCGGGGCAGAGGGCCGGAAGATTTTACCGAACTGTGCAAAACACTGGGCACATATATGCTGATCGCGGGCGGCGCTGCTGCCGACGGGCAGGAGGCAAGGCGGAAGCTGGACCGCGCCATAGAGGATGGCAGCGCGCTTCGCAAGCTGGCGGAGTTTGTGGAGGCGCAGGGCGGCGATCCGGAAACGGTTTATGACACCTCGCTTCTGCCGCAGGCGGAGATTGTCGAGGAGATTATCTCAGCGCGGGAGGGCTATGTGACGAAGATCGACTGCGAGGAGATCGGCATTTGCTCTCTGCTTCTGGGAGGCGGCAGGGAGACAAAGGAGAGTGAGATTGACCTGTCGGTGGGTCTTGTGCTGCGAAAGAAGGCGGGGGACTATGTGGCGGCCGGCGAACCGCTGGCGACCGTGTATGCCAATGACAGACAGAAGCTTGGCATCGTGAAGGAGAGGTTCCTAAATGCCTGTCATCTGGGCGACAGCGCGCCGAGCCGAAAGCCGTTAATTAAGGGCGTTGTGCGAGAGTAAGGCGGTGGAGGACCGAGAGGTCCGGAGGAGAATCAAGGCATGAATTCCGGCTGGCGGTCATATAGTGAACTATGAGAAGAAATGATAAAAAATCAGCGCTGTCAGCCCTGTCCGATTCCAGAGAACTGCTTGTGGATTCCCTCAAACTCCCGAAGGATACGATGCTGGGAGCCGCGATCGTGACGCTCACAGGCAATAAGGAGGCTTTTATCCAGAATTACAAGGGAATCCTGGAGTACACCGCGGAGTCCATTGTGCTGCAGGGGAAGAACTGCAGGATCTGTTTTGAGGGCAGAAGGCTTTCCATAGATTACTATACCAATGAAGACATGAAAATAAGCGGCAGCATCGACGCTGTCAGATATGTTTGACGGAGATGTGAGAATGCTTCATTGGATCCAGTATATCAGAGGCTATGTGAAGATCAGGGTGTGGGGATATTCCACGGAGAGGCTGCTCAATCTGTGCGGCAATCACGATATTCTTGTGTGGGACATCGCAAGCTGCGGCGACTATGCCACGATGAACGTCAGCGTGAAAGGGTTCTTTGCCCTGAAGCCGCTTCTGAGGAAGACCGGAACGAGGGCAGCTGTCCTGAAAAAGTACGGGCTGCCTTTTTTTATGTCCAAAATGCGCCATCGCAAAGTGTTCGCGGCGGGGTTCGCGTGCTGCATGATCTTCTGGATTCTGATGTCCGGATACATATGGAACATTGAGATCGAGGGCAACTATACGCTCACGGAGGACGTGCTGCTCGACTATTTGAAAGAAAAAGGCGTTCATATTCCCATGAAAAAGAGCCGTCTTCCCATCGAGGAGCTGGAGAAGGCGCTCAGGGAGGATTACGGCGTCATCACGTGGACGTCCGTGCAGCTGCAGGGAACGACGCTCCTGGTCAGCATCAAGGAAAATGAGATGCCGGATTATGACCAGAGCAGCCAAAACGAGGAACCCGCGGGAACGGACCTGGCTGCCGCGAAAGCCGGTATGGTGTCCTACATGATCACGAGAAGCGGCGTGCCCCAGGTGGCGCCGGGGGACACGGTTGCGCCGGGCGATATCCTTGTGAGCGGGGCGGTTCCGGTCTACAACGAGGACGCCACGGTGCGGAGATACCGGTATGTGGAAGCCGACGCGGATATCAGGCTCAGATATACGGAATCACTGGACGTCAAACGGGACATTCTGTATGAGGAGAAGCGCTATTCCGGCCGCCGGAAAAAGGTGCTCACGGTTGGAATTCGGGACAGAGAGTGGAACTTGGGCCTGGGCGGAATCGACTATGCGGCTTACGACGTCAGCGAAGAGAAGAAGCAGGTCAGACTGCTGGACCGGCTGTATCTGCCCGTTTACTACGGCGTCAGGACGGCGCAGGAATATGAGATCGTCAGCCGGCGCCGCACGGAGGAAGAGATGAACGCCGTCATGCGGGAGGAGTGGCGCAAAATTATATCAACTTTAGAGGAAAAAGGGGTACAAATTACAGAAAAAAATGTTACAATAAAAAAGAATGAGACAAATTGGGTACTGCATGCCCGCATGGAACTGGAAGAGTCGGCGGTTCTGACCGTGCCGACAGAGATCAGGCAGGCCGGGGAAGAGGCCGCATCGGAAGAGGAGGATACTGCACGGCAGGAACAGCAGTAGATATATGGGAGATTACACAGTCAGTATAGATGTGCCGCTGGAGCACATGAGAAATCTGTTTGGCAGCCACGACGCCTATATCAGGCGGATAGAGGATGAACTTCAGGTGGTGATCGTGGACCGCGACGGCGCGGTGAAGATCAGCGGGGAGAGAGAGGCGGTCACGAAGGCGGCCCACGTGATGCGTGAGCTGGTGGCCCTGTCGGAGAGAGGCAACGATCTGGAGGAACAGAGCGTCAACTACGCGATCGAGATGGAGGATGCGCAGGGCGAGGGCGGCGGAGACGTTCTTCTGGAGATTGACGGCGACTGCATCTGTCATACCGTGAACGGCAAGCCGGTCAAACCGAAGACTCTCGGCCAGAAGCGCTATGTGGATGCGATGCGGGACCATATGATTGTGTTTGGCGTCGGCCCTGCCGGGACGGGCAAGACCTATCTGGCGATGGCTATGGCGGTTACCGCCTTCAGGAACAATGAGGTGGGGCGCATCATTCTGACCAGACCGGCGATTGAGGCCGGGGAGAAGCTGGGTTTTCTGCCGGGTGATCTGCAGAGCAAGGTGGATCCGTATCTCAGGCCGCTCTACGACGCGCTCTACCAGCTCATGGGCGCGGAGAGCTTTGCGAAGAATATGGAAAAAGGGCTGATCGAGGTGGCTCCGCTCGCCTATATGAGAGGGCGGACGCTGGACAACGCCTACATCATTCTGGATGAGGCGCAGAATACCACTCCCGCGCAGATGAAAATGTTTCTGACCCGCATTGGGTTCGGCTCCAAAGTCGTCGTGACGGGGGACGCGTCCCAGAAGGATCTGGCGCCGGATACGCTGTCGGGGCTTGACATCGCGGGGAAGGTGCTTTCCCAGATTGAGGATATCGCTTTCTGCAGCCTGAGCAGCAAGGACGTGGTGCGGCATCCGCTGGTGCAGAAGATCGTCCGGGCGTATGAAGAGTACGAGGCGAGAGAGCAGAGGCGGAACGAACGAAAAGCAAAGAGCAGGAATTATAACCGTGGAAAAAGATAAAGGACAGATGATAAAGAGAATAGTGATATTCGGCCTCATGTTTGTGCTGGCGGGCGGTATCGCGCTGGCGGGCAGTCTGTTATATGAGGGTGATGCCGGCGCGCGGCTGCGCGATGTCGTCATGGCGCTTGCGGGCACGGGTATCGTGATCTTTGCCTATATACTGGAAGAGCTGGAGGGTCGCTTTGTCTATCGCAACGACGGCAAATATGCGCGGTTCGCGCTCATGTATCTGGGAGGACTTGCGGCCTCGGTGCTGCTTCCCTGGCTGCCGGTGACGGGCTGGCCGTTTCTGGTGATCTTCGTGCTGCTCGGCGTGTTCAGCGACGGGCTTATCGGCCTTGTCGCGGGGAGCGTGTGCCTGTTGCTGGCCGTCAATTTTGCGGGCGCTTCCTTCTCGGTATTCTGGCTCTACTTTATCAGCGGGGCCGCGGGCATTCTTGTGTTCGGCACGCTGAACGACGAGTTTAAAGTGGGGATTCCGATGTTTTTGTCCCTGATGATCCTGACGCTGTGCCTGACGGCGAACGTGATTTTACTCTCGGGAGACCGGCTGTCCGCGGCGCAGTTTCTGATTCCGGCGGTCAACCTGATCGTGAGCTGCATTCTGCTGCTGATCAGCCTGAAGCTGTTCAGCACGGCGGTGATCCACCGGAACCGCGAGAAATACATGGAGATCAACGATCCGGAATTTCCGCTTCTCGTGCAGCTCAAGGACAAATCCAAGGACGAGTACTATCACGCGATCCACACGGCGTATCTGAGCGACCGCATCGCCAGAAGGCTGGGGCTGGACGACGCGGCGGCAAAGGCCTGCGCCTACTATCAGAGAATCGGGATTCTCAGGGGAGAGAACACGTGGGAAAATGTCGCCGCAATCTGCGGCGAGTATCATTTTCCGTCTGACACGAAGAAGATCCTGAAGGAGCTTGTGGACGAAGCCGAAAAGATCGTCTCCAGGGAGACGGTGGTAGTGCTGTTTGCGGACTGTGTCGTGTCTTCCATCGGCTATCTGTTTGAGAAGGATCCTCAGGCCAAGCTGGATTACGCGCAGCTGGTCGAGACGGTATTCCGGAAAAAGCTGGAGACGGACGAGCTGTGGGGCAGCGAGATCTCGCTGGCGCAGATTCGGGAGATGAAGAAGATCTTCGTGGAGGAGAAACTGTACTATGAGCTTCTGCATTGAGAACGAGACGGAGACGGAACTGCCCTTTGACATGCAGGACGTCGCAGAGCGGATCATGGAGGCTGTCATGGAGATGGAGGGCTGTCCCTATGAGACGTGCGTCAATCTGCTCCTGACGGACAATGAGGGAATCCGCGCATACAACAGAGAATATCGCGGCATAGATCGTGAGACGGATGTGCTGTCCTTTCCCAATATCGCCTTTGCGCAGGCGGGTGATTTCTCGCCGGCGGAGGCGTGTGAGGCGGAGCATTTCGATCCGGACAGCGGCGAGCTTATGCTGGGCGACATCGTGATCTCTGTGGACCGCGTCCAGTCTCAGGCGCGGGAATACGGGCACAGCGAGCTCAGAGAGTTTGCGTTTCTGACGGCGCACAGCCTGTTTCATCTGTGCGGTTATGACCACATGGAAGAGGGGGAGGCGGCGGTGATGGAAGCGAAACAGGAAGCCGTCCTCGAGAAGATCGGCATTACGAGGAAATAGTAACGCCTGCCGCCGGGCGCGGCGGGAACACGTTTGGACAAAGGATACGATAGAGCTATGAGATTACGAAGGAGAGAGAAAAGCGGAGGCGATATTTCCGGTCGAGCGATCAAAAATCCGCTGGCGCAGGCCGCAGGTCTGTTGTCCTGGGCGGTTGTGCTGGGGATGCGGATACCGCTGTCGCGAGTGATCGGGGACGAGAGCGTCGGGCTGTTTGCGCCGGCGTTTGAACTGTTTTTTCTGACAAGGCTGTTTACCTCGTATGCGATGACGGGGGCGATAGCGGGCGTCATTCGTTACCGGGTGAAGCGGGAGCAGTACAGGAACGCCAAGCGGGCGTTTAACGCGGCGTTCTTTATGAATCTGTTCGTGAGCGTTCTGGCGGCGGCACTTCTGCTTCTGTTTTCGCGCGTTATCGCCGATATTCTCGTGCTTGAGACAAACAGCCGCATGGCGGTCATGGCGTGCGGCGCGGCCGTCGTTCTCGCCTCTCTGATCGGCACCTTCAGGGGCTGCTTTAACGGGTATGGACTGGGGCTGCTGACGGTGCACTCCCAGTATATAGAGTGCGTTGCAATGGTCGTCTGTACGCTTTTTGGCTCGAGGATGTTCTACGATTACGGCCTGAAGGTATCGGCGCTGAAGCAGAACAGCGGGCTCGCCTGCGCTTACGGCGCGATGGGAGCGATGCTCGGCGTGATGCTCTCCCAGCTGATTGCGACGATACATCTGCTGATGATGTATGTGATCTATGCGGGGACGCTGCGCGGGCAGCTCGGCATGGACAACAGCAGGCGGACGGAACCGCGGTATTACCTGCAGAGAGCGCTGCTATCGAACAGCGCGCCGACGGCTCTTGCCGCGATTCTCTCGAACCTGGCGCTGCCGATCGATCAGCGCATGTTCAATTACTGCATGAACAGTACGGACAGAGGGGAAACGCGGACGGCGTTGTGGGGAAGTTTCTACGGCAAATATGCGGTGTTGATCGGTATCGGAACCGTGCTTGTCCTTCTGTGTGTGAACAGTATGATCGGCAGAATTGCCGGCGCTTATGACCGGGAAGAATACCGTGTGATGCGGGACCGGATCGGCAAGGCGGTCCGCAAGCTGTGCATCGTGGCTTTTCCGGCGGCGATCTATCTGGCGGTGCTGGCGCGGGCCGTGGTCGCGAGCCTGTCTTTTGGCGGCGCGGAGGCCGATGTGGTTTCCTGGCTCCATCAGGGAGCGATTCTCATTGTGCTGTACGGATTCTGCTGTCTGTCCGCGCAGATCATGAGCCGGGTGCATATGATGAGAGAGCTGTTGTGTGCGGCGGCTATCTCACTGATCGTCCACGTGGCGGCGGCGTATCTGCTTGTGCAGAAAGCCGGTCTCGGCGGGGTGGGCATTGTGTATGCGCAGTTGATCTTTTTCGGGATATATGCGGCGCTGAATTTCTTCCTCATGACCAGGAATCTGAAATATCGGCAGGAGTGGCTGGGCAGCGTGGCGTTCCCGGCGGCTGCGGCGGCCGTGTCCGGTGTGGTTGTGGGGCTGGTAAACCGACTGCTTTTGGAGCAGGTCGGCGGCGCGCTGACGGTTCTGATCGGCGTGGCGGTGGGCGTGTTTTTCTATATCACGTTTCTGATGATTCTCCGGGTGATCGGAGAGGCGGAGCTGTCCAGAATGCCGCTGGGATTTTTCTTTATCATGCTCGGCAAAAATATAGGCGTGCTGTGAGACGGAAATCCGAAAGTGAGTGAAAGCCTGCATAAATTTGATAAAATGACTGATACTGATTACAGAATATCCGACAGGAGAGGCTGTGAAAGGCATGAAACTTATCAGACGTATCAGTCTTTTTATTATGATATCGGGCATGATGCTGGGGGTCGGCGGATACACTGCGCTGAAGGCGGAGCAGTTCTTCTATCCGAACCGTTACCGCACCGGGGAGACGGCCAGGTCCGCCGCGGAGGAAAAGCCTGCGGAAGAGCCGGCGGAGCAGGTGATCGAGGCGGCGGCGGAGAGTATTCCCGTTGTGAATGCGGATACGACATATCTGGTGGAAGAGGTGGATCTGACGGACGGGACGATCCGGGAGACGGAGGAGAGCGTGCCCGTCAGATATATCGGTCTGGACAGGGAGGGCCTTGTCGACGAGCTGGCCGCCTATGATGAGAATCCGCCGCTCACCGAGCTGGAGCGCGGTTTTGAGACGATAGAACTGACCGCTTTTTCCAAGGACAGAGTGGTCGTATGCAAGTATTACAAGGCGGCCGAGGAGGCGGAGCCGGGCTATTACCTCATGGTGGCGGACCACTTCATCGTGGTGTACAGGGAGGACAAGCGGACGCTCTACATGAACACGGATATTCTGCTGGAAGATCTGGACGATGAGCTGCAGGCGCAGATCATGCAGGGAAAGTATATGGCTTCCGAGGAGGAAGTGTATCATTTTCTGGAGTCTTACTCGAGCTGAGAGCTGTGCCGAGGATATGAGGAGTGTCGTATGAGCGGCGAGAGACTGCGCACGAAGACGGCATCCGGAAAGCGGGTTTATGCAAGGGGCATGGCTGACGGGAGAGGCGTATGAGCAGACAGATAGCGGTGATCGGCGGCGGCGCAGCGGGCATGATGGCGGCCATATGGGCGGCGCGGGCCGGCGCGCGGGTGACGGTCTACGAGAGAAACGACAGGGTGGGGAAGAAGCTGCTCTCCACCGGCAACGGAAGGTGCAATTTCTCCAACGAAAAGATGAGTGCGGCCTGCTACCACGGCGGCGGCGCAGCGATGATCGACGGGATGTATGCGTGCTTCGGCGTGGGGGAGACGAAGGCTTTCTTCGCGGAGCTTGGTATGCGGATCAAGGACAGGGACGGCTATCTCTACCCCGCCAGCGGACAGGCGTCCACCGTGCTGGATGTTCTGCGCTACGAGATGGAGCGCTTGGCGGTGACAGTATATACAGGGGCGCAGGTGAAGGAGATTGCGCCGGAGCGGGGCGGAATTGCCGTAGCTGCGGACGGCCCCGGCAGAGAGATCTATGACGCCGTGATTCTCGCCTGCGGCGGTGCGGCTGCGCCGGCCACGGGCTCGGACGGACAGGGTTTCGTGCTGGCGCGTATGCTGGGACACCGCATTGTTCCCACTGTGCCGGCGCTGACGGCGCTTCGGTGTGGCGAAGACTTCTGCAGGCGGGTGGCGGGCGTGCGCTGCGAGGCGCGGGTGACGCTGTACATAGACGGGCAGGCCGCGTGCGCCGACACGGGCGAGCTGCAGTGGACGGATTACGGCATATCGGGGATACCGGTTTTTCAGATCAGCAGGGAGGCGGCCTACGCTCTGCGGGACGAGCGCCAGGTGACAGCGGAGATAGAT
>CANPXP010000054.1 GCA_947586255.1 uncultured Lachnospiraceae bacterium | reverse complement strand
CACGCGCCGCCCGGTTCAGCACCTTTTCGCCGAACTCCTCCGGCAGCCCGTATGCCCTGACGACAGAGAGTATATCCACGCCGGGATTGTTCTCATGCCCCAGGATCTCCACGACTCTGCCCTCCGGCTTGTGCCCGCCGTCCCCGTAGGCCGTCATCTCCACCACTACCTTATGCCCCGTGACCGCGCCCTTAGAACGCTCTCCGGGCACGAAAATATCGGTGCCGATCCTGTGGTCGTCCGGTATGACGAAGCCGAAACTGCCCGCGTGGTCATAAGTGCCGACGATCTGTTTCAGGCCGTGCTCCAGAACGCACACCACCTGCGCCTCCTGCCGCTTCGTCCGCCGCCCCGGCATGAGCGCCACCTGCACTCTGTCCTGGTGAAAAGCGCCTCCGGTCTTATCCTCCGGAATATACAGGTCTTCCTCCCGGCCCTCGATCTCCACGAAACCGAACCCGCCCGAAGTGGCGATAAAGGTTCCGACAAGCCTGTCGGCGTCCGGCTCACATATCAGGTTTTTTCTCTTTTCCACCAGTTTCCTGTCCATAACCGCATTCCCGCTTCGCCAAAAAACAAAACAAAGCAAGCCTGATGGCTTGCTTCATGATATCCCGGATGACTGATCAGCTTGGGGCCGCGTCAGAAGATGTTCAGATTCAGGACAACCGCGAGCAGCAGAAACGCCACCGCCAGCCCTGTCGTGATCTTCACCAGCTTGCCCTCCATGGAGCGTCCCTTGTTCTTGCCCCAATATGTCTCGGCCGCACCGCTTACCGCGCCGAGGCCCGCCGTCTTGCCTTCCTGCATCAGTACCAATATCACAAGCGCTATACATACCAATATGAAAATAACCGTCAGAGTAACTCTCAGTGCTCCCATACATACACCTCCCAGTGCCAAGCAGATTTTATCTTATCACAGAATATCTGATAAAGCAATAAAAATTTTTGATTCTCACAGCGCATTTTTTCACAGAGCAAACGCTGCGAAGGCATCCGCCGTCCCGTGCGCCTCGCTGTGATACTTCATCAGATATGCCTTCATCTCCGCGTGTCTGTCTCCCATATCCTCCAGCATCGCCTGAAAATGCTCAGCCCCGACGCCGCCGAGCTCCGTCAGAAATCGATAGTATTCCAGCTCGTCCCCATGCTCTTCCAGGACGACCCGCCAGGTCTCCTCCGACTCGCAGCCCTTGACATGGGCGAGCAGATACGCTCGCAGCCGTTCGCGCACGGCTTCCTCCAACCCGTAGTCGTGCATCAGACGAAGCATGGCCAGCCTGACCTTCTCCCGCCTGCGCTGTTCCATATAGTAGCCCAGATCGTTTTCCCTGCTGCCGTAGTCCTCTTCCCCGCACAGCAGCATCTTCGAGAACCCTTCCTCGTCCGCGCGCTCCATCACGGACAGCATACGGCTGTCCCACTGCGCCAGCCACTCCTTTGTCCCCGCATTCTCGAAGTCAAAGAGATAGAACGCCTCCAGCCTGCTCATGACCGCCGCCAGAAGATAGGCGACGTCCTCCGTCCTGCGCTCTCCCGCCTCCGCGCTCTCGTCCGCGATCTGCACAAGCGCGTAACATTCCTTAAAAATTCCCTGGCCGATCTCCATGCGGTGATAGGGCAGGCTCACCCGGCCCAGCTTAGAGCAGTAGGCGAACGCCCAGTCGTCGATCCGCGCAAGCGAGGCCGGCAGCGCAATCTCCCGCAGCGTCTTGTTGCTCAAGAAAGCTTTCCTGCCGACGCCCGTCACCGGACAGCCCTCGATTTCCGACGGGATTGCAAGCGCCGCCGCCCTGCCCCTGTAACCGGTGATCTGCACTGCGCCGTCTCCTGCAAGATACTGCAGCGCGCCGTTTCCGATCTCCAAATTTCCTGTCCGCATCTCTATATCTCCAGCGCTTCGATCTGTCCGAGCAGGACGTCGCCCCGCTCCGTCAGCATCAGCTCCTCATTGTGCCGCGTGTAATCCTCACAGCCGTACATGCCGATGAATTTTGCGCTGTCGGCCTGTACGGTGCACTCCGTCACCAGAATCAGCATCTCGCTGCCGGAGCCGAAGGTATCCTCCACGAACCGAAACAGCCAGTGCAGCCTGTCCTGTACCGCGCCGGTATCCTGCTTGTAGGCGGCAACATTTGCGTCATACTTATCCTTGATATGCGCGAATGCCTCCATGCCGTCCTGTCCGTCCGCCAGCCGCGCAAGCCGCTCGCAGTCCGCCAGATACCGGACGATGTAGCGTCCCTTTCTCTTCTCGCGCTCCGACAGCGCGCCGGCCTTCTGCAGCGCTTCCATAGCGCCCTTTCTCGCCTGCGCCTGCTGCCCCGCAAGCGCGCCCAGTTCTTCCGCGCCCGCGCCGGCCTCCGCCTTCGCCTTCAGCGCCCTGAGAGGCTTCACCAGTTCGCCCAGCACCTCCGAGCCGATGATATTCTGCCGGATGTCCTGCTGCACCCTGTCGATCAGCATCCCCATCAGCGACAGCCGCTCATCGAAGTCCGCTTTGCGCGCCTTGTCTCTCGTCTGCTCGCCGACAATTCCCTCCAGAATCTCCTCCACCTTATAATCGTTCCTGTACTTCTGATACAATTCATAATATGCGGTGAACTCTCTGACTACCCTCTCGTTTCGCAGATACTGCCCCACGAAAGCCTCCTCCACCGCAAGCCCTTCCTCCTCGTAGAGATAGAGCATCCCCGACAGATCCTCCCAGCCGCGGGCGGTGATATAACTCCTGCCACGCACCGTCGTCTCCACCTGATAGAAATCGTCCTTCTTCATATCCAGATAGTTCAGAATCGCCGGGTGCACGCCCATATCCTTCGCGTACTCTTTCCAGACCGCATAGTCGGCCTCCACCTCCAGAAGCTTCAGGCGGTCCATGGTCACCACGTCGAACTCCCGGACAGACTTATTGTACTCCGGCGGATTCCCCGCCGTCACGATCACCCAGCCGTCCGGGACGCGGTGCCTGCCAAATACCTTGTACTGCAGAAACTGCAGCATGGAGGGCGCCAGCGTCTCGGACACACAGTTGATCTCATCCAGAAAAAGAATGCCCTCCCTGATGCCGCTCTCCGCCATCACATCATAGACGGACGCAATGATCTCGCTCATCGTGTACTCCGTCACATCGTATTCCCTGCCCTCATATTCCCTGTGCGTAATGAAAGGCAGTCCCAGGGCCGACTGCCTCGTATGGTGCGTCATGGAGTAGGACACCAGCGCGATCCCCAGCTCCTGCGCAATCTGTTCCATCACCGCCGTCTTGCCGATCCCCGGCGCGCCCAGCAGGAAGATCGGCCGCTGCCTGACGACCGGAATGCGGTACTCCCCGTCCTCGTCTTTTTTCAGATAGATTCTCACCGAATCCTTGATATACTTCTTCGCTTCCCTGATGTTCATGCCTCTCCCTCTAAATCCTCTTCGTCCAGAACAATTCTGATCGCCCACGGCGGCACCTTCGGCGCGTTCTCGTCCTCGTGCAGAAAAACAAACGCCACGTCGTAGTCCGGCATATCCGCCGGATAGACGCCGTAGCCGTCCGTAAAGTAGAGTAACCCCTTCAGCTCATCGAACTCGCCGGCCTTGCGCAGTGTCTCCACATACTCGAACACCGGCCTGAAATCCGTGGAGCCGAAGCCCGTCAGCTTCCCGTGCTCCATGAAGGCGTCGAACTCTCCTCTCTCCGTGATTTTCGTGTCCTGCCTGACCTCACTGTCGCACTGGATGATATGCACATTGATTTTGCTGAAAAAATTTTCGCTCTCCTGCATGATGTTGTAGGTCTTCTGCAGAAAAGCCTGTACGATCCTGCCCCTGCAGGAGGCCGAGGTGTCCAGCGCGATCACGAAATCTCTGATCTTATTGCTGTCCTTGTATTCCAGCGGCTCCACCAAAGGCATATTGCCGTAGGTGTCCAGCCCGTAGGTGTAATAGATATAATCGAACTCGTCGTCGTTGACCTGCATGGACTCTCCCGTCACCATGAATCTGCGCAGAAAGTCCGTGTAGTCGTACCGCTCTCTGGTAGCTTCCCGCAGGTTCTGCTCCATGCTCCCGCCGTTATTCTTATCCTTGCTGAAACTCTTCAAATCGGCTTTGATGCGCTCGCTGATCCTGCGCCACTCCGCCTGAGACAGCTCCAGTTCCTCCCGTCTGTCCCAATAGATATGCTCGTCATAGTGGCACAGCTTATGCCACTCTTCCTTCGCCTTCTCCGAGGGTTCCTCGATCCTGAAATGCCTGTAGAGTTTCTCCGCCGTCAGACCATGCGCCTGTCCGCCGAGTATCTCCAGCCGTTCCCGCAGCACGTCGTCCGACGGCATCCGTGTGAGGTGCAGATCCAGATCCAGTATCGTGCTCTCCACCGCAATGTCCGTCGCCAGATCCCAGTAGACCGGGTTCATCTTATCCGTTCCGAAGCTGTGATAGAAGATGCAGTGCAACAGCGTGTGCAGATACAGCCTCGCCGCATAGTGCGGCGCGTTCTTATACTGCCTTAAGAGCAGCACCGGATCGTAGTACAGCTTCGCGCCGTCGAAGAGGTGCGCCCCGGTCCCTTCTCTGCACTCCGCAGCAAGCCTTGACAGCGCCGCGTCCAGAAACCGCATGTTGACGAGTAGACCGTCGTGCGCAAGTCCCATGATCTGCGCCGCCAGCCCGCGGATCTGCGTCTGCCTGTCCGCTTTGTCGGTTGTCGTCATATCCCGTCCGCCTCCTCGCTGCGCCTCCTAGCAAAAAGGATTGTATTTTTTCTCATGCCCGATGGTGGTGCTGTCGCCGTGGCCGGGATAGACTTTCGTGTCGTCCGGCAGCAGGAACAGCTTGTTTCTCACAGAGTGCACCAAATCAACCATGCTTCCCGTCGCCAGGTCCGTCCGTCCGACAGACTCCGCAAAGAGCGTGTCGCCCGCAATCAGGAAACCCGCCTCCTCGAAATAGTAGCAGCAGCTTCCCACCGTGTGTCCCGGCGTGGCGATCAGCCGGCACGTCATATCCGCTATGGTGATCTCCTCTCCGTCCCGCAGGTATCTGTCGGGAATCACGGTGCAGGGCCTTCCCACCTGCGCGGACACGTTGGTTTCGGCGCTCTCGCACAGAGGCTTCTCCGCCTCGCAGGCATAGAGCGGCGCGCCGGACAACTTCCGCAGCCTGTCGCAGCCCCAGATATGATCGAAATGGGCGTGCGTGAGCAGAATGCCGCTGACCTGCAGCCCTTTTTCCTTCAATGTCTCGTAGATATAGTCGCCCTTGTCCGCCGGATCAAAAAAGATCACGTCGCCGCTTCCCTCGCGGTACACAAAATAGCAGTTTGTCTGTACACTGCCGATCACCATTCTTCCGATTTTCAAATCCGCCATAATCCGCTCCTGCCCTCTGTTGTCTGTCAGCCTGTCGTTCTCTCAATATCTATGACGCTGTCGATGGTGCTGATCTTGTCGACGATCCGCTGCAGTTCCTCCCTGCCGCCGATCTCGAAGCTCACCATAATCGTCGCCGTGCCCTGCTTGCTCACCCGCGTATTCAACGCCAGAATGTCGATATCCTTCTCCGTCAGCGCCCTGGAGATATCCGCCAGCAGGCCGTTCCGGTTGTTGGCGAAGATGCTGATCTCCACCTGATACTTGCCCGACGTCTCCTCCGCCTGCTGCCACTCCGCGTCGATCAGGCGGTTGCGGTCGATCTCCGGCAGATTCATGATATTCAGGCAGTCCGTCCTGTGGATGGAGATCCCTCTGCCGCGCGTGACGAAGCCCACGATCTCATCCCCCGGCACCGGGCTGCAGCACTTGGAAAAGCGCACCGCCACGTCGTGTATCCCCTTGACCACGATGCCGCTGGTTCCTCCGGCGGGCCGATTCCTGTTCGCCTGGGCGCTCTCCTCCACCGCCGACATCACCTCCGCGTCGGTCATCTCCCTGCGGTGGTCGCCGTCATACATCTCCTGCATACGGTTGACGATCTGTCCCTCTTTGAGTCCGCCGTGGCCCACGGCCGCCAGCACGGAATCCCAGTCCTGGAAGCCGTACTTCTTCATGACGGCCTCCTCGTACTTCGGGATGAAAATATCCGCCTGATTGATGCTCTTCGACTTGCAGTAGTCCGCGATCAGCTCCTTGCCCTTGGCGATATTGTCCTCTTTCAGTTCCTGCTTGAACCACTGGTTGATCTTGTTCCTCGCCTGCGTGCTCTTGGCCACATTCAGCCAATCGCGGCTGGGCCCCTTGGAGTTCTGGGAGGTCATGATTTCCACGCGGTCGCCGTTCTTTAACTCGTAGTCGATCGTCACCAGCTTGCCGTTGACCCTGGCGCCGATCATCCGGTTGCCCACCGCCGTGTGGATGCTGTAGGCGAAGTCGATCGTCGTGGAGCCGGCCGGCAGGTTCTTAACCTCGCCCGTGGGGGTGAAGCAGTACACGTGATCGGAGAACAGGTTCAGATCGCTCTTCAGGAGATTCATGAACTCCCGGTTATCCTCCGCCGTCTGCTGCCACTCCAGAATCTGGCGCAGCCATGTCAGCTTCTCCTCCTCCTGCCCCTCCACCTTCTTGCCGTCGGAGGCCTCCTTGTATTTCCAGTGCGCGGCGATACCGTACTCCGCCGCCTTGTGCATCTCATAAGTCCGTATCTGTATCTCGAAGGGCTGACCGCTCGTGCCGATCAGCGTGGTGTGCAGGGACTGGTACATATTCGCCTTCGGCATGGCGATATAGTCCTTGAACCGCCCCGGAATCGGCTTATACATCTCGTGAATCACGCCCAGCGCCGCATAGCAGTCCTGCACCGTGTCCACGATGATGCGCACCGCAAACAGATCATAGATCTGGTCTATGGTCTTGTTCTGATTCTTCATCTTCTTGTAGATACTGAAAAAATGCTTGATGCGGCCGTCGATCTCCGCCTTGATGCCCGCGCGCTCGATGTGCTCGCTGACCTCGTCCACGATCGTCTGGATATACTGCTCCCGCACGCTCTTGCGGATCGCGATCTTGTCCACCAGATCATAGTATGCCTCCGGCTCCAGATATTTTAAGGAGAGATCGTCCAGCTCCACCTTGATCTTGGAAATGCCCAGTCTGAGCGCGATCGGCGAGTAGATGTCCAGCGTCTCCCTGGCGATGTCCTGCTGTCTGTCCGGCCGCATATGCTGCAGCGTCCGCATATTGTGCAGACGGTCCGCCAGCTTGATCAGAATCACACGGATATCTTTCGCCATGGCGAGGAACATCTTGCGCAGATTTTCCGCCTGCCGCTCCAGCTTCTCCGCGTCCTTGTCGCCATGACTCGCACCGTGGAAATTCAGCTTTTCCAACTTGGTGACGCCGTCCACCAGAAGCGCCACATCCGACCCAAACATCTCCTCGATCTCCTCGTCGGTCATGATCGTGTCCTCGACCACATCGTGCAGAAGCCCCGCGACAATCGTCTCCTTGTCCAGCTCCAGATCCGCCAGTATGATCGCCACACACAGCGGATGGATAATATAGGGTTCTCCCGACTTGCGCACCTGATCTTTGTGCGCTTCATAGGCGGTCCGATAGGCCTTCTCAATCAGGGAGATATCGTCTGAGGGGTGATATCTGCGCACACGAGTAATAAGCTCCTCGTACAGTGTCTCGGGAGACTGGAATTCCTCTATCGCTTCAATTCTTCCGTCGTCGATTACGACTTCTCTCTTTTCTTCTGTCGCCATAGCTTTCACCGATTGTCTAAAAAATGATTCGCATTTTATATTATACGTCCGTTATCTCCATTCTTCAAGTTCAACCGCAAATATCCGGAAATTTTTCTCTGGACGTTAAAGCAGCAGGCACGTCCGGAAGTCCGGTGCGCTGCTTTACGCGAAAAAGACGAACTTGTATTTGTGCAGGCGGATTCTGGAATTTATTTTACAACCTGCCATTCAGCCGGGATCCGGAAGCCCGTATCATTTGTATTGACATTGTATATCATATTGTAGTATGATAAAGAAAAGCGAGGTACGTCATATGGCTACAGTTCCTACACAGATCAGAATAGATGAGACAACAAAAAAGCAGGCGGTAGAACTTCTGGAAGGGCTGGGAATCAATCTCTCAGATGCAGTCAACATGTTCCTGAAACAAGTTGTGTTGCGCGGCGGCATTCCGTTCGATGTGAGATACCCGGAATTTAAGCCGGAAGTCATTGCGGCGATGGATGAGGCAAAACAGATCAGCCGGGATCCCAATACCAGACATTACGGCAGTTTTAAGGAAGCATTAGAGGATTTGAACAATGAAATATAGCTTAGTGCTGTCCGGAAGATTTAAGCGCAGTTTAAAACTTGCTCAAAAAAGAGGTCTGGATATCGGTTTGCTGGATTCGGTCGTAGAAAATTTGCTGCGTGGTATACCATTGGAACCCAAATATAAATATCATCCATTAAACGGAAATTATAAAGGCTTCAGGGAGTGCCACATTCAACCGGATTGGCTGCTCATCTATCTGATTGAAGACGATATCCTGACATTAACGTTGGTTGACACAGGAACACACGCAGATTTGTTCAAAGCTTGAGTCACAACAGAATATCCCTCTCTCAGATCCTGATCGCTCTCATCCCCGCGGTGCATGGCAATGTACATGCCGCCGGATGCCCTCACCTCATCCGTTCCCTGATAGATGATATTCCCCTCCTTGTCCAGAAGCATGTTCCCCATCTTGTCCGGGGCCGCATAGAAGCCTTCGTACTCGCAGGGCACAATCAGATTTCCCTCGTAATCAGCGATCCCCCACAGACCGTCCTGCATCACCGGCATCACGCCGCCGTATGCACTGCCGTAATTTTCATACGGCATTTCCGACAGAGTTGTCAGTTCTCGGAGCTGTCCCTGCCCGACGGCTGCTTCCTGTTCTCCGGACGATTCCTGCGTTTCCACCTCGTCCGTCTCTGCCGCGACTCCGCTCTGCGCCTCCTCCGCTGGCTGTTCTTCCGCTGCCGCGCTCTCCTCACAGCTTTCTGTCTGATAGAGCGCCTGACTTTTCAAAAAGTTGCACTCATGGCAAAAAAAATATCCGGGGAAACAAATGCCCCATGGCACTTGTCTCTCCGGAATTGTTGTGTCTGCTTCGCAGACGGCTCGTTCGTTAGCGGCGTGGGCGCTTAAACTCGCAAGCGCGCGCCTTGCGGCGCTGCCTTGCCTGCTTCGCAGGCCGCTTGCTCGCTAAGGGCGCTGAGGAAACAAATGCTGCTTCGCAGCGCTTGTTTCCTCTTAGCGCGCCTTACATCATACCGCCCATGCCGCCTGCGCCTGCGGGCATCGGGGGTTCGGGTTCTTTGATATTGGCAACCACGGACTCTGTGGTGAGCAGGGTCGCCGCAACGCTGGTCGCGTTCTGCAGAGCGCTTCTCGTAACCTTGGCAGGATCGAGAATGCCGGCCTTAATCATATCGCCGTAGGTCTCCTTCAGGGCATCGAAGCCGACGCCAACCTCGGACTCCCGCACCTTGTTGATGACAACGGAGCCTTCCAGACCTGCGTTTGCCACGATGTGATACATAGGTGCCTCCAGCGCTTTCAGCACGATCTGCGCGCCTGTCTTCTCGTCGCCCACCAGGGTGTCAGCCAGCTTTGCCACCTCCTTGGAAGCGTGGATATATGCGGAACCGCCGCCGGAAATAATACCTTCCTCCACAGCCGCTCTGGTCGCCGCCAGCGCGTCCTCCATGCGCAGCTTCGCCTCTTTCATCTCTGTCTCGGTAGCCGCGCCCACACGGATCACCGCTACGCCGCCGGCCAGCTTCGCCAGACGCTCCTGCAGCTTCTCCTTGTCGAAATCGGAAGTCGTCTCCTCGATCTGCTTTCTGATCTGACCGATTCTCGCCTGGATCGCATCCTTGTCGCCCTCGCCGTCCACGATGACGGTGTTCTCCTTCTGTACCTTAACGGATTTCGCGTGACCGAGCTGATCCAGCGTAGCGTCCTTTAACTCCAGGCCGAGCTCGGAGCTGATGACCTGACCGCCGGTCAGAATTGCGATATCCTCCAGCATTGCCTTCCTTCTGTCGCCGTAGCCGGGCGCCTTGACAGCCACTACGTTGAAGGTGCCGCGCAGCTTGTTGACAATCAGTGTCGTGAGCGCTTCGCCCTCGACGTCCTCGGCGATGATCAGAAGCTTCGCGCCGGACTGTACGATCTGCTCCAGAAGAGGCAGAATTTCCTGAATGTTGGAGATCTTCTTATCCGTGATCAGGATGTAGGGATTCTCCAATACAGCCTCCATCTTATCCATATCGGTTGCCATGTAAGCGGAGATGTAACCTCTGTCGAACTGCATACCTTCCACCAGATCCAGCTCCGTCAGCATAGTCTTGCTCTCCTCGATGGTGATGACGCCGTCGCCGGACACCTTATCCATCGCGTCCGCAACAAGCTGGCCTACCTCGTCGTCGCCTGCGGAGATCGCCGCGACTCTCGCGATATGCTCCTTGCCGTTTACCTTGGAGCTCATCTTCGCGATTGCCTCCACCGCGCAGTCGGTTGCCTTCTTCATACCCTTTCTCAGGATAATCGGATTTGCGCCCGCCGCCAGGTTCTTGATGCCCTCGTTGACCATTGCCTGCGCCAGCACGGTAGCTGTCGTCGTACCGTCGCCTGCTACATCGTTGGTCTTGGTAGCCACTTCCTTGACAAGCTGTGCACCCATGTTCTCGAAGGGATCCGCCAGCTCGATCTCCTTGGCGATGGTCACGCCGTCGTTGGTGATGAGCGGAGCACCGTAAGATTTATCCAGCACTACGTTGCGTCCTTT
This sequence comes from uncultured Lachnospiraceae bacterium, assembly GCA_947586255.1. GTDB lineage: Bacteria > Bacillota > Clostridia > Lachnospirales > Lachnospiraceae > UBA3282. The sequence goes on along the minus strand of CANPXP010000054.1, from coordinate 8,514 downwards.
CGGTCCTAAAGTAACTCTGACGGTATCCGCCAGCTGATTTACGCCCGACTCCAGAGCCGCTCTGGCCTCTGCGCCGTATTTGATTTCCTTTGCCATGATTTATGTCCTCCTTAATAAAATATAATAGGCTTCCTGCGTAGCAATTTACTTCCCTTATTGGATAATCGCCAGAATATCGCTCTGTCTCACGATAATGTACTCTTCCTCATCCAGCTTTACTTCCGTGCCTGCATACTTGGAGTAGATGACCTGATCGCCAACCTTGACCTCCATCTTTACTTCCTTGCCGTCTACCACGCCGCCGGGACCTACCGCGATCACCTCCGCCTGCTGCGGTTTTTCCTTGCTCTGACCGGGAAGGACGATACCGGATTTCGTGGTCTCCTCCGCCTCCAGCTGCTTCAATACGACTCTGTCGCCAAGTGGTGCTAATTTCATGATAAAAGCCTCCTTATATAAAATATTGATTGACCTTGTTTGTTAGCACTCATTTATGTCGAGTGCTAATCACAAAGTATATATTAGTTTTAACATGAACACTTTGCAAACAAAACGAGAGATAATTACGTTTCGTTTTCGCGTGATTATCTCTCGTTTTCTTCCGTTTTCTTCTATTTTCTTATCATAATGTGGTTTGCGGGATTTAATATTTTTTTTAGAAATCCCGCAATCGCCCGCCGGATCTAACGTCTGCCGTGCTCCAATCGCTCCCGGTATCCCGGCGCGTTTTTGATCTCGAATTTGTTGTTGAACATCTCGTACTCGGCGTCCGCCAGCTTATCCTCGATCCGCTCCTCCACGTTGGTCTTATAGACAACCCCGCAGGCCACGGAAGGCGCTAGAACCGCATCATCATAGTCCAGACATGCCTGCTGCACCTCTTTGCAGTAGTCCTCTGCTTCCCCTGCCTCCGCCAGCGGAATCAGCACGATGAACACGTCGCCGTCCACCCTGCCGATCACATAATCCGGCTTTGCCTTCTCCTTCAGAATACCCGCAATCGTCCTGATCAGCCTGTCGCTCTCCTCGTCGCCGTAATTGTCGTTGACATACTTCCAGTCGTTGATGTTGGCGTTGACGATGGCCACAGGCGCGATCTCGGAGCGGTCGATGACCTCCATGCGGTCCTCGAAGTACAGCTTGTGGTACACGCCTGTCAGCGCGTCCTCCTTCTCACCCTTGGCGGTCTGCACATGCTGCACGCCTACCTTCTCCTCCAGCTCATCCATATAGATAGAGGACTCCCTGTGCAGATACGCCTCCTCGCCCCACTGGGAAAGCATCGCCGCAAAACCGTCCAGCAGGTGCTCCACCTCCGCCCGCTTCTCCGCGGGCACTTTATCCGTCTCCGCGTAGAGATGGGCGATCGTCCTGCCGTAGACCCTCACCTTGCGCCCCGGCTCGCCGACCACGTCGGGGGTAAATCCCGCAAAGCCACCCACCGATACGATTTTCTCTCCGTGCCGCTCCGTAATCAGAATCGCCACATCCGCCACCGCGCACAGAGACTTGCAGCAGTCCGTCAGCACGTCGATGGCATACAGGTTATCCAGCGCATAATTTCTGATATTTTCCTTAATTCTTTTCTCAAAAGGAACTGCCTTGTAATCCATTTTCCGAAATTTCTCCCTGAAATCATTGACGCGCCGGTCCGAAAAACCGTCATTTCGCCGACGCGGCCGCCTGTTCGCACAGCAGCCTGTAGAAATCCTCCTCCGGCATAGGCTTCGCATAGTAATAGCCCTGCACCTGATCGCAGCCGATGCGCTGCAGCAGATCCACCTGTTCCTTGGTCTCCACGCCCTCCGCCAGAAGGCCGAGGCCCAGCTTGTTCGCCATAGCCACCACCTGCTCCAGAATCAGCTTGCCCTTGCCGGACACCATCATGCTCTCCATGAACCGCTTATCCAGCTTGATCACGTCAAAAGGCGTCTCCAGCAGAATATTCAGCGACGAATACCCGCTGCCGAAATCGTCCATCAGAAGCGTGTAGCCCTCGTCCTTCAACTGATACGCTTTTCTGCTGACCTCCTGGTCGTCCACCGACTCCGTGATCTCCAGCTCCAGCTGCTGCTTCGGGATCCCGGTCTTCTGGATCAGATCGGACAGCACCTTGATGCACTCGTCGTCCCGCAGATGGACGCGGGAGACATTCACTGAGATGGGACACGCCGGTATCCCGTCCGCCTCGCATCGCTTGATGAATCTGCAGGCCTCGCCCCAGATGAAATAGTCCACCTTGCGGATAAAGCCGTTGTCCTCCAGCACCGGAATGAACTGATCCGGAAAAATCATGCCGCGCTCCGGATGCCGCCACCGCACCAGCGCCTCCGCGCCGACAATCTCGTTCTTCGCGATGCTGTACTTGGGCTGCAGGTACATCATAAACTGCCGCTCCGCGATCGCCGCCTGCATGTTCTCCTCAATGAACTTCCTGTTGTACAGATTTTCCTTGAACTGCTCCTTATAAAAGAGGATACGCCCCGCCTCGCTCTGCTTCGCGGCTTTTCTGGCCATCGCCGCCCGGTCCTCCATCTGGCGAAGCTCCATATCGCGGTCCTCCACCGTGTAGACACCGTAAGTCATCTGCAGCTTGATGTCCTTGTAGCTGCCGACTCTGGCGTTCAGGCGCTCGATCAGCGTCGGCAGTTCCTCTTCATCATCATACTCCGTCACAAGCATGAACACATCGCTGCGCAGATGGATAAAATACTGCCTGTCGCCGCAGACAGCCTGCAGCTGCTCACTGACAAACTGCAGAATCTCATCGCCGATCTTCTCGCCATACAGATCGTTCACTACCTTGAACTGCCGGATATCAAACTGAATGAAGGCGATCTCCTTCTGGGAGGATAGCAGCAGTTCTCCGACATTGCGCTTGAACCGCCTGAATCGGTTCTGGCTGATCAATATGGTGCGCATCTCATTGCTGCCCGCCATATTGTCAAGCTCTTCCTCCTCTTCTATGGACGCGCTCTTTAAATCCGCCGGCAAGAGTTCCTCCAAGATCTCAATACATGCGTTCAGCACACCCGGGCAGATTCTGCCCATCAGATTCTTCTCGTGTATGACGGCAATCTCCTCCGGCCTGGACAGGTCATACCCCAGGATCTCCCTGCAGGCCAGCTTTCCTTCCGTACGCTCCGAGAACCGCTGCACGAGCTCCTCTGTCTTTCTGATCCCGAGGACCTCCTGCTCCTTATCCTGCGCGTCGTAATAGCCGTAGGCCATGCCGAGCACCATGGCCGCCCCCGTCAGACAGCCGCACACTTCTCCTTTCCGCATACCGCCGCCGAAGCATGTGCTGATCTTCAGAGCCGTCTTGAGATCCAGCCCGATATTGTCCGCAAACGCACCCAAAATCGCCTGCGTACAGTGATACTGCTGACGAATCAGTCGTTCCGCTCTCTCCTTATGAGTCATTGCCCCCCCTTCGCTGATCACACATCAAACATTATATATATTATTCTAACAAATAACACTCAGAATGGGAAGAGTCAAAATGCACAGGCATGCGGCCGATCAGTTCCACTTTACCACCACGGTATCGCCAACCTTCTTCACATATCCTTCCTGCGGATATCCCGGCATCTTTACAACCTCGTCCTGCTTCTCCGCCTCCTCGCACGGCACGACCTTCGCCTTCCTGAGCATCACGTTGTCAAAATAGGCCTGATAGGTTGTCTCATAAGTGATGGCGGCATGATTGTTACAGCCCGAGATTCCATTCAGCCGTTCCGTACCCGGCACCTCCTGGAGCACCTGCGCAATATCGCCGACAAAAGTCACTTTGGTCTCGCCCGGCACATACCCCTGCGTCCGGTCTACCTGCTCCATCACTTCCGTCATCAAAGACAGCGTGGCATCGCTCTCGACTTTCTTCCTGACATAAACCGCATTATCGGTCTGTACATAGGAAAAAATAATAAACAGCAGCAGTGCGGCAACCACGCCTCTCAGCTTCCCAGTCACCATTGCCCCTCCCCGCTCCGCAGTCCATTTATACAAAAGGAGCGGAATACAGTATAACAGCCAGACAGCATAACACATCAGATCATGCACATCCGTGTTGAGCAGGCGCATCGCATAAGCCGCAAACGGCAGCGCCGCAAGCAGCAGCAGAACCAGGATTACCTCCCTCCAGTTGAGCCTGCCGCTAAGCTGCCTGGCAAGCCGCATGGCAAGATAGACGCTTACACAAATCAGCAGCAGATTGACGCCCCAGATCACCTGATACGGGTATATATTCTCATCCTTTACAAAAAAGTGTGCCGCCATCTCCTTCAGGCAGCGAATCACCCTTCTCGTAACCGGCTCCCGGTTATCCCACAGATTCGTCACACTGTCATAATACCCTTCCGCCAGCGACATGCCGACCGCTTTGCAGACGATCTGCATCAAAAAATAGTATGCGATTCCGCCCGCTCCGATCATTCCCACGGACGCCATACCGTCGCGGAAGGTCTTCTCGCTGCTTTTGTCCTGCAGCAAGTCCTGTATGGAAAGCAAAATAATAAGCACCAGCGTCACGGCGATATAACACTGATAGATCGCGAGTGAAGCAGTGAGCACGGCTGCCCCGGCAGCCAGCCGGCTAACCCGGCGCTGTTCTGTATACTGCCGCCAGAAGTATACGCACAGGGCGGACAGAAGCAGCGCGAGCATGTCCGCCGCCAGCCAGGGGGTATATCCGGCCGCGATGGCGGTCACGGAAATATTGACGGTCATGATACCGGAGATCAGCAGGATCTCAAGCCGGTCAGTCATATGAAACAGTCTGCAGACTGTAAACACCGCAAGCCCAAGCCACAGAAAAGCCACGAGCCCGAGGCTCCACGGCATAAGCAGATCCGTGCCCGTCGCTTCCCGGTATAACGGTTCCAGCACTCTTCCCAATCCGATCTGATGCTGATGATCCTTCACAACATTGCTGAAATTAAACAGTGCGTCATGCGAAATGCAGAGATTCGTGAGCAAAAATCCGTGGGCAAAGAAGCCCAGCAAAAACGTGTAGCCAACTCCCCTTTTCAGAAGAATACGATCCCGTGCCTCCATCCACCATTCTCCTTTTCAACCTTTTCAAAACGGCAAAACCCGCTTCGATCGTACATATTCCGCAATCGAAGCGGGCTTTCCTTATTTCTTATCTGTCATCTGCGACGCCATCAATAGTTCACGATCTTGCCGAAATCGGCCTTTAAGGAAGCGCCGCCTACCAGACCGCCGTCGATGTCGGGCTGTGCGAACAGCTCCGCAGCGTTGCCCGCATTGACGGATCCGCCGTACTGAATGCGAACCGCCTCAGCCGTCGCCGCATCGTAAATCTCCGCGATGCAGTCACGGATGCCCTTGCAGACTTCCTCCGCCTGCTCGGTGGTGGCCGTCTTGCCCGTGCCGATCGCCCAGATCGGCTCGTACGCGATCACCATGCTCTTCACCTGATCCGCCGTAACGCCCGTCAGGTCGGACTTGATCTGCAGTCTGATCCAGTCCATGGTGACGCCCATCTCTCTCTGCTCCAGCGTCTCACCGCAGCAGAGAATCGGGGTAAGACCCGCCTCGAACGCCTTCTTCACTTTCTTGTTGAGCAGCGCGTCGTCCTCCTTGAAGTAGTCGCGTCTCTCGGAGTGTCCGATGATCACATACTTCGCACCCGCGTCCTTGATCATTGCCGCGGAGATCTCGCCCGTGTAAGCGCCCTTCTCCTCGAAGTACATATTCTCGGCGCCGACCGCCACGTTCGTGCCCTTGACGGCATTCACGACGGGAACGATATCGATCGCGGGTACGCAGTACACCACGTCAACGCTGTCGGACTTTACCAGGTCCTTCAGCTCATCACACAGCTTCACCGCCTCGCTGGGAGTCATGTTCATCTTCCAGTTGCCGGCTACGATTTTTCTTCTTGCCATTTTCTTGTCCTCTCCTAATTTGATTCTATATATCTTATTTGTCATCCGCCGCAACTACGCCCGGAAGCTCTTTGCCCTCCAGGAATTCCAGGGAAGCGCCGCCGCCCGTGGAGATGTGGCTCATCTTATCCGCGAAGCCGAGCTGGTTGACAGCCGCCGCGGAGTCGCCGCCGCCGATGATGGTCGTCGCGGAAGTCTCCGCCAGAGCCTTCGCCACCGCGATCGTGCCCTTCGCGAGGATCGGATTCTCGAACACGCCCATAGGACCGTTCCAGACAACCGTCTTCGCGGACTTCACCGCGTCAGCGTACAGCTCCATCGTCTTCGTGCCGATGTCAAGGCCCTCTTTGTCCGCCGGAATCTTGTCTGCATCCACTACCTCTACAGCAATCTCGGCGTCGATCGGATTCGGGAACGCGTCCGCAATCGTCGTGTCAACGGGAAGTAACAGCTTCTTGCCCAGCTTCTTCGCCTTATCCATCATCTCCTTGCAGTAGTCGAGTTTCTCGTCGTCCACCAGAGAGTTGCCGATCTCATAGCCCTGCGCCTTCAGGAATGTGAAAGCCATGCCGCCGCCGATGATCAGCGTATCGCACTTCTCCAACAGGTTGTTGATAACGTTCAGCTTGTCGGCTACCTTAGCGCCGCCGAGGATCGCCACGAAAGGTCTCACCGGATTCTCCACCGCGTTGCCGAGGAAGTCGATCTCCTTCTGCATCAGATAACCTACAGCGCACTCGCCGCCCTTCGCGCGGACAACATCCGTCACGCCGGCAACGGAAGCGTGCGCTCTGTGGGAGGAACCGAAAGCGTCGCACACATAGACGTCGCACAGATCAGCCAGCTCCTTGCTGAACTGCTCGCCGTTCTTGGTCTCCTCGGAACCGCGGAAACGGGTGTTCTGCAGAAGTACGACATCGCCCTCCTTCATAGCGTTTACAGCAGCGGTAGCCGCCTCGCCGGTCACATTGTAATCGGACACGAAATTGACGGGCTTGCCCAGCTTCTCGGACAGTCTCTCCGCAACGGGCGCCAGAGACTCACCCTCGTTGGGGCCGTTCTTTACCTTGCCGAGATGGGAGCAGAGAATCACCTTGCCGCCGTCGGCGATCAGCTTCTTGATGGTGGGAAGCGCCGCAACGATACGGGTCTCGTCCGTGATCTTGCCCTCTTTCAGCGGAACGTTGAAATCACATCTCACGAGAACTCTCTTCCCTTTTACATTGATATCATCCACGGATTTCTTGTTTAATGACATGTGTATGCCCTCCTGTTTTATAATTTGAGGCGCGCCGCCTCATTTCTTTCTTTACAACACAGGCCCGGCCCAACGGCCGAGCCTATGCAAAATTACACTATTGATTGGGGACAAACTTGTTTGTCCTACCGAGTTCGCGAAGCGAATCTCGTAAACGAGCTGCGCTCGTTTTATGCAAGTTCAGAGAAGTACTTGATCGTGCGAACCATCTGTGAGGTGTAGCTGTTCTCGTTGTCGTACCAGGAAACAACCTGTACCAGATTGTCTGCGCCGACCATGGTCTGTGTCGCATCGAAGATGGAACCGTAGGTGCTGCCTACGATATCGGAGGATACGATCTCGTCCTCGTTGTAGCCGAAGGACTCGTTGGAAGCAGCCTTCATCGCCGCGTTGATCTCCTCCTTGGTTACGGACTTCTCAACGGTCGCTACCAGGATCGTCGTGGAGCCTGTAGGGGTGGGAACACGCTGTGCGGAACCGATCAGCTTGCCGTTCAGCTCAGGGATAACCAGGCCGATTGCCTTAGCCGCGCCCGTGCTGTTGGGAACGATGTTGACCGCGCCTGCGCGGGATCTTCTCAGGTCGCCCTTTCTCTGAGGACCGTCGAGGATCATCTGGTCGCCCGTGTAAGCGTGGATCGTGCTCATGATACCGGACTTGATCGTTGCCAGGTCATTCAGAGCCTTCGCCATCGGAGCCAGGCAGTTGGTCGTGCAGGAAGCAGCGGAGATGATCGTGTCCGTAGGCTTCAGCGTCGTGTGGTTTACATTGTATACGATAGTAGGAAGGTCATTGCCTGCGGGTGCGGAGATGACAACTTTTCTTGCGCCTGCGTTGATGTGTGCCTGCGCCTTCTCCTTACTGGTGTAGAAACCGGAGCACTCCAGTACGACGTCAACCTTGAGCTCACCCCAAGGGCAGTTGTTTGCGTCGGGCTCTTTGTAGATCTTCAGCGTCTTGCCGTCAACCGTGATCGTGTCCTCGCCTGCGGATACGGTGTCCGCCAGAGCGTACTTACCCTGTGAGGAATCATACTTCAACAGGTGTGCCAGCATCTTCGGGCTCGTCAGATCGTTGATCGCTACTACCTCGTATCCCTCCGCGCCGAACATCTGTCTGAATGCGAGACGACCGATACGGCCGAAACCATTGATTGCTACTCTTACTGCCATTTTTAGTCCCTCCTGAAAATATTATTTTTATCTAATTTTGCCCCTCTTAATTTGGTTAAGATTGACAAAATTTTGTCAACACGATTATTGTACCTAATTTATCCTGAAAATTCAAGATGTAAAATCAAAAATATTGCGGATGAGGCAAAAAAGATGTCCGCCGCACACCGCC